>CANQSA010000004.1 GCA_947626415.1 uncultured Lachnospiraceae bacterium
TCCACAGTATCTTAAACAGTATAGCACAAAGACCTTGGAGAGGGTCTATAAACACTACTACTATATAATACGAGGAGGAAACACAGATGTTACATCCGTCTTATTCAGATTTAATGAAGGTAGTAAACAGTGAGGTAGAGGAAGGCCACGAAAAGGTTGTAAACAGCCGGTATTCCATCGTGATCGCTACGGCGAAGCGCGCAAGGCAGATCGTTGCCGGCTCCGACGCGTCAACTCCGCTTAAGGCGCGCAAGAAGCCGTTGTCTATGGCGGTAGAGGAACTGTATGACGGCAAGATCCGCATTTTACCGGAAGAGGAAGAAGCGGAAGCGGAAACGGCAGAGGCTGCGGAAGCAGAAACTGAGGAAACGGCGGAAGCAGCGGATACGGCCGAAGCAGAATGATGAATATTTTATTTATTTCGCTTGGATGCGATAAGAATCTGGTGGATTCGGAAAAGATGCTGGGACAGCTTTACGACCGCGGTTATACCTTTACGGACGACGAGCAGGAGGCGGATATCATTATTGTCAATACCTGCTGCTTTATTCACGATGCCAAGGAAGAAAGCATCAATACGCTTCTTGAAATGGCCAGGTTAAAGGAGACCGGCCGGTGTAAGGTTCTGATCGCCGCAGGCTGTCTGGCGCAGCGCTACCGGAAGGAGATCCGGGAAGAGATCCCCGAAGTGGACGGTCTGGTAGGAACCAGTGCTTTTGACGCCATTTGGCAGGTGATTACGGAGACCTTAAAAAAGGGCAGGGGCGAGGCATTTGCCGATCTGAACCGGCTGCCGCTCTCTGCGGGGAAGCGGATCGTAACGACCGGCGGCTATTATGCGTATTTAAAAATTGCCGAGGGCTGCGACAAGCACTGTACATATTGTGCCATCCCGGGCGTCCGGGGAGGCTATCGGAGCGTTCCGATGGAGGAACTTCTCGCAGAAGCGAAAAATCTGGCGTCGCAGGGCGTCAGGGAACTGATCCTGGTGGCGCAGGAAACCACGCTTTACGGTACGGATCTGTACGGCAATAAGCAGCTGCCCCGACTGCTCCGGGAATTGTGCCGGATCGACGGACTGGTATGGATCCGTATTTTATACTGTTATCCGGAAGAGATCACCGATGAACTGATCGATGTGATCGCGGAAGAAAAAAAGATCTGTCATTATCTGGATATTCCGATTCAGCATGCCAGCGACGCGGTCTTAAAACGAATGGGGCGCAGAACAAACCAGAAGCAGCTGCGCGCGGTCATCGGTAAACTGCGGGAACGAATCCCGGATATCGTGCTGCGAACGACACTGATCTCCGGATTTCCCGGGGAGACCGAGGAAGATCATGCACAGATCCTGCAGTTTGTAGACGAAATGGAATTTGAACGTCTGGGTGTTTTTCCTTATTCGGAAGAAGAAAATACACCGGCGGCAGAGATGCCGGATCAGATCCCGGAAGAAGTCCGGGAAGCCAGAAGGGATGCGATCATGGAACTGCAGCAGGAGATTGTCTTTGCCCGGGGAGAAGAACTGATCGGACAGCGCTTTCTGGTGATGATAGAAGGCAAACTGGCAGACGAGCATGCCTATATCGGCAGGACTTATATGGACGCGCCTTCCGTAGACGGCAGTCTGTTTGTGCAGACATCGAAAGAACTGCTGACGGGAGACATGATCGCCGTGGAGGTAACCGGCTCGGCAGACTATGATCTGATCGGAATCCCGGTGGATGAATTAGAAACAGACAGATAAGAAAAGGAGTATCATATGAATTTACCAAATAAACTAACGGTTATGAGAGTGTGTCTGATTCCGTTTTTTATATTATTTATGCTGGCTGACCTGTTTGGTACGGCAGACCGTTATATCGCGGTTTTGATTTTTATCGTTGCCAGCCTGACGGATCTGTTGGATGGCAATATTGCCAGAAAATACAATCTGGTTACCAATTTCGGTAAATTTATGGACCCGTTAGCGGATAAACTGCTGGTGGGCGCGGCGCTGATCTGCTTATCAGGCGTTAAGATCCCGGTCTGGATCGTAATTATCATAATCAGCCGGGAGTTTATCATCAGCGGACTGCGTCTGGTGGCGGCTGACTGCGGTCAGGTGCTGGCGGCAAGCTGGTGGGGCAAATGGAAAACAGCGATACAGATGGTAATGATCATCGTTTTGATCCTGGATTTTCCGGGGATATTCTTTGAAGTAATCGAACAGATCCTGATCTATGTTTCCCTGGCACTGACGATCATTTCGATGATGGATTATCTGCTGAAGAACAAACATGTTTTAATGGATGAAAAAAAATAAGGAAATATATGAGACACTGGGAGGAATGACCATGACAGCATACGGTGAAATGAGCAAAGCGCAACTGTTGGAAGAGCAAAAAAACCTGATGAAGGCTTATGAGGAAGTCAAGGCAAAAGGCATGAAGCTGGATATGTCCAGAGGAAAGCCGGGAAAAGAGCAGCTGGATCTCTCCATGGGAATGTTCGATGTCCTGCCGATTGACCATGAAATGGTTGGCGAACAGGGAATGGACTGCCGGAATTATGGCGTTTTGGACGGCATTATTGAGGCAAAGCGGCTTTTAAGCGAGATGATGGAGTGCCCGACAGATAATATTTTAATTTACGGAAATTCCAGCCTGAACATTATGTATGATACCGTTTCCCGGAGCATGACGCACGGCGTGATGGGAAGTACCCCCTGGTGTAAGCTGGATCAGGTAAAGTTTCTCTGCCCGGTACCGGGTTATGACAGGCATTTTGCCATTACCGAATGGTTCGGCATCGAGATGATCAATGTCCCGATGAATGAAAGCGGTCCGGATATGGATATGGTGGAGCGGCTGGTATCCACAGATCCGGCGATCAAAGGAATCTGGTGCGTACCCAAATATTCCAATCCGTCCGGCATTTCCTATTCCGATGAAACGGTTCGCAGGATGGCAGCGCTGAAGCCGGCGGCAGAGGATTTCCGGCTGTACTGGGACAACGCGTACTGTATTCATCATTTGTATGATGATGATCAGGATGTGGTTCTGGAGATCCTGGAAGAATGTAAAAAGGCCGGGAATCCGGATATGGTATATAAATTCAGTTCTACTTCTAAGGTTACATTCCCGGGCTCCGGTCTGGCGGCGCTGGCAGCGTCAGAGGCTAATCTGGAGTTTATCAAGAAGCAGCTGACGATCCAGACCATTGGGCACGATAAATTAAACCAGTTGCGGCATGTGAAGTTTTTCCAGAGCTACAGCGGTATGCGGGCTCATATGCGCAAGCATGCGGCAATCCTGCGTCCGAAATTTGAAGCGGTCTTAAACGTACTGGAACGGGAGATCGCTCCGCTTGGTATCGGTACCTGGAATCATCCGAAGGGCGGATATTTTATTTCCATGAATACGATGCCCGGCTGCGCAAAGCGCGCGGTTGCTTTGTGCAAAGAAGCGGGTCTGATCCTGACGGCCGCAGGCGCGACCTATCCGTATGGCAAGGATCCGGAGGATTCCAATATCCGGATCGCGCCGTCTTTCCCTACACCGGAGGAACTGACGGAAGCTACGGAGGTTCTGTCGCTTTGTGTCCGGATCGCGGCGGTTGAAAAATTACTGGAAGCATAAGAAAGTGCGGATTTGATAAAAAGATCTGTGCAGGCAGTATCATGTTCCTAATCGGGAAAATCTGCCGCACAGATTTTTATTTAAATAAAATGTTGCACTAACTGAAAAAATGTTGTAGAATAGAATTATCATCTTCCTGTAATTCATTTTCATTCCGGTTGGCATTTAATGAAAATAACAGTTGACTTTTGAATGAAAATACGTTACCATAAAACAAGGAAACGAACATTCGTTCGAGACAAGGAGAACAAGATATGGATAAGAAGGATAAACTGAAGGCACTCGACGCCGCAATCGCGCAGATCGAGAAGGACTATGGAAAGGGCGCCGTAATGAAGCTGGGAGATCCCGGCGCTAAGATGGAGATCGAGACGGTACCGACCGGATCTTTGAGTCTGGATGTGGCACTTGGCTTGGGCGGAATTCCCAAGGGCAGGATCATTGAGATCTATGGACCGGAGTCCAGCGGCAAGACAACCGTGGCGCTTCATATGATCGCGGAAGTGCAGAAGCGCGGCGGGATCGCAGGCTTTATTGACGCGGAGCATGCACTGGATCCGGTATATGCCAGGGCGATCGGCGTGGATATTGATAATTTATATATCTCACAGCCGGATTTTGGAGAACAGGCCTTGGAGATCACGGAGACTATGGTCCGTTCCGGCGCGATTGATATTGTGATCGTGGATTCTGTCGCGGCGCTGGTACCGAAGGCGGAGATCGACGGAGAGATGGGCGACAGCCATATGGGACTGCAGGCCCGCCTGATGTCTCAGGCTCTGCGGAAGCTGACCGGTATTATCAATAAGACCAACTGTTCGATTGTGTTCATCAATCAGCTTCGTCAGAAGATCGGCGTTATGTTTGGAAATCCGGAGACAACGACCGGCGGCGTGGCGCTGAAGTTTTACGCTTCGATCCGGATGGACGTCCGGCGGATCGAGACGCTGAAGTCCGGCGGAGAAGTGATCGGGAACCGGGCCAGAGTCAAGGTGATTAAGAATAAGATCGCGCCTCCGTTTAAAGAAGCAGAATTTGACATCATGTTCGGAAAGGGAATTTCCAAAGAAGGAGATGTACTGGATCTGGCGGCAGATCTCGGAATCGTGAATAAGAGCGGAGCGTGGTATGCGTATCGGGATGCCAAGATCGGTCAGGGACGGGAGAATGCTAAGCTATACCTGCAGGAGAATCCGGAAGTTATGGCTGAGATCGAGCGGGCTGTCCGGGAAAAATACGGGTTGAATACAGAAGAGAGTCAGAATGAACCGGCAGATCAGTAAGATAGAACCGGCAGATCGGCAGAAGCTGTCGGTATTTCTCAACGATGAATGGTATGCTTCTTTTTATAAAGGCGAAGTCCGGCGCCTGAAGCTGGAACCCGGGATGGAATGGACAGACAGCCTGGAGGCGGAAGCCGAAGCGGTCCTGTACCGGCGCGGAAAAGATCGCGCGCTGTATCTTCTGCAGCAGAAAGCCTATACAACAGCGGAACTGCAAAGGAAACTGCGCCAGAACGGCTATTCGGTCTCTGCAGTCGCCCGGATCCTGGAATTTCTTGAGACGTACGGTTTTACAGACGACAGACAGTATGCGGAACAGTATATCCGAAGCCACAGTCGGAAAGAAAGCAGAAAGCAGATGAAGCAGAAACTGCTGCTGAAGGGGCTTCCCCGCTCGCTGATTGAAGCATTGCTGGAGGAATCGGAGGATTCCGAAGAAACGGCGATCCTGAGCCTTTTGGAGAAGCGGCTTCGGCACCGGGAACCGGCCGAACTGAGCCGGGATGAGATCCGAAAAGAACTTGCTTATCTGGGAAGCCGGGGATTTTCCTATGAAACGGCCAAAACCTGCATGCAGCGGTACCTGGGTTGGCGAATTGAATAGGCGCATCGTGTTTTTTGCGAAATTTTCTTGACAGGAACGGAAAAAAGATATAAAATTTTTTATGTTGTAGTAGTGTACAATGAAAATTAAATAAGGAGGTGCTCCTGTGACAGGCAGTATAATTACTATTATTGTATGCGTAATTTTACTATGCATTGCCATTCCAGTTACATGGTTTGCTGCAGTCAGCTATCGCAAGAAGGTTGTAGAGAAACAGATTGGATCTGCTGAGGCAAAGGCAAGGGAAATAATAGATGATGCTTTGAAAGTTGCAGAGACGAAGAAGCGCGAGGCCCTTTTGGAAGCGAAGGAAGAGTCTATCAAGACGAAGAATGAGCTGGAAAAGGAAGTTCGTGAACGCCGGACGGAAGTACAGCGTTACGAGAAGCGCGTTTTAGCCAAAGAAGAAGCTTTGGACCGGAAGACCAGTGCCGTAGAAAAGAAAGAGAACGCACTGTACGCCAAAGAAGAAGAAGTGGCTAAGATGAAAGAAGAAGTTTCAAAACTGAACGAGCAGCGTATACAGGAATTAGAGAGAATCTCTGGTTTAACCTCCGAACAAGCAAAAGATCTTTTATTACAAACTGTTGAAGATGAAGTCAAGCATGATGCTGCAAAATTAATCAAAGAATCAGAAGCGAGAGCAAAGGAAGAGGCGGATAAGAAAGCGAAGGAATATGTAATTACGGCAATTCAGAAATGTGCCGCCGATCATGTTACAGAATCTACGATTTCGGTTGTCCAGCTTCCGAATGACGAAATGAAAGGAAGGATCATCGGGCGTGAAGGACGGAATATCCGAACGCTGGAGACGATGACAGGCGTGGATCTGATCATTGACGATACGCCGGAAGCTGTTATTTTGTCAGGTTTTGATCCAATGCGGCGGGATGTCGCAAGAATTGCTCTTGAGAAACTGATTGTCGATGGGAGAATCCATCCGGCAAGAATTGAAGAAATGGTTGAGAAGGCAAAACGGGAAGTAGATGCCTTGATCAAAGAGGAAGGTGAGAATGCCGCTATTGAAGTAGGCGTACATGGTATACATCCGGAATTGATCCGCCTGTTAGGTAAGATGCGTTATCGTACAAGCTTTGGTCAGAATGCGTTAAAGCATTCCATAGAAGTTGCCCAGCTGTCCGGTTTACTGGCAGGGGAACTGGGACTGGACGTTCGTCTTGCTAAGCGGGCAGGATTGCTCCATGATATCGGGAAATCCGTAGATCATGAAGTAGAGGGCTCCCATATTCAGATCGGCGTGGACCTGTGCCGCAAGTACAAGGAATCCGCGGTCGTTATTAATGCGGTAGAATCCCATCATGGTGATGTAGAACCCCAATCTTTGATTGCTTGTATCGTACAGGCTGCCGACACGATTTCAGCGGCAAGACCGGGTGCAAGGAGAGAGACATTAGAGACTTATGCCAACAGATTAAAACAGTTAGAAGACATTGCGGACGCATTTAAGGGCGTTGAAAAATCTTTTGCTATTCAGGCAGGACGAGAGATTCGAATTATGGTAGTGCCGGAACAGGTTTCAGACGCGGATATGGTATTGCTTGCAAGGGATATTGCAAAGCAGATCGAGTCTGAATTAGAGTATCCGGGACAGATTAAAGTCAACGTAATCCGGGAATCCCGAATTACGGATTATGCAAAGTAAACGAAAGGGAACAATGGGTAACCGTTGTTCCTTTTTTTGTTGAGATAACTCCGAAAATGTGTTATGATAAATAAAAGATAAGTTTAACCGGATTAAACTGGAGAAAGGACAAGACTATGGCAAAGATAGGATTTATTGGAATGGGAAACATGGGACATGCGATGCTGCAGGGCGCCCTGAAAGTTTTTGATAAAAGCGAGATCATTTTTTCAGACGCCAATGAGAATCGGATGAAAAAAGTATCGGCAGAAACAGGGGTAGAGTATGTACTCTCTAATGCGGAGTGCGCGAATGAGGCGAAGTATGTGGTGCTGGCGGTGAAACCGCAGTTTTTTGAATCCGTGATTCAGAATATCGTCAATATCGTGACACCGCAGCATGTAGTGATTACGATTGCGGCCGGAATTACCAGGGCATATCTGCAGAAAGCACTCGGCCCTGAGATCCGGATCGTGCGGGCGATGCCCAATACGCCGGCTCTTTTGGGAGAAGGAATGACCGGGATTGTATATGACCGGAATGCGCTGAATTTTGAGGAACAGGATACGATCAAAAAGCTTTTTAACGCGATCGGAAAGGCAAAGAAGGTGGAAGAAAGCCTGATGAATACCGTAACCTGCGCCAGCGGCAGTTCACCGGCCTATGTATATATGTTTATTGAGGCGCTTGCGGACAGCGTAGTAAAATACGGTATGCCGCGTGCGGAAGCCTATGAATATGTGGCGCAGACGGTGCTGGGCGCAGCCAAAATGGTACTGGAGACCAAGGCACATCCGGGCATTTTAAAGGATATGGTATGCTCTCCCGGCGGAACTACGATCGCGGCTGTGGAAGCTCTGGAAGCGTACGGATTCCGCAATGCGGTCATGAAGGCAACGGACGCCTGCTATGAAAAAGCAAAAAGTCTGGAAGGTTAAGAAGGATAAAGAGAAAACAAACAGGCACGGAGGTTGGCATATGGAAGAATTTAAACGGCAGAAAAGGGAATTGTTGTATAAAGGCGCGATTATTGACGTTTACAGAGATTATGTGGAAACGCCTGCCGGAACGACGGCAGAGTGGGATTTTATCGGACACAGGGGAGCAGGTGCGGTGGTTCCGGTAACGCATGACGGAAAGATCCTGATGGTCCGGCAGTGGAGAAACGCGCTGGACCGTTATACGCTGGAAGTGCCGGCAGGAGGACTTTACAGTGTACAGGAGACCACCCGGGAATGCGCGAAGCGGGAACTGGAAGAAGAGACCGGCTATAAGTCCAATTCTCTGGAATATCTGATCTCCATTCGGACGGCTGTGGCATTCTGCAATGAGAAGATCGATATTTATGTGGCAACAGACCTGGAACCCAGCGTACAGAATCTGGATGCGGATGAATTTATCCGTGTTGAGGAACATTCCATAGAGGAACTGAAAGAAATGATCTATGCCGGCACGATACAGGATTCCAAGACGATCAGCGCGCTGCTGGCATACGACTGTAAATACAACAGATAGAAATATTTTTTCGGATACAGGCATACATATGGTAGTAAAATCGGAAAAGGAAGTATGCTGTATGCCGGGAAAAGAAAAAGCGCATTTTATCGCGGCGCTGTTTGTGGGAATTGCCGCGGCACTGTTATTTGTATTTTTATACGCAGGGGAACAGGTGGCGGAGCTGGCCGACTATTTTTCACTGACAGGCAGAAGGATCAGGGAACTTTCTCTCGATTACCACCGTTTTTTCCTGATGGTGCTGCAGATGCGGGGGAAAGAATTTCTGCTGCTGTTTTTCCTGTCGATGATACGTTTTGGAAAAGGGATCCAGCTGTTGTACTGCGGATATTTTACTTTTTCCCGAACGGTGATCCTGATGGGAATGAACTGTATTTTTGGCTGGAAAGGGATTCTGGTCTGGCTGGCTTATGAGATTCCGCATTTGTTCCTGTACGGGTTTTCCGTCTTATATGTGATTACACAGCGGGAGCGGCTGCAGCAGATCTTATACAGAAAACACCCAATGTCAAAATGGTTTTTGGCATTGGGCGTATATATCATAGGGATCGGGTGCGGAATCCTGGCGGAAACCTTTTTAAACCCGATGGTGTTGAACTGGGTATTTGGAATTGTCTGAATCAGATCAGTTTATACATATCATAGATCAGTTTCTCGGTCTTTTCCCAACCCAAGCAGGGATCGGTAATGGACTTGCCGTAAATCCCGCCTCCGATCTTCTGGCAGCCGTCTTCGATGTAGCTTTCGATCATCAGACCTTTAATAAAGCGAGCCAGACTATTGTTTAAGCGGCGGCTGTGCAGAACCTCTTTGCTGATCCGGATCTGCTCCATATACTGTTTATCGGAATTAGAGTGATTCACATCAACGATCACGGCAGGATTGGCCAGCTCCATCGATGTATAGGTATTATACAGACGGATCAGGTCTTCATAGTGATAGTTGGGGATGCTTTGTCCGTGTTTGTTGACTGCTCCGCGCAGAATGGTGTGCGCAAGCGGATTGCCGCTCGTAACCACTTCCCATCCGCGGTATAAGAAGGTATGACTCTTCTGGGCGGCAACAACGGAATTGAGCATTACGCTGAAATCACCGCTGGTCGGATTCTTCATGCCGACGGGAATATCCATGCCGCTGGCTGTCAGGCGGTGCTGCTGATTTTCAACAGAACGGGCGCCGATCGCCACATAGGAAAGAATATCGGACAAATAGCGGTAATTTTCCGGATAGAGCATCTCATCGGCACAGACAAATCCGGTCTCATCTACCGCTTCAATATGCAGTTTTCGAATGGCGATCAGACCTTCCAGCATATCCGGCTTCTTCTCCGGATCCGGCTGGTGCGCCATGCCTTTATAGCCCAGCCCGGTGGTACGGGGTTTATTGGTATAGATACGGGGGACGATAAAGATCTTGTCTCCCACTTTATTCTGCAGTTCGGCCAAACGTCCGGTATAGTCTAAAACCGGATCCGGATGGTCGGCGGAACAGGGCCCGATGATCAGGATAAAGCGGTCGTCCTTTCCGGTGAAGATATCTTTTAATTCCCGATCCCGCCGTTCTTTGATCCGGACAACAGATTCCGGAAGCGGATACAGTTCTTTGATCTCGGCGGGAGTGGGTAATTTACGATGAAAATCAAAACTCATGAGAAACACTCCTTTACAAATTCAATCTCCTGACTGACAGGATAAGTACAACATGAAACATTATAGCGAAAAGAAAAATAAAAATCAATAGAAAGGCGGGAAATTATGCGGATTTACGATATCATTGAAAAAAAGAGATTCGGGAAAAAACTGAGCGAAGAGGAAATCCGGTGGTTTATCCGGCATTATACAGAGGGAAGCATACCGGATTATCAGGCCGCAGCACTCTTGATGGCAATCTGTATCAATGGAATGGATGCAAAAGAAACCCTGCAGCTTACGCTGGCAATGGCGGAGTCCGGCGCCCAAATGGATCTGTCAGCGATCCGCGGGATCAAAGCGGACAAGCACAGTACCGGAGGCGTTGGCGATAAAGTATCTCTGATTCTGGCGCCTCTTGTGGCAGCCTGCGGAGTTCCGGTTGCAAAAATGTCCGGCAGAGGACTGGGTCATACGGGCGGAACCATTGACAAACTGGAGAGTATACCTGGATTTTCTGCCGTACTGACGGAAGAACAGTTTATTCGTCAGGTCAATGAGATCGGGCTGGCAATGACGGGACAGAGCGCGGATCTGACGCCTGCGGATCGGAAATTATACGCGCTGCGGGATGTGACGGCCACGGTAGAGAGCATTCCCCTGATCGCCAGCAGCATTATGAGCAAGAAGCTGGCGGCAGGGACAGACGCTATTGTGCTGGATGTCAAATGGGGAGACGGCGCTTTTATGAAGACCAGAGAGGCGGCACAGGAGCTGGCAGATTTGATGACGGAGATCGGAACGCAGGCCGGCCGTAAAATGTCTGCGGTTATCTCGGATATGAATCAGCCTTTGGGCATGGCGGTAGGAAACGCGCTGGAAGTAAAAGAGGCGATCGCCGCACTGCAGGGAAACGGTCCGGCAGACCTGATGGAAGACTGTTACGCGCTGGGAGAGCAGATGCTTTGCCTGGGCGGGGCCGCGGACAGCCCTGAAACGGCACGAGCCCTGTTGGAACAGGCAATCCGGACTGGAGCCGCTTATGAAAAAATGCTGGCCTGGGTAAGGGCGCAGGGCGGTGATACCGATGCTGTCAGGGATACAGGCAGACTGCCGGCAGCCAGATACCGAATCCCGGTTCCGGCAGATGAAACGGGAACCGTAGTCCGCATTGCCTGCAGGCAGATCGGGACAATCTGCGGAATGCTTGGCGGCGGACGCCTGAAAAAAGATGACAGGATCGATCCTGCGGTAGGGATCGTGCTGGAAAAGAAATGCGGAATGCAGGCGGAAAAAGGGAAAACTTTGGCTGTAATCCATGCAAACGACAAAAAACGAGGAGAAGAAGCAGCCGAAATGTGCAGAGAGGCATATCAGATCGAAAAATGAAAAAGCTCGAAAAAATCAGGGGTTCCTCTTGTATTTTTTTTACGAAAATGCTATACTGATACGAGCAGAGTGATTCTGAAGGATTAAAATTAAGGAGGCTTATACTACTATGGCAAGAAGTATGAAAACTATGGATGGTAATACTGCCGCAGCTCATGTGTCTTATGCATATTCTGATGTAGCAGCGATCTATCCGATCACACCGTCATCTGTCATGGCGGAGTTGTCTGATAAGTGGGCAACAGAAGGAAGAAAGAATATCTTCGGACAGGAAGTAGCAGTGACAGAGATGCAGTCAGAAGGCGGCGCGGCAGGCGCGGTTCACGGCGCATTGTCGGCAGGCGCGCTGACGACTACCTTTACAGCGTCTCAGGGCTTATTGCTGATGATCCCGAATATGTACAAGATCGCAGGCGAACTGCTGCCGGGCGTTATCAATGTATCTGCCCGTGCACTGGCAAGCCACGCACTGTCTATTTTCGGGGATCACTCCGATGTATATGCATGTCGTCAGACAGGCTTTGCAATGCTGTGTTCTTCAAGCGTACAGGAAGTTATGGATCTGACGCCGGTTGCACACTGCAGCGCGATTAAAGGAAAGGTTCCGTTCTTAAACTTCTTCGACGGATTCAGAACTTCACACGAATTGCAGAAGATCGAAGTTTGGGATTATGACGATCTGGCTGATCTGGTAGACATGGATGCGATTGATGAATACCGTAAGCATTGCCTGAGCCCGGAACATCCGTGCCAGAGAGGTTCCGCACAGAACCCGGATATCTTCTTCCAGGCAAGAGAAGCATGTAATACATACTATGATGCGCTGCCTGAAGTTGTAGAAGAGTATATGAACAAAGTAAACGAGAAGATCGGCACCAACTATAAGCCGTTCAATTACTATGGCGCGGCAGACGCCGAGCATGTGATTGTTGCGATGGGTTCTGTATGCTCCACCATTGAAGAGACCGTAGATTACCTGCTGAAGAAGGGTGAGAAGGTCGGCGTGATCGAAGTTCATTTGTACAGACCGTTCAGCGTTAAGCATTTACTGGCTGTTATGCCGGACAGCGTAAAGAAGATTACGGTTCTGGATCGTACCAAAGAGCCTGGCGCAATGGGTGAGCCGTTATATCTGGATATCGTGGCTGCTCTGAAGGATACTAAGTTTACCGCGGTTCCGGTTTATACAGGACGTTATGGCCTGGGTTCCAAGGATACCACACCGGCGCAGATTATCGCTGTTTATAGAAATGAGAGCAAGCCGAAGTTTACGATCGGTATTGTAGATGATGTAACCAATCTGTCACTGGAGATCGGCGAGGACCCGGTTACAACACCGGATTCCATTATCAGCTGTAAGTTCTGGGGACTGGGTGCCGACGGTACTGTAGGCGCCAATAAGAACTCCATCAAGATCATCGGTGACAATACTGATATGTATGCACAGGCATATTTTGATTATGATTCCAAGAAGTCAGGCGGCGTTACTATTTCCCACCTGCGTTTCGGCAGTGATCCGATCAAGTCTACTTATCTGATCAGCAAGGCGAATTTTGTAGCCTGCCATAATCCTGCTTACATGACCAAGTACAACATGGTTCAGGATCTGAAGGATGGCGGTACATTCCTGCTGAACTGCAGCTGGAACGCTGAAGAGCTGGAAGAGCGTCTGCCCGGACAGGTTAAGCGTTATATGGCTGAGCACAACATTAAGTTCTACACCATCGACGGTATTAAGATCGGTAAGGAGATCGGCCTGGGCGGAAGAATCAACACCGTACTGCAGTCCGCATTCTTTAAGCTGGCTAACATCATTCCGGAAGATAAGGCAATCGAACTGATGAAGGCTGCTGCTAAGTACGCGTATGGCAAGAAGGGCGACGCGATCGTTCAGATGAACTATGACGCGATCGACCGCGGCGCTACCGATGTAGTAGAAGTTCAGGTTCCTGCAAGCTGGAAAGACGCGAAGGATGAAGTCCTGGGAACCGTTCAGACAGAAGGCAGACCGGAAGTTCTGGCATTTGTCAATAATATTCAGTCCGCGATCAATGCACAGGAAGGAAAGAACCTGCCTGTATCCGCATTTACGGATTATGTAGACGGCACCACGCCGTCCGGCACCGCTGCTTATGAGAAGCGTGGCGTAGCAGTAGACGTACCGGAGTGGAATCCGGAAAATTGTATTCAGTGTAACTTCTGTTCTTATGTATGCCCGCATGCCGTAATCAGACCGGTCGCTATGACCGCAGAGGAAGCTGCCGCAGCACCGGCACAGATGAAGATGCTGGATATGACCGGCGTACCGGGTATGAAGTTTGCTATGACCGTTACGGTTCTGGATTGTACAGGCTGTGGTTCCTGCGTAAACGTATGTCCCGGCAAGAAGGGCGCTAAGGCACTGAGCCTGGCAAGCCTTGACAGCCAGCTGCCGCAGCAGGAAGTATATGCATACGGCCAGAAGCTGCCGAAGAAAGCGGAAGTTGCAGAGAAGTTCAAAGAGAATACCGTTAAGGGCAGCCAGTTCAAGCAGCCGCTGTTAGAGTTCTCCGGCGCATGCGCAGGCTGCGGCGAGACACCGTACGCGAAGTTAATGACGCAGTTGTTCGGCGACAGAATGTATATTGCCAACGCAACAGGATGTTCTTCTATCTGGGGTAACTCCTCACCGTCTACACCGTATACGGTTACACCGGAAGGAAAAGGCCCCGCATGGTCCAATTCCCTGTTCGAGGATAACGCAGAGTTCGGTTTAGGTATGAAACTGGCACAGAATGCGATCCGCGGCGGTTTAAAGAAGAAGATCGAAGCAATCGCTGAGACGACAGAAAACGCAGATGTGAAAGCAGCTGCAGAAGAGTATCTGGCAACCTATGAATGCGGCGCAACCAACGGCGCAGCAACGGACAAGCTGGTAGCAGCTCTGGAAGCCTGCGGATGTGATGCCGGCAAGGCAATCTTAAAGGATAAGGATTTCTTATCCAAGAAATCCCAGTGGATCCTGGGCGGCGACGGCTGGGCTTATGATATCGGCTTCGGCGGTCTGGATCATGTGATTGCAAGCGGTCAGGATGTCAATATTCTGGTATTTGATACAGAAGTTTATTCCAACACGGGCGGTCAGTCCTCCAAGGCAACTCCGACCGGTGCGACTGCACAGTTTGCAGCAGGCGGCAAGGAAGTAAAGAAGAAAGACCTGGCACAGATCGCTATGAGCTATGGCTATGTATATGTAGCACAGATCGCTATGGGTGCAGATTACAATCAGTGTATCAAGGCATTCACAGAGGCTGAGAGCTACAACGGTCCTTCTATCATCATTGCTTACGCACCTTGTATCAACCACGGTATCAAGGGCGGTATGAAGGGTGCACAGACCGAAGAGAAGAAGGCTGTTACCTCCGGATACTGGCATTGTTTCCGGTATGATCCGAGAAACGAGAATCCGTTTACGTTAGACAGCAAGGCTCCTACCACAGATTATCAGGAATTTATCAGCGGCGAAGTTCGTTACAGTGCTTTGGCTCGTCAGAATCCGGAACGTGCAGAGAAGCTGTTTAAGAAAGCGGAAGCAGATGCGAAGGCGAAATATGAGTACCTGACTAAGTTGGGTGAATTATACAAATAAGGACATTTGCAAGAAATGAAATAACTGTGATAACAGTTGACAATCTTGGATAAATGGACTAGAGTAAGGGTTATCGGAAATTGGTTCCGGTAACCCTTTTCCTTATGAAATTTATGAAGTGAGGTTAACGGCAGTGTGGGAAAAATGGAAAGCATGGACGGGGAAGCGGATCTTATTTTTATATATCGGGCTTCCGATTGTGATTACGTTTTTAATAGAATTTGCAACGCGTATCTGTGATAAAGATTATTTTGGTGGATTTACCTTTATGTTCGGGCATTCGTTTCGATTTCTCTGCTGCGCGCTGATCGTCGGGATCACCCTTTCGATCACGCTGCTCTCCAGAAGAAAACTCTTCTGGATCGCTTTGGTTTCCCTGCTTTGGGTTATCATGGGAATTACCGACATGATCATGCTGACCAGCAGGAATTTCGCGTTTAACCCCGGAGATCTGCAGACGGTTGCGGAGGGCTTTGCCGTTGCCGGGCAATATCTGAATATTGTCACGATCGGTTTGATCGTTGCCGTTGTGATCGCCGCGATCATATTCATTGCCTTTATTTTTGTACGGGTTCCGAAGACAGAAGGACCGATGCACTATGGAAAAAAACTGATCGTGATTGCTGCTCTGATCGGCGTGACCTTTGCCTGCTGCCTGGTTGTAAGGAGTACGGCGGAATATACCAACGACTTGCGAAAAGACTATTTTAAATACGGATTTGTATATAGTTTTACGACTTCTCTTTTGGATAACGGCGTGGCAAAACCGTCCAAATACAATGAAAAAATTGATGAGATCATTAAACCCGAGGAAAATGAGCCCGGTACAGACAGTCTGGAAAATCAGGAAGACATTCCGCTGAATGTAGCTTCCAATACGCCGAATATCATTGTAGTGCAGTTAGAGTCCTTTTTTGATCTCTCGACTGTGAAGGATCTGAAATTTAATCAGAATCCGATCCCCTGGTTCCGAAAATATCAGGAAGAATTCGCAGGCGGTATGCTGACGATGCCTTCCGTGGGCGCAGGTACGGCCAATTCAGAGTTTGAACTGCTGACGGGTATGAACCATCATGATTTTGGCGCCGGAGAATATCCGTATAAAACGATTTTGCAGCAGACCTGTGCGGAAAGTTTTGCTTATAATCTGAAGGAATACGGATACGGAACGCACGCGATCCACAATAATACAGCCGGTTTTTACAGCCGGAATACGGCCTTTCCCCGCTTGGGCTTTGACGATTTTACGACTGTGGAATATATGGACGTACCGGATGAAGAAAGAACGCCGAAGCATTGGGCAAAGGATGAGATCCTGACAGAATATATTACCCTGGCTCTGGATGCGACGCAGGGACAGGATTTTGTCTATACGATTTCCGTTCAGGGACATGGAAGTTATCCCGATACCGGCGAATATCCGACAGAGTTTAAGATCACTTCTGCCGAGCGGACGGAATCCCAGTTAAACGCAATGGAATATTATGCACAGCAGACCTATGAGATGGATCAGTTCGTCCATGATCTGATCGAGACGGTTTCCAAACGGGAAGAAGACAGCATTATCGTGTTCTATGGCGATCATCTGCCGAATTTTGGGATTACTAATGATATGCTGGAAGGAGACGCCAATATTTACCAGACGCCGTATCTGATCTGGAATAACTGCGGGATCGAATTTGAAAATAAGGATCTGCACGCATATCAGATGCAGGCCTGGATCTTAAAAGCCCTCAATATGAATTCCGGCGTGATCAACCGCTATCATCAGGAGAACGCGGACACAGAGGAGGAAAGCGTTTATCTGGACGGGCTGGAGACGCTGGAATATGATATGCTTTACGGCGACCGTAAGGTATATGGCGGCGAAGTTCCTTATAAACCGACGGAAATGAAAATGGGCTTAAAGGAGATTAAGATTACCGGGATTGAACGGGATCTTTCCGCACCGGAGGATGGCTATGTACTGGTAAAGGGCGAGAATTTTACCCAGTACAGTAAAATTTTTATCAACGAAGAGTATTTTGGAGATACGGAATTTATTGATTCCTCTACTCTGCGGATCTATTATCCGGAGCTGCAGGGCCTGGACTCCTTTGTCGTCAATCAGGCGCATGGCGCGGACAGTATCCTGAGTTCTACCAGAGAATGTTTATATTACGGAGAATAGCGGGATTTTTACCTGCATATACTGGTAAAAAATAATAACAGGAGCCGGAATGAAGCGGTTATTTACAATGCTTATGGCAGTTGTACTGATCGTTACGACTGTCAGTCTGGGATATACAGAAGAGGTAAATGCAAATACCCCGGATATGAAAGTGATTTCTGTTGGCGCGGCGGTAAATCCGGATTTAAATCTGTCCTGTAAAGCGGCTGTATTGATGGAGGCTTCCACAGGGCAGATTCTTTATGAAAAAAACGCGGATGAGATGTTGTCTCCTGCCAGTATCACCAAGATCATGACCTTGATCCTGATCTTCGACGCGCTGGAAGCGGGGAAGATTAAGCTGGATGATGTCGTGACGACCAGCGCCTACGCCAAAAGTATGGGAGGATCTCAGGTATTTCTGGAAGAAGGAGAACAGCAGACGGTAGAAACGCTGATCAAATGCATTATTGTGGCGAGCGGCAATGACGCCAGTGTGACGATGGCAGAGTATATCAGCGGCAGTGAAAGTGAATTTGTAGCACAAATGAACGCCCGGGCCAAAGGGCTGGGAATGGAAAATACCCAATTTGAAGACTGCTGCGGTCTGACGGATTCTGACGGGCATCATACCTCCGCGAAGGATGTGGCGCTGATGGCGCGGGAACTGATCACGCATTATCCGCAGATCTATCAGTATTCTCAGATCTGGATGGAAAACATTACCCATGTGACAAAGCAGGGAACAAAAGAGTTCGGCTTGTCCAATACGAATAAGCTGTTAAAGCAGTATCAGTACGCTACGGGACTGAAAACCGGATCGACCAGTAAAGCGAAATATTGTGTGGCGGGAACTGCCAGAAAGGATGGCGTGGATCTGATCGCAGTCGTAATGGCGGCGCCGGACTATAAGGTGCGGTTTTCAGAGGCGGTCACTATGTTCCAGTACGGATTCGCAAACTGCAGTGTATATAAGGATACGGAGCATACGAAACTTCAGGCGGAGGTGACGCGCGGAGTCAAAAATTCCGTAGAGGCAGAGGTGAAACAGCCGTTTTCTTATGTCAGCACCAACGGGACGGATCTGTCGGGGATCGAATCGGAGGTTGTGTTAGATCCGCTGGAAGCTCCGGTCAGGCAGGGAGATGTTGTCGGAAAGATCGTTTACCGGCTGGCAGGACAGGAACTGGGCACTGCAGAGCTTGTGGCCGCTGAAAGCGTAGAAGAAAAAGGATTTTTGGATTATTGGAAACAGGGATTCCGACAGTATTTTCTGAATCGTGAATAGAAACGGATACAGGAACGGAGGAATTTATGGAGTGGTTTTTATTTGTCATATTGATTTTGGCGGTCGGTACGATGGCGGTGTCTGTTTGGGAAGTGACCCATTTTCAAGTGGTATCCTACTGCATATCCGCAGATAAGATCGAGAAAGATCACCGGTTTGTTTTCCTTGCGGATCTACATAGCTGCCGATATGGGAAAAAGAACGCGAAACTGGTGAAAGCAATCAGGGATCTGAAACCGGAGGCGATTCTGATCGGAGGCGATCTGCTGGTCGGTGCGGAAGGAGAAAGCGGCGAGGTCGCGATTGAACTGCTGGAACAGCTGGCAGGACAGTTTCCTGTTTATTATGTAAACGGCAATCATGAATCCCGGATGAAAGAAGATCCGGACTATTACGGCAATGGGTACGGACGGTATCTGCATAAGCTCCGGATGCTGGGGGTCGAAGACTTGAACGATGTCTCTGTTCCTTACCCGGGAGATAACGGACTGCAGCTGTCCGGCGTGGAATTGGATGGATCTTATTATAAAAAAATCAGATCTGCCGAGTTGACTGCGGAAATTGTGCAGGAGAAGCTCGGGGAGGCGGACCCGTCCCGATTTCAGCTTTTGCTGGCGCATACGCCGGCTTTCTCTAAGGCTTATGCCGATTGGGGCGCGGATCTGGTCCTCTGCGGACACTATCATGGCGGAATCGTGGGACTGCCCGGAAACCGCGGCCTGATCTCTACGCAATACAAGCTGTTTGAACCGTATTCCAAAGGACGTTTCCCGTTAAAAACAAACAGCGGCGAATCCGCAAAACAGATGATCGTCAGCGCGGGATTGGGAACGCACACCATTAAATTCCGGTTTTGCAATCCGCAGCAGCTGGTCTGTCTGGATTTAAAAAGAGATTGATATTTTTTCTGTTCTCCGTTAAAATGAAAAACGTGACTGAAGGTACGAAAGATAAAACTTCATGATAAGTCTGCGGCATGCAGACGGATGGGAGCAATATGAGCATTACGGTCCGCCTGGAGGCATTTGAAGGTCCGCTGGATCTGCTGTTGCATTTGATCGAAAAGAATAAAGTGGATATTTATGATATTCCTATTGCCATGATCACGGATCAGTATCTGGAATATGTCAGCCATATGGAACGGGAAGATCTGAATGTAGTCAGTGAATTTCTGGTGATGGCGGCGACGCTGATCGACTTGAAGTGCCGGATGCTGCTGCCTAAAGAGGTGGATGAGGAAGGCAATGATATCGATCCCAGGGAAGAACTGGTAGCGCAGCTGATCGAGTATCGGATGTTTAAGCAGATTGCGGCTTCTTTAAAGGATCAGCAGCTCTATGCCGGAAAGGCAATGTATAAAGCGCCTACCATACCGCCCGAGGTGGCAAAATACGAGCCGCCTGTCGATCTGGACAAGCTGCTGTCCGGGGTTACGATGGAGCGGATGCAGCAGATTTTCAATGAAGTGCTCCGGCGGCAGGAGAATAAGATCGATCAGGTGCGTTCCGGCTTCGGCAGGATTGAAAAGGAAGAGATCAGCGTACCGGATAAGATTGCTTATATCCGGAAATATGCCCGCAAACAAAAGAAATTCAGTTTTCGGCAGCTTTTGCTGAAACAGGAGAGTAAGGTGGAGGTCATCGTTACTTTTCTTGCAATCCTGGAGTTAATGAAGAACGGAAAGATCGAGGTCAGACAGGAACACATTTTTGACGATATTTTGATTGAGACACGCAGTCAGGGATAGAACGGAGGACGTATGGAGAAAGCAAAACTGGAGGGCGCGCTGGAAGCAATCTTATTTACAATGGGAGAATCAGTAGAGGCGGAGAAGCTGGCAAAGGCGCTGGAAATCGACATGAAAACGCTGAAATCTCTGATAGCCGGTCTGGAAGCGCAGTACCGGCAGGAAAACCGGGGCGTGCGGATTGTGGAATTTGACGGCGCTTATCAGATGTCTACCAAACCGGAGTTATATGAATATCTGATCCGGGTAGCCAGCCAGCCCAGGCGGCAGGTACTGACGGATGTATTATTGGAGACGCTTTCGATCGTTGCTTATAAGCAGCCGGTAACTAAGCTGGAGATCGAGAAAGTCCGCGGCGTGAAGAGCGATCATGCGGTCAACAAGCTGATCGAGTATGAACTGATCACGGAGGTCGGCAGACTGGACGCGCCGGGCAGACCGATCTTGTTCGGCACCACGGAGGAGTTTTTGAGAAGATTCGGACTGCGTTCCCCGGAGGAGATGCCGAAGGTAGAGGAAGACGGCATGGCGCAGATCCGGGAAGAAGTGACCGAAGAAGTAGCGGCGCAGATGCGGGATGCGCAGGAAGCGGTTCAGACTGAAGATATTGTATAAAACATAGAATGATACTTTTCATTTTTTCTTGTTTGTGGTAAAATTGGATTGAATAAAAATGGGAAATAAAAAACAGCTTTTATTTCCGGTAAAAATTTTTAAGAAAAGAGGAAATGAGAATGAGATGTAAAAAGTTTTTGGCATTGTCACTGGCCCTTTCGCTTACGATTGCAGGAAGTGCATTGCCGCAGGGGTTGTTAAGTACAGGCGGAATGACCGCCTGGGCAGATGAAACCGGTATAACGGATGCTTTAGAGACAGATTCCGGAGAACCTGCAGCGGATGTTTTAGAGACAGATTCGAGAAAACCTGCAGCAGGATACCAGATCGAAACAAAAGCATTCCGAACCATGAGTCAGCCTATGACAATCGCTTCAAATAGCTGCGGGACAAATCTGACCTGGAAATTATCCAACGGAACGCTTACGATTTCCGGAAAAGGAGAGATGCAGGAATTTGAGGCAAAAGAGTTCCCATGGTATGACAGCAGAGACAGCATTACCGCTATTGTGGTTGAAAGCGGCGTGACAAGCATCAGCCAGAATGCATTTTATGATATGCAGAATCTGACGAGGGTCAGTCTTCCGGATACGTTAGTTACGGTGGGAAGCGGTGTATTTTTTGAATGTTCTTCTCTGAAGGAGATTTCGCTTCCGGTATCCGTGAAGAGAATTTCGGGAGGGCTATTTGCCGGTTGTACCTCTTTAACGAAAGTATCGATGCCGGGTGCGGAAGCAATCGAAGATTATGCATTCCAGGATACGGCATTGACCACGATTACAATCGGGAAAAAGATTACGGAAATTTCTTATTTGGCATTTTTCAGTTCCAACATTACTTCATATCAGGTAGAAGCCGGTAATTCTGTATATTCCGCATCAGCCGGAGTTCTTTATACAGATGACGGGGAAACGCTGTTTTCCTATCCCGCAGCAAAACCGGATACGCAGTTTACAATACCGGCCGCTGTAAAGACAGTTGGATCAGGCGCTTTTATCAAGAACAAATATTTGGTGCAGATTACGATACCAAACGGTGTAACTTCGCTGGGAACGTCTACGTTTCAAGAATGTGATGCGCTGAAGTCTATTGTTATTCCGGACAGCGTGACGAGTGCAGATTACTTTACTTTTTACGCCTGTCCTGCGCTGGAATCGGTAACCTTTGGAAAAGGGCTTGCGGCAACGTCTTATGAGATGTTTGAAAAATGTTATTCATTAGAGAAGATTGATTTTGGCGGTGCATTAAAAAGCATTGATGCGCGTACTTTTGCATATTGCAGTGCTTTACAGTCGGTGACTTTGCCTTCTAATATTACAGAGATCGGAAACGGTTCGTTTGCGGAGTGCTGGTCTTTAGAGAAAGTTACCACTTATGCTTTAAAAGAGATTCCCTATCAGGCATTTTTAAATGACAGCAGTCTGGAAACTCTGGTATTAAATGAGGGGATAACTGTTATTAACAGATGTGCTTTTCTCGGCTGCACAAATCTTCTCTCAGTCACACTGCCGGCTTCCGTTAATTTTGTGGTTTCCACTGCATTTGAAATGAGCACGAAACTGGTGCCGAAAAATACCGAACTTGGCGCGTATGGCGCTAACGGGCTGCGGAAACTGGAATTTTTGACAGTATCGGGAGAATATCGGTATGCGGATGCGTTTGATGTTTTAAAGATTTTAAATCAGGAAAGAAAAGAAGCCGGAATGGCCGGATTGGTTATGAATGAATCTCTGATGCAGACGGCAATGCAAAGAGCAGCGGAAATATCAATTCTCTTTGCCCATACCCGTCCTGACGGTTCTTCCTGTTTTGACGCGAATGAACTGATGTATGCGGAAAATGTTGCCTTTGGCTACACTACACCGGATGACGTTATGGTCGGATGGATGAATTCAGAGGGACATAGAGCCAATATACTGACGGAAGGCTTTACTACCGTCGGCATCGGATGTTTTGAAATGAATGGAAGCCTATATTGGGTACAGTGTTTCGGAGCAGGGGAGGATCAGGCAGACTGTAAATGTCCGGCAGATAAAGCAGTGGCACAGAAAGTTCAGATCGCAACAGAAACATTTGAGGAGGCACCGACAACTACAGGAATCATATGGGGAGAGACGGAAACTTATACTTATACAAGCCAATTGTTTTTAAGCGCGGAAGAAATTAAAAAAGGACAGACAGCGACAGCAGAATATCGTCTGAACAACCCGGGAAATAATGTTGGGGTTAAGATTAAAAACGAAGAGCTTATTTGGAGCAGTTCTAATACCGCGGTCGCAACTGTTCAGAATGGAACGATTACTGCGGTAGGCGAAGGCGGCAGTGCGGTGATTACTGCGAAGATGAAAAACGGTTCTTATGCGGCTTCCGCAAAAATAAGTGTGGCAGGCCCGGAAGCAAGTTATACGATTACGTTTGACAGTGCCGGCGGTTCGGAAGTACAGAAGCAGACGGTAAAGAAGGGGCAAAAAGTAACGCAGCCGGCAGCTCCGACTAAGAAGGGCTACACTTTTGCAGGCTGGTATAACGGAAGCACGAAATACGATTTCAGTAAGGCAGTGACCGGCAACCTGACATTGACGGCAAAATGGACCTATCAGTGTTCCACACCGGTTATCTCCAAAGCAGAGAATACAAATGGCGGCGTAAAGCTGACCTGGAACAAGGTAACAGGCGCAGCCAAATATCGTGTCTTCTATAAGAAGAACGGCAAATGGACGAAGATCGCCGATACCACAGGGACCAGTTACACTTGGGCAGGCGCGGCGAGCGGGACCAGCTACATCTTTACAGTCCGGTGTGTAAGCAACGACGGAAGCTATTATACCAGCAATTACAATACAGCCGGGAAGAGCATCCGGTACATAGCGGCGCCCGTCATTTCCAAAGCAGAGAATGTAAACGGCGGCGTAAAACTGACCTGGAACAAAGTAACAGGCGCAGCCAAATACCGCGTCTTCTACAAGAAGAACGGCAAATGGGCGAAGATCGCCGATACCACGGGAACCAGCTATACCTGGAAGGGCGCGGCAAGTGGGACGAAGTATACCTTTACCGTGCGGTGCGTAAGCAGTGACGGGAAGAACTTTACCAGCGGCTACAATGCGTCCGGGAAGAGCGTCCGGTATCTGGCGCAGCCGGAGATCAAGAAGTTTGAAGCCAACAACTCCGGGCTGAAGATCACCTGGGGCAAGGTAACAGGCGCAGCTAAGTACCGGGTATATTACAAGACGGCAAAAGGCTGGAAGCAGTTAAGAGAGACAAGCGGAACCAGCTGCACGATCAACGCGACCTTAGGGAAGAGCTATACCTATACGGTCCGCGCTTTTAACGGAAGTGATTCCAGTACCTATAATAAGACCGGCAAGGCATTCAAGCGGGTAGCGACGCCGAAGCTGAGCGGCGCGATCAATGTAAAAGGCGGCGTGAAGATCAGCTGGGGCAGGGTAAGCGGCGCCCAGAAGTACCGTGTCTTCTATAAGAAGAACGGGAAGTGGACGAAACTGACAGATACGACATCCACCAGTTATACCTGGAAGAAGGCGAAGAAGGGAACGACCTATACCTTTACGGTACGCTGCATCAACAGCAAGGCGAGCGCCTATACCAGCGGTTACAATACGGCCGGGAAGAAGGTAAAATATAACGGAAAATAGAATCTGATACTGTTTCTGGTATGAAAAAAGAAACTGCCGTCTGGGCTGGAAGACAGACCCGGGCGGCAGTTTTTTTTGTGGTGTGCCCGGCGGCGCACGTTTCTAACGGGTGAAAGTAAAAAGGAAAAAAGCTGTAAGGACATGTTTTGTGTAATATGCACAAATCTGAAAAAACCTAATATTTTTGCTAAATTACAACGATTATAGATAGAATAACGCATTGCGGAAAAAATAAATCAAAAAAAAATATATAGTTATATTTGAAAATTCTTCTCATTTGCTATACCTTATGGTAAAATCTAATAGAAAAGAGGAAATTAGTTTCTAAAATTTAGGAATGTTGAACAGAAATCAGAGAAAACAGGAGGTTATGACAATGAGAAAAGGAAGAAAGTTTTTAGCAGGAATCTGTGCTTTAGCGCTGACATTCAGCTTTACGCCGGTCGGCGGATATCTGCCGGGGGATGCTGGGGTGGAGGAGGTGAAGGCTGAGACAAGCGGAGACTGGGAATATGAGGTATTAGAGGATGGAACAGTTGAGATTACTCGTTATACAGGAACATCAAAAGAATTAACAATCCCGGAAACGATTGTGGGGAAAAAGGTGACGAGGATCGGAGATTATGCATTTGAAAATCGTGACAATTTAACTTCAATTATAATACCGGAGGGTGTGGAGAGCATAGAATATAGTACATTTCGGTCTTGTGACAACCTGAAATCGGTTACGATACCGGGAAGTGTAAAAACCATTAGCGAAAGTGCATTTTCTGATAGCAACAAATTAAGTGAGATTATTATAAATGAAAAAAATAAAGTTTACAGTTCCATAGACGGAAATTTATATGATAAAGCACAGACAAAATTGATCCGATATGCAGCCGGAAAAACGAATTTGTCTTTTAATATTCCGGGAAGTGTAACGAGTATTGGAGATAATGCATTTGAGGCCTGCGTCAGTCTGTCTTCCGTTACCATTCCTGGAAGTGCGAGAAATATCGGAGATTATGCATTTCGAGATTGTATCAATTTAGCTTCAATCACGATTCCGGGAAGTGTAACGAATATCGGAAGTGGAGCATTTGAAGACTGTGTTAAATTGACTTCTGTTACCATTCCGGGAAGTGTAACAAATATCGGAAGTGGAGCATTTAGAGCTTGTGTCAATCTTACTTCCGTTATCATTCCTGAAAGTGTGAAGAGTATAGGAGGTTATACATTTGAGAGATGTACTAGTCTGAGTTCGATTACAATTCCAAAAGGTGTGACGAGTATCGGAGATTATGCATTTTCCGGTTGTGCCAGACTAGATTCTATTACTATTCCGGGAAGCGTGACAAGTATTGGAAGGTTTGCATTTTCCTATTGTACCGATCTGACTTCTGTTACCATCCCTAGAGGTTTGACGAGTATAGAAAGCCATGTATTTTTTGGCTGTATCAGACTGGGTTCGGTTACAATTCCAGAAAGTGTGAAGAGTATTGGAGATTATGCATTTGCAAATTGTACCAGTTTGATTTCGGTTGATATTCCTAGAAACGTAACAAGTATCGGAGCTCTTACATTTAAGGATTGTATCAGCCTGACTTCCATTACGATTCTGGAAAGTATAACAAGTATCGGTGTTAATGCATTTGCGAATTGCAGTAGATTAAGTAACATCGCTGTAAGTGAAAAAAATAAAGTTTACAGTTCCAAAGATGGAAATTTATATGATAAAGCACAGACAAAATTGATTCGGTATGCAGCCGGAAAAACGGATACGTCTTTTAATATACCGGGAACTGTAACGAGTATCGAAGATGGAGCATTTTATGGTTGTACTAATCTGACTTCGGTTATTATCCCGGAAAGCATAACTAGTATAGAAGATGGTGCATTTTACAATTGTGCTGGTTTGACTTCGGTTATCATACCGAAAAGTGTAACGAGTATCGGAGATTATGTATTTCAGAATTGTATTAGTCTGATTTCGATTATAATTCCTGAAAATGTGACGAAGATCGGATATGATACATTTTCCGGTTGCACCGATCTAACCTCGGTAACAATTCCGAAAAGTATAACGGAGATTGGAACTGGTGCATTTTCCAGTTGTGCCAGTCTGACTTCGGTTATTATTCCGGAAGGCGTGACAAGTATCGGGTCTTCTACATTTTCTGGTTGCATTAGTCTGAGTTCGGTAACAATTCCGAAAAGTATAACGGAGATTGGATCTTATACATTTTCCGGATGTACTAATCTGACTTCAGTTACGATTCCGGAAAGTGTGACAACTATAGGAGATTCGGCATTTGAGGGTTGTATCAATTTAACTTCAGTTAATATTCCGGGAAGTGTAACAAGTATTGAAAATGACGTATTTGCAAATTGCAGCAAATTAAGAGAAATCAGAGTTAATGAAAAAAATAAGGTTTATACTTCCGAAGATGGGAATCTATATGATAAAGCACAGACAAGATTGATCCAATATGCTGTCGGAAAAGCGGCTGCATCATTTGTAATCCCCGGAAGTGTGAAGGAGATTGGAAGTAAGGCATTTTCCGGTTGCACCAGTCTGACCTCGGTTACAATTCCGAAAGGTGTGACGAAAATAGAGAGAGATGCATTTTCTGGCTGCACCAGCCTGATCTCGGTTACAATTCCGGAAGGCGTAACGGAAATCGGATATAAGGCATTTTCCGATTGTACCGGCCTGACATCGGTTAATATCCCGGAGAGTGTGATAAATATCGAAGGTACTCCATTTGCAAATTGCAGTAAATTGAAAGAAATTACGGTAAATGAAAAAAATAAAGTCTACAGTTCCAAAGACGGAAATTTATATGATAAAGCACAGACCAGATTGATCCAGTATGCCATTGGAAAATCAGACACATCTTTTATTGTACCGAGAAGCGTGACAATTATCGAAAACGGCGCATGTTCCGGCTGTGCCGCTTTGACCTCGGTTACGATTCCGGAAAGCGTAATAAGCATTGAATATGGTGCAGTTGATGCTGAATTCGATGGTGCATTCGCAAATTGCAGCAGCCTGAAAGAAATTATCGTAGACGAAAACAATAAATTTTACAGTTCCAAAGACGGAAATCTGTATGATAAAGCGCAGAACAATTTGATCCAATATGCCATTGGAAAACCGGATTCCTCTTTTATCATACCGGAAGGGGTGATAAGTTTCAGCTATTGTGCATTTTCCGGTTGTGACAGTTTGGTCTCGATTACAATGCCTGCGAGCTTCACTTACCTTGCAGAGACTGTTGAGCCACAGTCTCCCTTATATAGATGCAGCAATTTAAAGGAAATCATCGTAGATGAAAAAAACAAATATTATAGTTCCAAAGACGGGAATCTCTATAATAAAACGCAGAAATATCTGATTCAATATGCTGTCGGAAAAACAGATCCAACATTTACCGTACCGGACGGCGTGGAATTGCTCGGATATTATGCATTTACTGGTTGTACTCACCTGACCTCAATTACAATCCCGAGAAGCGTGACAGAGATTCTGGGAATTAGGGGAGATATATTTGCCGGGTGCAAAAATATACTAATAAAAGGTTATAAGAATTCTCACGCACAGATCTATGCGAAACAGCATAATATCAAGTTTATCGCATTGGACGACAGAGAATCCTACAAGGTCACTTTCAATAGCGCCGGCGGATCCGCTGTAGCGGCCCAGACCGTTGCGGAGGGAGAGACAGCGGCCAAACCTGCTGATCCGACCAAGAAGGGCTACACTTTTGCAGGCTGGTATAATGGCAGCACGCGGTATGATTTCAACAGCCTTATTATGGGCAACCTGACGCTGACAGCAAAATGGACCTATCAGTGTTCCACACCGTCCATTTCCAAAGCAGAGAATGCAAACGGCGGCGTGAAACTGACCTGGAATAAGGTAACAGGCGCAGTCAAATATCGTATCTTCTATAAGAAGAACGGCAAATGGACGAAGATCGCCGATACCACAGGAACCAGTTACACCTGGAAGGGCGCGGCGAGTGGGACCAGCTACATCTTTACGGTCCGGTGCGTAAGCAGTGACGGAAGCTATTATACCAGCAATTACAATACATCCGGGAAGAGCATCCGGTACATAGCGGCGCCCGTCATTTCTAAAATAGAAAATACAAACGGCGGTGTGAAGCTGACCTGGGGCAAAGTAAGCGGCGCAGCCAAATACCGTGTCTTCTATAAGAAAAACGGCAAATGGACCAAGATCGCCGATACCACAGGGACCGGCTATACCTGGAAGGGCGCAAAGAGCGGGACGAAGTATACCTTTACCGTGCGGTGCGTAAGCAGCGACGGAAAGACCTTTACCAGCGGCTACAATGCGGCAGGAAAGAGCATCCGCTATCTGGCGCAGCCGGAGATTAAGAAGTTTGAAGTCAACAACTCTGGGTTGAAGATCACCTGGGGCAAGGTAACAGGCGCAGCTAAGTACCGGGTATATTACAAGACGGCAAAAGGCTGGAAGCAGTTAAGAGAGACAAGCGGAACCAGCTGCACGATCAACGCGACCTTAGGGAAGAGCTATACCTATACGGTCCGCGCTTTTAACGGAAGTGATTCCAGTACCTATAATAAGACCGGCAAGGCATTCAAGCGGGTAGCGACGCCGAAGCTGAGCGGCGCGATCAATGTAAAAGGCGGCGTGAAGATCAGCTGGGGCAGGGTAAGCGGCGCCCAGAAGTACCGTGTATTCTATAAGAAGAACGGGAAGTGGACGAAACTGACAGATACGACATCCACCAGTTATACCTGGAAGAAGGCGAAAAAGGGGACGACCTATACCTTTACGGTGCGCTGTATCAACAGTAACGCGAGCGCTTATACCAGCGGTTACAATACGGCCGGAAAGAAAGTAAAATATAACGGAAAATAGAATCTGATACTGTTTCTTGTATGAAAAAAGGAAGCTGCTGTTTGGGTTGGAAGACAGACCCGGGCGGCAGCTTTTTTGTGGGCGAAAAGAACCGGGAGGAAATAGATAGACAACACAATAAGATATTTTATAAAAATGATATAAAATAGGGATTGACAAAAAGAGATATAACAGATATAATAGCATACAACACAGTAAAGATAAAAAATAATAAGTGAATCAATAATAAACCAATAAAAAGAAAGTATATATTGCAATATATAAAATAATCAGCTATAATGGAGGTAAACGGATGGGCAGAAAAGATATTTACGCAAAACAGTATATCGGGAACAGCGCAGTGTTCGCAGACCTCTTTAACATGCTGCTCTACCAGGGCAGGCAGGAGATCCGCCCGGAGCAGCTTTCCCCGCTGGATCCGGTGGAGCTTGCAGCCCCTTACGGGAAGACGGGAAAGGGACTTGCTCTGGAACGGATCCGGGACCAGATCAAGGTGCTCTCCTCCGGGAAGGACGGAAAGGCAGCTTATCTCTTGCTTGGGGTTGACGCCCAGGCAAAGACGCATTACGCCATGCCGGTCCGGAACATGCTGTATGACAGCCTGTCCTATACCAAACAGGTGGAGGACATCGGGAGACTGCACAGGCAGGAACACGACTACGGAGATGGCCCGGAAGAATTCTTATCCGGGATCCACCGGGGTGAACGGATCCTGCCGGTGATCACGGCAGTCTTAAACCTGTCGCAGGAGGCATGGGACGGCCCGGTGAGCCTGCGGGAGATGTTAGAGATCCGGGATCGGCGGTTAGAGCCGTGGATCCAGGATTATAAGATCCACCTGATCGACCCGCACCGGATGAAGGAGGAAGAACTGGATCTGTTCCAAACGGACCTGGGGATGGTGTTTAAGTGGTTCCGGTACGGGAAGGACCGGGAGAAGCTGGAAGAGGCGGTGCGGAAGGACCGGCATGCGCATGCGGTGAGCCGGGAGGCGATCCGCGTGATCGAGAGCCATACGAACAGCCGGTTTCCGGAGGAAGCAAAGAAAGAAGAGGAGGAAGCGGTAGATATGTGTCTGGCATTGGATATGATGATGGAAGAGGCGAGGACGGCAGGAATCAGTCAGGGAATCAGTCAGGGAATCACTCAAGGAATCCGTCAGGGATTTACTCAGGGTGAAAGCTGTTTGGCTCAGCTGATTCTGTGCCTGCAGAAAGACGGGAGAATTTCGGATATGGTTTCCATTGCGGCAGATGAAGAGATGCGAAATCGCTTATATCATGAGTATGGGATTTTGTAAGACTGTATTAAAATACCAAAACTATCAATTAAAAAAGGAAAAAAGCTGTAAGGGCATGTTTTGTGTAATATGCACAAAGCGGAAAAACCTAATATTTTTGCTAAATTACAACGATTATAGATAGAATAACGCTTTGTTGAAAAAATAAATCAAAGAAAAACATATAGTTATATTTGAAAATTCTTCTCATTCGTTATACCTTGTGGTAAAATCTGATAGAAAAGAGGAAATTAGTTTCTAAAATTTAGGAATGTTGAACAGAAATCAGAGAAAACAGGAGGTTGTGGCAATGAGAAAAGGAAAAAGGTTCTTAGCAGGAATTTGTGCGCTGGCGCTAATATTCAGCTTTACGCCGGTCGGCGGATATCTGCCGGGGGATGCTGGGGTGGAAGAGGCAAAAGCAGCCGAAAGCGGAGATTGGGAGTATAAGGAATTAGAGGATGGAACGGTTGAGATTACCAGGTATACAGGAACATCAAAAGAATTAACAATCCCGGAAACGATTGCGGGAAAAAAGGTGACGAGGATCGGAGATTATGCATTTTCTGAGAGTGGTAGTCTGACCGTGGTTACAATACCGAATAGCATAACGAGCATTGGAAAGGAAGCATTTTTTGATTGCGATAACTTGACGATGGTTACCATTCCGGAAAGCATAACGAGCATCGGGACCTATGCCTTTTGCGATTGCGCCGGTCTGACATCGATCCTAATCCCAGAAAATGTTGCGGTTATTGGAGAGAATGCATTTGCGAATTGCAGCAAATTAAAAGAAATTACCGTAAATGAAAAAAATAAAATATATAGTTCTAAAGACGGAGATTTATATGATAAAGCACAGACAAAATTGATTCAGTATGCTATTGGAAAAGCAGATTCTTCTTTTAATGTTCCCGGAAGCGTGAAGACAATCGAGAATGGTGCATTTGCGATGAATAGTAATCTGACTTCGATTATAATTTCAAAAGGAGTAACAAGCATCGGGGATGATTCATTTTATGGATGTGCTAACTTAATTTCAATCACAATTCCGGAAGGCGTGACAAAAATTGGAGATTGGGCATTTCAACTTTGCCGTAGTCTGGCTTCGGTAACAATCCCGAAAAGCGTGACAAGCATCGGATATTCAGCATTTTCAGGTTGTGCCAATCTGACTTCGCTTACAATTTCTGGAAATGTAACGGACTTTGGAGCTTATGCATTTCACGGATGTGTTAGTCTGACTTCGCTTACAATTCTGGATGGAGTGACAAGTATTGGTTCTTTTGCATTTATGGGATGTAGAAATCTGACTTCAGTTAAAATCCCAGAGAGTGTGGTAACTATAGAACCGTTTGCATTTTGTTTTTGTGATAGTCTGGCCTCAGTTACAATTCCTAAAAGTGTGAAGAAAATCGGAGATAATGCATTTAATAGATGTATCAGTCTGGCTTCAATTACAATTCCGGAAGGTGTGACAACGATTGGAGATTGGGCATTTGAGGGTTGTATAGAGCTGCGCTTGGCAACAATTCCGGAAAGCGTGACAACGATCGGGGATTCTATCTTTGCAAGATGCAGCAAATTAAAAGAGATTACTGTAAATGGAAAAAATAAATTTTATAGTTCCAAAGACGGAAATTTATACAATAAAGCACAGACAAGATTGATTCAGTATGCTGTTGGAAAATCTGCTACGTCTTTTAATATTCCGGAAAGTGTGACGAGTATTGAAGATTCAGCATTTGAGAATTGCAGCAGTCTGGCTACGGTAGCAATTCCTGGAAGTGTGGCAAGCATCGGAAATTCGGCATTTGAAAATTGTAGTAGCCTTGCTACGATTACTATTTCGGAGAGCGTAACGAGTATTGGGTTCTGGGCATTTAGAAATTGTAATAATTTGGCTTCAATTAAGATTCCGGAAAGTGTGACAAGTATTGGAACTAGTGTATTTACAGATTGCAGCAAATTAAAAGAAATTACCGTAAATGAAAAAAATAAAGAATACAGTTCTAAAGACGGAAATTTATATGATAAAGCGCAGAAAAAATTGATTCAATATGCCGTTGGAAAACAAGATACAACATTTAGTATTCCGGGAAGTGTGACGAGTATCGGAGATAATGCATTTTCAGGTTGTGTCAGCCTGACGTCAATCACAATCCCGAAAGGCGTGACAGAAATCGGGACTTCTGCATTTTCTGATTGTGTTGGTTTGATTTCAATTTTAATTCCAGAGGGTGTGGCAAACATTGGAGAGTATACTTTTTCTGGTTGTACCAAGCTGGCTTCGGTTACATTCCCAGACGGCATAACGAATATCGATTATTCAGCATTTGAGGATTGCAGCAGCTTGACTACGGTTACAATTCCTGAGAGTGTAACAACTATTGGAAGCGCTGTATTTGCAGGTTGCACTAAACTAAAAGAAATTATCGTAAATGAAAAGAATAAATTTTACAGTTCTAAAGATGGGAATTTATACAATAGGGCGCAAACTAGCTTGCTTCAGTATGCCCTTGGGAAAACAGATTTGTCTTATGTTATACCCGAAGGGGTGACGGATATCAGAGAAGGCGCATTTTCTGGTTGTGGCAGTTTGAACTTGGTTAGCGTTCCAAAGAGTGTGACAACTATTGGAAGTGGTGCATTTGCGAACTGCAGCAAACTAAAAGAAATTATAGTAGATGAAAAGAATAAAAATTATAGTTCTAAAGATGGAAACCTATATGATAAAGCACAGACAAGATTGATCCAATATGCCATCGGTAAAACAGAATCATCATTTGTCATACCAGAAAGTGTGAAAACGATTGATAATTTCGCATTTTCTAATTGTGCCAATTTGACTTCGATTACAATACCTAAAAATGTGACAAATATCTGGGGAGAGCCATTTGCCGGGTGCAAAAATGTAGTAATAAAAGGCTATAAGAATTCTTATGTGCAGATCTATGCGAAACAGCATAATATCAAGTTTACCGCGTTAGACGACAGAGAATCCTACAAGGTTACTTTTAATAGCGCCGGCGGATCCGCTGTAGCGGCTCAGACCGTTGCGGAAGGAGAGACAGCGGCCAAACCTGCTGATCCGACCAAGAAGGGCTACATTTTTGCAGGCTGGTATAACGGCAGCACGAAATACGATTTCAGTAAGGCAGTGACTGGAAACCTGACGTTGACGGCAAAATGGACCTATCAGTGTTCCACACCTTCCATTTCCAAAGCCGAGAATGCAAACGGCGGCGTAAAGCTGACCTGGGGCAAGGTGACAGGAGCAGCCAAGTATCGTGTATTCTACAAGAAGAACGGCAAATGGACGAAGATCGCTGATACTACAGGGACCAGCTATACCTGGAAGGGCGCAAAGAGCGGGACGAAGTATACCTTTACCGTGCGGTGCGTAAGCAGCGACGGGAAGAGCTTTACCAGCGGCTACAATGCGTCCGGGAAGAGCATCCGGTATCTGGCGCAGCCGGAGATCAAGAAGTTTGAGGCCAACAACTCCGGACTGAAGATCACCTGGGGCAAGGTAACCGGCGCAAGCAAGTACCGGGTATATTATAAGACGGCAAAAGGCTGGAAGCAGTTAAGAGAGACGAGCGGGACCAGCTGCACGATCAACGCAACCTTAGGGAAGAGCTATACCTATACGGTCCGCGCCTTTAACGGAAGTGATTCCAGTACCTATAATAAGAGCGGCAAGGCATTCAAGAGGGTAGCGACGCCGAAGCTGAGCAGCGCAGCCAATGTAAAAGGCGGCGTGAAGATCAGCTGGGGCAGGGTAAGCGGCGCCCAGAAGTACCGTGTTTTCTATAAGAAGAACGGGAAGTGGACGAAACTGGCAGACACCACTTCCACCAGCTATACATGGAAGAAGGCGAAGAAAGGGACGACCTATACCTTTACGGTACGCTGCATCAACAGCAAGGCGAGCGCTTATACCAGTGGTTACAATACGGCCGGGAAGAAAGTAAAATATAACGGAAAATAGAATCTGATACTGTTTCTTGTATGAAAAAAGGAAGCTGCCGTTTGGGTTAGAAGACAGACCCGGGCGGCAGTTTTTTTGTGGGCGAAAAGAACCGGGAGGAAATAGATAGACAACACAATAAGATATTTTATAAAAATGATATAAAATAGGGATTGACAAAAAGAGATATAACAGATATAATAGCATACAACACAGTAAAGATAAAAAATAATAAGTGAATCAATAATAAATCAATAAAAAGAAAGTATATATTGCAATATATAAAATAATCAGATATAATGGAGGAAAACGGATGGGCAGAAAGGATATTTACGCAAAACAGTATATTGGGGACAGCGCAGTGTTCGCAGACCTCTTTAATATGCTGCTCTACCAGGGCAGACCGGAGATCCGCCCGGAGCAGCTTTCCCCACTGGATCCGGTGGAGCTTGCAGCTCCTTACGGGAAGACGGGAAAGGGGTTTGCCCTGGAACGGATCCGGGACCAGATCAAGGTGCTCTCCTCCGGGGAGGACGGAAGGGCAGCCTATCTTCTGCTCGGGATCGACGCCCAGGCAAAGACGCACTACGCTATGCCGGTCCGGAACATGCTGTATGACAGCCTGTCCTATACCAAACAGGTGGAGGAGCTCAGGAGGCTGCCCAGGCAGGAACGCGACTACGGGGATGGCCCGGAAGAATTCTTATCCGGGATCCACCGGGGAGAACGGATCCTGCCGGTGATCACGGCAGTTTTAAACCTGTCGCAGGAGGCGTGGGACGGCCCGGTGAGCCTGCGGGAGATGTTAGAGATCCGGGATCGGCGGTTAGAGCCGTGGATCCAGGATTATAAGATCCACCTGATCGACCCGCACCGGATGAAGGAGGAAGAACTGGATCTGTTCCAAACGGATTTAGGGATGGTGTTTAAGTGGTTCCGCTACGGGAAGGACCGGGAGAAGCTGGAAGAGGCGGTGCGGAGGGACCGGCATGCACATGCGGTAAGCCGGGAGGCAATCCGCGTGATCGAGAGCCATACGAACAGCCGGTTTCCGGAGGAAGCAAAGAAAGAAGAGGAGGAGGCGGTAGATATGTGTCTGGCGTTGGATATGATGATGGAAGAGGCGAAGGCGGCAGGCGTTAGTCAGGGATTTAATCAGGGAATTAGTCAGGGAGAAAATCGTCTGGCTCAGTTGATCCTGTGCCTGCAGAAAGACGGGAGGATTTCAGATATGTTTTCCATTGCGGCGGATGAAGCAATGCGGAACCAGTTATATCATGAGTATGGGATTTTATAAGTTTGGATTAAAATATCCGGGGCATATTTCATGTCAATGTGGTGAGCCGGGAGGTTTTTGTTTTTGTGTAATATGCACAAAGCTGAAAAAACCTAATATTTTTACGAAATTATAACAATATAGACAGAATAAGGAATTGCTGAAAAAATAAATCAAAGAAAAATATATAGTAATATTTGAAAATTCTTCTCATTTGCTATACCTTGTGGTAAAATCTGATAGAAAACAGAACGTCAGTTTCTGAAATTTAGGAAAGTTGAACAGAAATCAGAGAAAACAGGAGGTTGTGACAATGAGAAAAGGAAGAAGGTTCTTAGCAGGGATCTGTGCGCTGGCGCTGACATTCAGCTTTACACCGGTCGGCGGATATCTGCCGGGGGATGCCGGCGTAGAGGAGGCGAAGGCGGAAACAGATGAGTACGAGCGCTATGGAGATTGGTGTTATGTAAAACTGGAAGATGGGACAGTAGGTATTGTAGGATATGAGGGGGAAAAAACAGAGATAAAAATTCCGAGTGTAATCAATGGAAAAACTGTAACAGTAATTGGCCAAGAACATTATTGGCTTTTTAATTATTGTGACAGTTTAATATCTGTGAGTATTCCAAATAGTATAAAGACTATTGATGTTATGGCATTTTACGGTTGCGACAATCTGACAGAAATCGTAATACCGAAAAACGTAGAAACCATTGAGTTTGGTGTATTAGCTGAGTGCGACAGTTTGACGGAGATTACAATACCAGAAAATGTGACGTTTATTGGTAAAAGAGCATTTTCCAATTGTGACAGTTTGATAAAATTTAACATAGAGAATAATAATCAGTATTATAGTGTGAAAGACGGAAATTTGTATAATAAGGCACAAACAGAATTGATTCAGTATGCTAATGGGAAAACAGATACTTTGTTTGTAATTCCGGGAAGTGTGACGACTGTTGGAGATAGTGCATTTTGGGGTTGTGCCAGTTTGAAATCGATAGCAATACCAAAGGGTGTGACAACTATAGGAGATATGGCATTTGCAAATTGTGTCAATCTAACGTCAATCACGATACCGGGAAGCGTGACAACCATAGGAGGTGGTGCATTTTTTTCTTGTAGTAGTTTAAAATCGGTTACTATACCGGAGGGTGTGACAACCATAAAAGAAAATGCATTTTGTGATTGTGATAGTTTGAAATCGGTTACAATACCTGAGAGTGTGAAGACCATTGAATATGGTACATTTTGGGGTTGTACCAGTCTTACTTCAATTATGATTCCGAAAAGTGTGACAATCATCGGAGATGATGCATTTGGCGGATGCAAAAATCTAGAAATAAAGGGTTACAGGGATTCTTACGCACAAACTTATGCAAAACAACATAATATCAAGTTTATCGCATTAGACGATAGAGAATCCTACAAGGTCATTTTCAATAGCGCCGGCGGGTCCGCTGTAGCGGCTCAGACCGTTACAGAAGGAGAGACTGCGGTCAAACCTGCTGATCCGACTAAGAAAGGTTACATCTTTGCAGGCTGGTATAACGGCAGCACGAAATACGATTTCAGTAAGGCAGTGACCGGAAACCTGACGTTGACGGCAAAATGGACCTATCAGTGTTCCACACCGTCCATTTCCAAAGCAGAGAATACGAACGGCGGCGTAAAGCTGACTTGGAACAAGGTAACAGGCGCAGCCAAATATCGCGTCTTCTACAAGAAGAACGGCAAATGGGCGAAGATCGCCGATACCACGGGGACCAGCTATACCTGGAAGGGTGCAAAGGGCGGGACGAAGTATACCTTTACCGTTCGGTGCGTAAACAGCGACGGGAAGACCTTTACCAGCGGCTACAATGCGTCCGGGAAGAGCATCCGGTATCTGGCGCAGCCGGAGATCAAGAAGTTTGAAGCCAACAACTCCGGACTGAAGATCACCTGGGGCAAGGTAACCGGCGCAAGCAAGTACCGGGTATATTATAAGACGGCAAAAGGCTGGAAGCAGTTAAGAGAGACGAGCGGGACCAGCTGCACGATCAACGCGACCTTAGGGAAGAACTATACCTATACAGTCCGCGCCTTTAACGGAAGTGATTCCAGTACCTATAATAAGACCGGAAAAGCATTCAAGCGGCTGGCAACGCCGAAGCTGAGCAGCGCAGTCAATGTAAAAGGCGGCGTGAAGATCACCTGGGGTAAGGTAAGCAGCGCAGCCAAGTATCGGGTATATTATAAAACTGGAAGCGGAAGCTGGAAGAAGCTGGCAGATACCACTTCCACCAACTATACCTGGAAGAAGGCCAAGAAGGGAACGACCTATACCTTTACGGTACGCTGCATCAACAGCAGCGCGAGCGCTTATACCAGCGGTTACAATACGACCGGGAAGAAAGTAAAATATAATGGGAAATAGAATCTGACACTGTTTCCTGTATGAGAGAAGAAAGCTGTCGTTTGGGTTGGAAGAGAGACCAAAACGGCAGCTTCTTAATTTGGGAAAAGCGGTGGAATTAGAGTCATATGAACAGCAGGTTTCCGTAATATCGGAAGTATGCCAATAATATCTTAGTAAAAAAGGTGGCAGGAGTTGTCATGAAGCAAAGAGTTATCAGTATAATACTTATTTTTTTACTGCTTTTTACAGATGGCGGAATTGTTTACGGAGAAGAGCCGGACGTATCGAAAGAAGAAACCGCGCCGGCAGAGAGCAGTCTCTATGCCAAAGCTGCTGTCCTGATGGACGCGGATTCGGGCAGGGTGCTGTATGGGAAGAACGAAACCGAAGTTCTGCCGATGGCGAGTACAACGAAGATCATGACCTGTATTCTTGCTTTGGAATATGGCAATATGGACGAGGCGGTCATGGTGACAGCCTATGCGCAGGCCATGCCGAAAGTACATTTGGGAATCCGGGAAGGAGAAACATACCAGCTGAAAGATCTGCTGTATTCCTTAATGCTGGAGTCGCATAACGACAGCGCGGTTGCGGTCGCAGAGCATGTGGCAGGTTCCGTGGAAGGTTTTGCGGATATGATGAATCAGAAAGCGCAGGAAATCGGGTGTGAGAATACCTGGTTTATTACGCCGAACGGTCTGGATGCCGAAGAACAGGTAGGAGAGGAAAAAAAGAAGCATAGTACAACGGCGGAAGATCTGGCCAGGATTTTGCGGTACTGTATTCAAATTTCTCCGAAAAAAGATGCGTTTCTGGAAATAACGCAGACAAAAAGCCACAGCTTTCAAAATATAGGAGGGACCCGCAGTTTTACCTGTAACAATCACAATGCGCTTCTGTCTATGATGGAGGGAGCAATAAGCGGAAAAACCGGATTTACGGGAAATGCGGGTTATTGTTATGTCGGAGCCGTTCGGGAGGGGGAGCGGACTTTGATCGTTGCGCTGCTGGCGTGCGGCTGGCCCAATAATAAAAATTATAAATGGAAGGATACCAGAACCCTGATCGGGTATGGAATGAAAACATACCAATATCAGGAGATCAAAGAACGTCCGCCGAAATTTCCGGATATCGCGGTAAAAAACGGAAAGGCGGATACAGTTGGCGGGAATGTGATGCTGGGGACCGAGGTCGCGATACCGGATATGCGGCTTTTGTTATCGGATATGGATCAGATTAGGATGGAGTACCGTGTGGATACATCTCTGACTGCTCCCGTCCAAAAAGGAGAAGCGGTGGGAGAAGTAACCTATTACCTGAATGAATCCGTAATCGCCGTTTATCCAGTGACTGCGGCTGAAAGCGTGGAAGAAAAGGACTGGAAATGGTGTATCGATCAGGTTTTCCGGAGTTTATTAAAAAAGCCTTAAAGACAGAGATACAAACTGCTTTTTGTGAGAAATGTGAAATTTTACCCGTTCTGGCATAAAATGCTTGAAATTTTGACAAACTCGTAATACAATTCTAGTTGGCAGAAATTGATTAAAAATAAAATAATAATGGAGGACTAGATTATGAGTACTACAGCAAAAGTATCAGCAAGAAGCCGGATTGAAGCACTTCTTGATGATAACAGCTTTGTTGAGATCGGTAAGCAGATAACTGCCAGAAATACGGATTTCAACCTGCAAAAAAGGGAAACTCCGTCAGACGGGGTTGTCACCGGCTACGGTATCATTGATGGCAGCCTTGTATATGTCTACAGTCAGGATGCCGGCGTATTGAATGGTTCCATAGGGGAAATGCATGCGAAGAAGATTGCTGCTGTCTATGATATGGCAATGAAGATGGGCGCCCCGGTGATCGGACTGATCGACTGCGCGGGCCTGAGACTGCAGGAAGCAACCGACGCGCTGCAGGCCTTCGGCGAGATCTATCTGAAGCAGACGATGGCGTCCGGTGCGATTCCGCAGATTACGGCTGTTTTCGGACGGTGCGGCGGCGGACTTGCGCTGATCCCTACGTTAACGGACTTTACATTCATGGAAACGGAGAAAGCAAAATTATTTGTGAATTCTCCCAACGCCCTGGATGGAAATTATACAGAGAAGTGTGACACCGCATCTGCAAAATATCAGGCAGAACAGGTGGGCAATGTGGATTTTACAGGCAGTGAAGCAGAGATCCTTTCGCAGATCAGAGAACTGGTTTCGATTCTGCCGGCCAACAATGAAGATGATCTGTCCTATGATGAATGTACGGATGATCTGAACAGAGCATGCGCGGACCTGGAAAACTGCACGGAAGATACGGCGATCGCATTGGAGCAGATCTCCGACAATAATCTGTTTGTGGAAGTCAAGGCGGCATATGCGAAAGAAATGGTGACCGGATTTATCCGTTTAAACGGCGTAACGGTCGGTGCAGTTGCAAACCGGACGAAGGTTTACGGCGATGATATGGAAGTTACGGATACATTCGAGAATAAGCTGACCGCGGAAGGCGCGGAAAAGGCAGCGGATTTCGTAACATTTTGTGATGCGTTCGGGATTCCGGTCCTGACGCTGACCAATGTAAGCGGATTTGCCGCAACCGTATGTCAGGAGAAGAAGATCGGCAAAGCGGCGGCAAAACTGGTTTACGCATTTGCAAACGCAACTGTTCCTAAGGTGAACGTGATCATAAAAGAGGCGTTCGGCACTGCTTATGTGGCAATGAATTCCAAAGCGATCGGGGCGGATCTGACCTATGCATGGCCGGCTGCGAAGATCGGTATGATGGATGCGAATCTGGCCGCGAAGATCATCTGCGGCGATGATACGGCAGCCATTGCGGAAACGGCCGCTTCGTATGCAGCCCTGCAGTCCGGCGTGGACGCGGCGGCAAGACGCGGTTATGTGGATACTGTGATCGAGCCGGCAGATACCAGAAAATATGTGATCGGCGCGTTTGAAATGTTATTTACAAAGAGAGAGGATCGTCCGGCTAAGAAACATGGTACGGTTTAATGAGGTGATCATATGAAGAAAGTAAAGAAGATTCTTTTACTCGTATTGGCACTGACCATGTTGTTTACCACGACTGTTTATGCATCAGAAACGGAGCTGCCGACTGCTGCGGCCGCGGACGAAGAGACGTATTTCGGACAACCGGCGTCGTTTTATAAACTGCAGATTCCGTCTATTCTTGAAAGTACGTTTTACTGTGCGGAAAGTATGGAGGAACTCCAGTATAAGCATGAGAATTCCGTTGGGTATATCGCAGATGCATACAGTGGATATATGGCCGTGTTTGAGAGCCTGGGTGCATTCGTGGAAAGCGGAAGCACAACGCTTGAGTATCACGAGGAAGAAGAGGAATTAGACGTTGTCTGTGAGGCAACCTTTGAGAATGCCAAACTGGTTTCTACAGTGGTATGTAAGGTCTATGGGGAGGAGATCGGCATTAAAAGCATTTCCTTTGCGCAGAGAGATCTGACAGAAGCCAGTTTTGGAGAGATGATGGGAAAAGCAGCGATCAATACGCTGATCGGTATGGGTACGGTATTTATCGTATTGATCTTTATCTCCTTTATCATCTATTTATTGAAATTCGTTCCGAAACTGTTTGAGAAGAAGGAGAAGGCCGCAAAGGATATCGTTGAACTGGAATCTCCGATTCCGGCTGCCCCTGCGGTTCCGGCTGAAGCAGCGGAAGAAACGGACGATACGGAGCTGATCGCGGTGATCGCGGCGGCGATTGCGGCAAGTGAAGGCACTACAACAGACGGATTTGTTGTAAGATCCATTAGAAAAAGACGTTAGTAAAGGAGATTAAAAAGATGAAGAATTATACAATTACTGTAAATGGAAACGTATATGATGTAACCGTAGAAGAAGGCAGTACAGCCGGAGCTGCTGCACCGGCTCCGAAAGCAGTTCCCAAGGCAGCGCCCAAAGCTGCGGCAGCACCGGCAGCGACCGGTACCGCAGGCGCGATCTCAATTGTAGCGCCGATGCCCGGTAAGATCTTATCGGTAAAAGCATCTGTCGGAACGGCGGTAAAGAAGGGTGACGCTGTGATCGTCCTGGAAGCGATGAAGATGGAAAATGAGATTGTTGCTCCTGAAGATGGCACCATTGCCAGCATTGAAGTCAGAGAAGGCGCGTCTGTAGAAGCGGGCGTAACACTGGCTACTATGAACTGATCAATTCCCGATCAGGATTCCGATTAAGAATGGAAAGGAGAACATAATGGGATACATTACAGAAACGCTGGGAAATCTGTTGGGACAGACAGCTTTTGCGGGTCTTACCTACGGTAACTACATTATGATCATCGTAGCTTGTTTCTTCCTGTTCCTGGCGATTAAAAAAGGATATGAACCATTGTTACTGGTTCCGATCGCATTCGGTATGCTGCTTGTCAATATTTATCCGGATATCATGGTACATCCCGAGGAGAGTACCAATGGCGTAGGAGGACTCCTGCACTATTTCTATATTCTGGATGAATGGAGCATTCTGCCGTCTCTGATCTTTATGGGCGTTGGCGCGCTGACGGATTTCTCACCGCTGATCGCCAATCCGAAGAGCTTTCTTCTGGGTGCGGCAGCACAGTTCGGTATTTATTCCGCATACTTTTTTGCGATCATGTTAGGCTTTAGTGATAAAGCAGCCGCAGCCGTTTCGATTATCGGAGGCGCGGACGGCCCGACTTCCATCTTCCTGGCAGGTATGCTGGGGCAGACGGATCTGCTCGGCCCGATCGCGGTGGCCGCTTATTCGTATATGGCGCTGGTACCGATTATCCAGCCGCCGATCATGAAACTGTTTACCACGGAAAAAGAGCGGAAGATCAAAATGGATGTGCTTCGTCCGGTATCTAAGATCGAGAAGATCCTGTTCCCGATCATCGTAACGATTGTCGTCTGCATGATCTTACCGACAACAGCGCCGCTGGTCGGCATGCTGATGTTGGGAAACCTCTTCCGTGAATCAGGCGTGGTCGGACAGCTGGCGGAAACAGCATCCAATGCATTGATGTATATTGTTGTCATTTTACTGGGAACTTCTGTCGGCGCAACGACAAGCGCGGAAGCATTCCTGACTATGGATACCATTAAGATCGTTATTCTGGGTCTGATTGCATTCGCGATCGGTACCGCGGCAGGTGTCCTGTTCGGAAAGCTGATGTGTCATCTGTCCGGCGGCAAGATCAATCCGCTGATTGGCTCGGCCGGTGTCTCGGCGGTGCCGATGGCGGCGCGGGTTTCTCAAAAGGTCGGCGCAGAAGCGGATCCTTCCAACTTCCTGCTGATGCACGCCATGGGACCGAATGTGGCAGGCGTAATCGGTACGGCAGTAGCAGCCGGTACCTTTATGGCAATTTTTGGTGTAAACTAAATAGATTTGATAAAATAGGAGGACAGATAAATGGCTGAAATCGCAAAAAAACCGGTTAAAATTATGGAAACTGTTCTGCGTGACGCGCATCAGTCTCTGATTGCGACCCGTATGACTACAGAACAGATGCTTCCGATCATTGAAAAGATGGATAAAGTCGGCTATCACGCGGTAGAATGCTGGGGCGGCGCCACATTTGACGCTTCGCTCAGATTCTTAAAAGAAGATCCCTGGGAAAGACTGCGGAAATTAAGAGACGGCTTTAAACATACCAAGCTGCAGATGTTGTTCCGCGGACAGAATATTCTGGGTTACAGACATTATGCAGATGATGTGGTAGAGTATTTTGTACAGAAGTCGATCGCCAATGGAATTGACAATATCCGTATTTTTGACTGTTTAAATGATATCCGGAATCTGGAGTGTGCCGTAAAGGCTGCCAAGAAAGAAGGCGGACATGCACAGGTGGCATTTTCCTATACGCTGGGCGACGCTTATACGCTGGAATACTGGATGGATATTGCAAAGAAAGTAGAGGATATGGGCGCTGATTCTATCTGTATCAAGGATATGGCGGGTCTGCTGGTACCGTATCAGGCAACCAAGCTGGTGGAATCCTTAAAGAGCGCGACTTCTCTTCCAATCGATCTGCATACGCATTATACATCCGGCGTAGCTTCCATGACTTACTTAAAAGCAGTGGAAGCGGGCTGCGATATTATCGATACCGCAATTTCTCCGTTTGCGATGGGTACTTCCCAGCCGGCAACGGAAGTTATGGTTGAGACCTTTAAAGGAACGCCGTATGATACCGGACTGGATCAGAATCTGCTGGCGGAGATCGCGGACTATTTCAGACCGATGCGGGATGAAGCGCTGGAGAGTGGCCTGCTGAATCCGAAAGTAATGGGCGTAGATATCAAAACATTGTTGTATCAGGTACCGGGCGGCATGCTGTCGAACATGGTATCTCAGTTAAAGGAACAGAATGCGTCCGATAAGTATTACGATGTATTGCGGGAGATCCCGAATGTGCGGAAGGACCTGGGTGAACCGCCTTTGGTTACGCCTTCTTCTCAGATCGTAGGTACGCAGGCCGTGCTGAATGTGGTTATGGGCGAGCGTTATAAGATGGCGACGAAAGAGACAAAGGCAGTTCTGCGTGGTGAGTACGGACAGACGGTAAAACCGTTTAATCCGGAAGTGCAGAAAAAAGTAATCGGTGATGCGGAAGTTATTACCTGCCGTCCGGCGGATCTGATTCCCAACGAGTTGGAGAAGCTGGAGTCGGAAATGGCTCAGTGGAAGGAGCAGGATGAAGACGTATTGACGTATGCATTGTTCCCGAAGGTTGCGCAGGAATTCTTTGAATACAGGGAAGCGCAGAAGACGAAGGTGGATCCGACTGTTGCGGATAAGGAAAACGGCGCATATCCGGTATAAGGTTTAAAAATAAGATGGAGCGGGCACAGGACACGGTTTCTTGTGCCGGCCCCATTTATTCCGTTAATAAGAAATTGCAGATAACAGGATAAGATATGTCAAAGGTAGGTATTATCGGCGGCGGCGCTGCCGGTATGATGGCAGCGGTCGCGGCGGCGGAAAACGGGCACGACGTATATTTGTTTGAAAAAAATGAAAAACTGGGGAAAAAGCTGTTTATTACCGGAAAGGGCAGGTGTAATGTAACGAATGCGTCCGACCCGGATACCGTTTTTCAGAATGTAGTAACAAACCCGAAATTTCTCTATAGCGCTTTTTACCTGTTTCCCAATACAGCCGTGATGGAGTTTTTGGAGAAAAACGGAGTCCGCCTGAAAACAGAGCGCGGCAACCGTGTATTCCCGGCATCGGATAAATCCTCTGATGTGATCCGGGGATTGGAGCGGGCGCTGCAGCATGCCGGCGTGCGGATATTCCTGAACACAGAAATCAGAAAACCGGTTCCTCAAAAAGACGGCTCGTTTACGCTGTTTATGGCAAACGGTTCGGAAGTATCTGTAGATCGTCTGATCCTGACGACAGGCGGAAGGTCTTATGAAAGTACCGGTTCTACCGGAGACGGTTATCGCTTCGCAGAGGCGATGGGGCATACAGTTGTAAAGACCAGACAGGCTCTGGTCCCGCTGACCGTGAAGGAAAATTATGCCGCTGAACTGATGGGATTGTCCTTAAAGAATGTCGCTGTGACAATGACGCAGGAAAACCGGAAGCTCTATGAAGGGTTCGGTGAAATGCTGTTTACGCATTTCGGAGTCAGCGGCCCTCTGATTTTAAGCGGAAGCAGTTACAGTTCAAAATGGCTGGAAAAGGGCGAAGTCCTGCTTTCGATCGATCTGAAGCCGGCGCTTACGGAAGAACAGTTGGAACAAAGGATCCTGCGGGAATTTGAACAGGCGCCGAACAAAATGATCCTGCATGTGTGGGGCTCTCTGCTGCCAAGGAAAATGGTGCCGGTTTTTTTGGAATATTGCGGCATAGCGGGAGAAAAGAAGGTCAACAGTATTACCAGAGAGGAACGGAGAACGCTGATCCGGGGATTAAAGGGATTTCAGCTGACTGTGACGGGAACCCGCGGTTTTCAGGAAGCGATCATTACGCAGGGAGGAATTTCCGTAAAAGAAGTAAATCCGGCGACTATGGAGTCCAGACTGGTACCCGGCCTGTATTTTGCCGGAGAGATATTGGATGTAGATGCCCTGACTGGCGGATATAACCTGCAAATTGCGTGGTCTACCGGATATTTAGCGGGAATCAGTATAGAATAATAGAACAGAAGCAGGAAAGAAAATGAAGAAGATCAGTATCGCGATTGACGGCCCGGCAGGTGCGGGAAAAAGCACGATTGCAAAACGGGTCGCAAAGCAGTTGAATTATATTTATGTGGATACCGGTGCGATGTACCGGAGTATGGCGCTGGCATGTCTGCGTGCCGGCCTGGATCTGAATGATGAAGAAAAGGTATCGGGACTCTGCGGCGGATTGGATGTTACGCTGCGGCATGAGAACGGAGAACAGATCATTCTCTTAAATGGAGAGAATGTGAATCGCTGGATCCGGACGCAGGAAGTAGGAAACGCTACTTCTGTGATCGCCGTATATCCGAAGGTTCGGGAAAAACTGGTAAAACTGCAGCGGCAGCTTGCGAAGCAGGAAAATATCGTAATGGACGGCAGAGATATCGGTTCTTGTGTATTGCCGAATGCGGATGTAAAGATTTATCTGACAGCCAGTGCAAGAGTCCGCGCCGAGCGCAGATGCAAAGAACTGCTGGAACGGGGAGAAGAGGCGGATATCGATGTGGTGGAACGGGATATCATAGACCGGGACTATCGGGATATGCACAGAGAGATTTCTCCGCTGGTACAGGCGGAAGACGCCGTAATGGTGGATGCGTCGGATATGACAATAGAAATGGTAACAGATCGGATATTGGAGATTGTATATGCAGGTTAAAGTAGCGAAAAGCGCGGGATTCTGCTTTGGCGTGAAGCGGGCAGTGGAAACCGTATACGAAGAAGCGGAACATGCAGAGGGAGCCGTTTACACCTACGGCCCGATCATTCATAATGAAACAGTGGTAAAAGATCTGGAGAAAAAGGGAGTCCGCGTCATTGAGGAAAATACCCGCTTAGAGGATTCCGTTCAAAACAGCTCGGTGATCATCCGTTCCCATGGCGTAGGAAAGGATGTTTATGAGCGGCTGGAAGCCTTAAACTGCCGGATTGTGGATGCAACTTGTCCGTTTGTAAAGAAGATTCATCGGATCGTCCGCCGGGAGTCAGAAGCGGGAAAACAGGTGGTTATTATCGGAAATGCGTCTCATCCGGAGGTGGAAGGGATCTGCGGCTGGTGCGTAACGCCGGCAATCGTGGTCTCAAATGTTGAAGAAGCTGAAAATATAAATCTATCAGTTGAGAAACCGCTCAGCATTGTTTCACAGACGACATTTAATTACAAGAAATTTCAGGAATTAGTTGAAATTATTTCAAAAAAGGGTTACAATATCAATGTTGTGAATACTATATGCAACGCGACCAATGAGAGGCAGGCGGAAGCCAGGCAGATCGCCGGTGAAGTGGACGCCATGCTGGTCATTGGCGGGAAACATAGCTCGAATACGCAGAAGCTGTATGAGATATGTCGGTCAGAATGTAAAAATACTTATTATATACAGACACTTGTAGATTTGGATATGAACCAACTACAATCCATAAGCAGTATAGGTATTACAGCAGGGGCTTCCACCCCAAATAATATAATCGAGGAGGTTTACACCCATGTCAGAGAATTTTGACGAATTATTGGAACAGTCATTGAAAACGATAAGAACAGGAGAGGTTGTAGAAGGCACGGTCATTTCTGTAAAAGAAGACGAAATGGTCCTGAATATAGGCTACAAGTCCGACGGGATCTTAACCAGAAGCGAATATTCCAATACGCCGACTGATCTGACGACCGTTGTAAACGTAGGTGATACAATGGAAGTTAAGGTTCTTAAGGTAAATGACGGCGAAGGACAGGTGCTTCTGACTTATAAGCGTCTGGCTGCCGAGAGAGGCAATAAGCGGCTGGAAGAGGCGTTTGAGAATAAGGAAGTATTAAAGGCACCGGTAACGCAGGTTATGTCCGGCGGTCTGACTGTTACGCTGGATGAGGCGAAGGTATTCATTCCGGCAAGCCTGGTATCCGATATTTACGAAAAAGACCTGAATAAATATGCAGGTCAGGAAATCGAATTTGTGATCACGGAGTTTAATCCCCGCAAACGCCGCATCATCGGCGACAGGAAGCAGCTGCTGGTTGCCGAAAAACAGGCAAAACAGCAGGAGACGCTCGCAAAACTGGAGATTGGCATGACCATCGAGGGTGTTGTAAAGAATATTACAGATTTCGGCGCCTTTGTGGATATCGGCGGTGTAGACGGGCTGCTTCACATTTCCGAGATGTCATGGGGCAGGATCGGGAATCCGAAGAAGGCATTTTCAGTTGGTCAGACCTTGCGTGTATTTGTAAAAGATATGAAGGAAGGCAAGATTGCCCTGAGTTTAAAATTTCCGGATGAGAACCCTTGGCTGAATGCAGAGGAGAAGTACGGAATCGGCAATATTGTGACCGGACGAGTAGCCCGGATGACGGATTTCGGTGCGTTTATTGAATTGGAGACAGGCGTGGATGCGCTGCTGCATGTTTCTCAGATTTCCAGAGAGCATGTAGATAAGCCGTCAGATGTATTGAAGGTGGGACAGATCATCGAAGCGAAGGTTGTAGATTTTAACGCGGAAGAGAATAAGATCAGCCTGAGCATGAAGGCACTGCTGCCGAACACGCCGAAGGAAACTCCGGTTGAAGAAGCTCCTGTTGAGGAAGTTCCCGCTGAAGATACTCCTGTTGAGGAGGTTTTGGAAACGGAGGCACCGGTTGAAGCAGAACCGGAAACAGCTGCAGAGACAGCAGAGGAGCCTTCTGCCGAGGAAGCTGAATAATACGAAGATACAGTCACCTGAGAGACGGAAGGGTCTCTCAGGTGTTTTGCGCAAATTGATACGGTTTATTTTTAAAAGATCAGAGAGAAGGCTGGAAACGATATGCGGGTAATAGCAGGGAGCGCGAAGCATTTGCTTTTAAAGACGCCTGCCGGTTACAATACGAGACCGACAACGGACCGGATCAAAGAGACCTTATTTAATATGATACAGTATGAGGTTCCGGGAGCCGTTTTCCTGGATCTGTTCAGCGGAAGCGGTGGGATCGGGATCGAGGCCTTAAGCCGCGGCGCGGCCAGGTGCTATTTTGTGGAAAAGCAGAAGGAAGCCCTGCAGTGTATCCGGGATAATCTGATGCATACGAAACTCGCGGACAGAGCTGTGGTGATGGCAATGGACGCGGATCAGGCTTTGGAAAAGCTGATCGCGCAGGGAGTCCGGGCGGATATCGTGTTTATGGATCCGCCTTACCGACAGGATATGGAAAAACAGGTATTGACGCGGATCGCAACTTCTGCTCTGCTGCATTCGGATTCCATTGTGATCGCGGAGGCTGCCGCGGAAACGGAATTTACTTATGCGGAGGCGCTGGGAATGGAATTATACAGACAGAAGCGCTATGGTACGAATCAACATGTTTTTTTCAGAAAAACAGAATAATTAGGGAGGAAAGTGTGAATTTCACACGCAGAGAATTATGACAGGAATCTATCCGGGCAGCTTTGATCCCATCACACTCGGACATATGGATATTATCAAGCGGTCTTCCAAAACAGTAGACCGTCTGATCATCGGAGTGCTGAATAATCAGGGAAAGACGCCGATGTTTACGGCAGAAGAACGGGTTGATATGATCCGGGAGGCCGTGAAAGATATGCCGAATGTGGAAGTGCGTTCTTTTGAGGGACTTTTGGTAGATTTTGCCAGATCCATGGAAGCAAGCATTATCGTCAGAGGACTTCGCGCGATCACGGATTTTGAATATGAACTGCAGATGTCTCAGACAAACCGGATTATGAACAAAGACGTAGATACTATTTTTTTCACCACCAGTCTGGAATATTCTTATTTGAGCTCCAGCGTCGTAAAAGAAGTAGCGATGTTCGACGGAGATCTGACTCAGTTCGTACCGCCGTTTGTGATTGAAAAAGTACGCGCAAAATTGAAAAAAAAGAATAATCTACTTGCAAGAAGTTAATATTTAGTATATAAATGTATTATAAAGAATGGATGAGAAGGAGAAGATACCATGAGCAAGATTGAACAGATTATTACTGAGATTGAAGAATACATAGACAATTGTAAATTTCAGCCTCTCTCCAATACGAAGATCATTGTCGTAAAGGAAGAGATCGACGAATTGTTAGCAGAACTTCGCTTGAAAACGCCGGATGAAATTAAGAAGTATCAGAAGATCATCAGCAATAAGGAAGCAATTTTAAATGACGCCAGAGAACGCGCGGAAGCAATGATAGCCGAGGCAACAGCGCATATTACGGAACTGGTCAGCGAGCATGAGATCATGCAGCAGGCATATCAGCAGGCGAATGACGTGGTACAGCAGGCAACCAATCAGGCACAGCAGATTTTGGATAACGCGACGGAAGAAGCCAACAGTGTCCGGATGAGCGCAATGCAGTATACAGACGACGCATTGGCGAATTTACAGGGGATTTTGACAAATGGCATGAATAATCTGCAGGACAAGTATGAATCCCTGATGCGCTCTCTGAATACATCATTGGAGATTGTGATCGACAACCGGAAGGAATTATCTCAGGATAATGAAAATGCGGAAGAATTTGATGAAGCGGACAATAATTTAGAAGATTATACCGTTGATATGGATTAAGGGATACTACAGAAGGGGTTGTTGCAGGATCAAAACGCAGGAGTTCTGATTTTGTAACAACCCTTTCTTTATCTTACAAGAATCGTTTGGCGGATTACAGGATCTGCAGCAGCAGGACGGCGATGGCAAACGCCAGGATCCCGTTTGTAAGTTTGGCGAAAAAGTACCGGCCAAGTGAGATTCCGCTGCCGCTCAGTACGCTGGCTGTCTGTGAAAAAGTAGAGAGCCCTCCGAATGCCGACAGAAAACAGACCACGGGGAGCATCAGAGAAACCGGCAGCCCCTGAAGCGCAATATCGGAGATCCCGTTAGTGATTTCCAGGATTCCTTCGGTCAGCAGCTTCGGAAAGATCCAGGGTACGCCGATCGATCGGATATAAGCGGCAAGAATCGAGTACAGCATTACATAGCCGCCAAACTTCAGGATCGTCCGGATTGCCTGCAGGATAGCGTTATCCAGCATGGAAAACCGGAATCTTTCAGTGGGTGCATCTGAGACGGCTGAAACGGAATCATATTGCCGCCGCTCGGACCGCCCGACAGGCGTGAACAGGCGAAAGAGCTGTCCGCTGAGCAGAAGACTTCCGTAGACAGCGCTAAAAAGGATCCAGGAATGCTCCTGCAGTCCGCAGACCTGACAGACATATCCGGCCAGAAACATAGGGCTCGGATAATTGCAGAAGCAGAGGAGATACTGCCCTTCCTGAAGAGAGATTTTCCGGTCATTTAACAGATCGGCAACTGCCTTTGCTCCCATGGGATAGCCGCAGAGCATACCGATACAGATGGCGTATGTCCCGGGAAACGATACCGGAAACAGTTTTTTTAAAGGACGGTACAGCAGCCGGGAAAGCCAGAGGTCGCCCTGTATAGCAATCAAAATATTGGTAAAAATTAGAAATGGAAGCAAGGTCGGAACCAGAGTGAACAGCCACAGGTTCAGACCGGTGCCGGCGCCTTTTAAGGTAATCTGCGGAAACAGCACGGCGAGGGCGATCAGGCATAGCGGAATTAATCGGAGAATTATTTTTTGCATAGGAATCAGCCTGGCAATGTTGTTATAGAATGATATGAAGGAGTTGAAGCAATTATGAGCAACAGATTAAAGGGATTGTCAACCGAACGTTTTTTTGATTATTTTGAAGAAATCAGCCGGATTCCCAGGGGTTCCGGCAATACCCGGCAGATCAGTGACTATTGTATGGAATTTGCCCGGGCTCACCGGCTGGAAGCCGTACAGGATCAAATGGGAAATATTTATATCCGAAAGGAGGCTTCGCCGGGACGGGAACAGGAACCGGGAATCTTACTGCAGGGACACCTGGATATGGTAACGGAGCAGAAGCCGGGGAGCACCATCGATATGAAAACAGAAGGTCTGACCTTACAGGTAGAGGGGGATTATATCTCTGCCGCTGATACCACGTTAGGCGGAGACGATGGAATTGCCATTGCGTACGCGCTGTCGATTCTGGATGACGCGGAATTGTCCCATCCGATGCTTGAGGTTATTTTTACGGTGGATGAGGAAATCGGACTGCTGGGCGCGCAGGGGATGGAGCTTCCGGCCGTACAGGCTAAGTATATGCTGAATCTGGACTCGGAAGAGCACGGCGTGCTTTGGGCCGGATGCGCGGGCGGCATGACGGCGCTGTGTCAGCTTCCAGTGGTGCGCGAAGGATTTACGGGCCGCAGAGCCGTACTGCGCATATCTGGACTGATTGGCGGACATTCCGGTACGGAGATTGATAAGGAGCGCGGAAATGCCGTACTGCTGCTGGGAACCGTATTGCGTGAACTAAAGCAGAAATGTCTGTTTGCCATTTCGGATCTGCACGGCGGATTAAAAGACAATGCGATCCCCAGAGATGCGGAAGCGGTTCTTTTATTCGATCTGCAGGCGCAGTATCTGGCGGATACCGGACAGATCTCCGCTCCGGATGCGGCTTATACGGCTGAAAAAATGCGTGAGATTTCCGAGCGGATATCGGAACTGGAAACCGAGTTCCGTTCACAGTATGTTTCGGCGGATCCGGATATCAGCCTGTTGCTGGAGTGGCAGGAGGAAAGTTATGAGGAGACCTGTGATTTCGCAGACACCGATAAACTGATCTTCTTTTTGAACATGGTACCGAACGGAATTCAGCATATGGAACAGCAGATCCCCGGTCTGGTGGAAACCTCTTTGAATCTGGGAGTCTTCCGGATGGCTTCGGATCGGATGGAAGCATATATTTCCGTTCGGAGCTCTGTGGATTCCCGGAAGCGGGAGTTAGGGAAAAAACTGGCGTGCCTCATCGAAATGCTGGGCGGAGATTACAGTGAAAGCGGCGATTATCCCGGCTGGAAGGTCGATCCGGTCTCGCATCTGCGGGATGAGATGTGCCGGATTTACGAGGAACTGTTCGGAACCCGGCCGAAGGTTGCGGCTGTTCATGCCGGTCTGGAATGCGGATATTTCAAAGAAAAATATCCATGGTTAGACATTATTTCATTTGGCCCCGATATTTTAAATATCCATACTACAGAGGAAAAAATGTCGATTTCTTCCTGTAACGCTATGTACGGCTATCTGAAGCGGCTGATTACGGATCTTCGATAAAGAAACGAGGCAGGAAAGAAGCGGATTGCGGAAAACAGAATTTTTCTGTTGATAAAATCTAATTTCCGGTAGAAATTTTCTAATAAGTATGTTATTTTATTTGTCGGAGAATTTTTATGAGGTAATGACAAATGAGAATGGCAAGCATTGCGAGCGGAAGCAGCGGAAACTGTATTTTTGTGGGGAGCAGTCGGGGAAATATCCTGATCGACGCGGGGATCAGCCGGAAACGGATTGAAGAAGGGCTTTATACCCATAATGTGGATCCGCGGGATATTGACGGCGTTTTTATTACCCATGAACACAGCGATCATGTGAGCGGACTGGGCGTGTTTTCCAGAAAATATGCGGTTCCCATTTACGGGACAAAAGAAACGCTGCTTGGGATCTGTCAGTATGGAAAATGCGGAGAGTTGGACCGCTCTCTGTTTTGTGAAGTAGAGCCGGATGAGACACTGCAGATCAAGGATATGGAGGTTAAGCCGTTTCGGATCTCTCATGACGCGCTGAACCCTGTGGCATACCGGGTGGAATCCGGAGGACAGGCGGTGGCGGTGGCAACCGATATGGGAACCTACAGCGAGTATACGGTGGAACATCTTTCCGGTCTGGACGCCTTGCTGCTGGAAGCTAACCATGATGTGCATATGCTGCAGGCTGGCGGATATCCCTATTATCTGAAACGGCGGATCCTGGGCGAACGCGGGCATCTCTCCAATGAAATGTCCGGACAGCTGCTGAATGCCGTCTTACATAGCGGATTGAAAAAGGTCTTTTTAGGGCATTTGAGCAAGGAAAACAACTATGAAGCGCTGGCGTTTGAAACGGTGCGTACGGAGATTACCATGTCGGATTCCCCTTATAAGGGCGATGATTTTGATATTGAGATCGCAAAGCGCGATGCGGTATCTTCCATGGTTGAGATATAGATAGAATAGAATGAAAAGCCCGGAACCGGGCGGACAGGAGAGAAGATGAAAAAAACAATTATTACAGTAGTAGGAAAGGATACCGTGGGGATCATTGCAAAGGTATGTTCTTATCTGGCGGAAAGCAATGTAAACATTTTGGATATTTCTCAGACGATTGTTTCGGAATTCTTTAATATGATGATGATTGTGGACTGCAATAACGCGTCGAAACCGTTTGATCAGATGGCGGACGAACTGGAAGAGATCGGCAGAACGATGGGACTGCATATCCGGATGCAGCATGAAGATATTTTTAACAGTATGCACCGGATCTAGGAGGCTGCCATGATAAATTTTTTTGAAGTCAATGAAACCAATAAAATGATCGACCAGGAAAATCTGGATGTGCGTACCATTACTATGGGGATCAGCCTGTTAGACTGCATAGACAGCGATCTGGCCAAACTGAATCAGAAGATTTATGATAAGATATTTACCAAAGCGGAGCATCTGGTAGAAGTGGGAGAAGAAATCTCCCGGGAATTTGGGGTCCCCATTGTCAATAAGCGGATTTCCGTTACCCCCATCGCGCTGGTCGGCGCGGCTGCCTGCAGATGCCCGGAGGATTTCATTACGATTGCGCAGACACTCGATAATGTGGCGCATGCGGTAGGCGTGAATTTTATTGGCGGATATTCCGCGCTGGTTTCCAAAGGAATGACGCCGGCGGAGGAGAATCTGATCCGTTCCATTCCACAGGCGCTGGCAGTAACTGAACGGGTATGCAGCTCTGTGAATGTGGGATCGACCAGAACCGGGTTAAATATGGACGCTGTCCGCCTGATGGGTGAGATCGTCAAAAAGACGGCGGAGGCTACAGCGGATCAGGGTTCGATCGGATGCGCCAAACTGGTGGTATTCTGCAACGCGCCGGACGATAATCCGTTTATGGCGGGAGCTTTTCACGGCGTAACTGAAGCGGACGCCATTATCAATGTAGGCGTCAGCGGTCCCGGCGTCGTAAAGACTGCGCTGCAGGCCGTACGCGGAGAGAGTTTTGAAGTTCTGTGTGAAACAATTAAAAAGACGGCCTTTAAGGTAACCCGTGTAGGTCAGCTGGTGGCAAAAGAAGCCTCTGAGATGCTGCAGATTCCGTTTGGGATCGTCGATCTGTCTCTGGCGCCGACTCCGGCGATCGGCGACAGCGTGGCTGATATTTTAAAAGAAATTGGTTTGGAGGAGGTAGGCGCACCCGGCACAACGGCAGCACTGGCTCTGCTCAATGACCAGGTTAAAAAAGGCGGCGTGATGGCGTCCTCCTATGTGGGCGGACTGAGCGGCGCGTTTATTCCGGTTTCGGAGGATCAGGGTATGATCGACGCGGTCAACGCACAGGCTTTGACCCTTGAAAAGCTGGAGGCCATGACCTGCGTCTGCTCGGTAGGTCTGGATATGATCGCGGTACCGGGCGACACCAAAGCGACTACCATTGCCGGCATTATCGCGGATGAAGCCGCAATCGGCATGATTAACCAGAAGACCACGGCAGTCCGTCTGATCCCGGTGATCGGAAAGGGCGTCGGTGAGGTAGTGGAATTCGGCGGTTTGTTGGGATATGCGCCCGTTATTCCGGTCAATTCCTTTGGATGTGACGCGTTTGTCAATCGGCAGGGCAGAATCCCCGCGCCGATTCACAGCTTTAAGAATTAAGAATTATGATCGGCTGTTCATATTCCGTCGGAATCGAGGCGCTGCTTTTCTGCATCTGTACCAGCCGGTACAGGGCGTCGGCGCGCAGCGTCTGACGGAATATTCTGTCCGTATTTGCATTTGAAACAGCATCCTTCTCATATTCGGCAAGTCTGCTGATGAGAGAAAGGGTACTGTTTTTTTTGATCTCCGACAATAAGGGCGCTGCCTCTTTTCGAAATCCCAAAAGGCGCACGGCCATTGTGGGAACGGCGGCGCTTCCGGCAGAATGGAACAGTTCCGGATCAGACTGCCGGATATCGAGCAGGATATGCAGAAGTCCCCGACAGACAGCGGTATAGGTATTGCTTTTATTTTTTAACAGTGCCGCGAACTGAGAAAAAGACCGGTAGGCAGGAAGCAGTTTCCGGATCCGATTTGCCAGATCCCAAGAAAGATCCAGATAATCGGCGGGAGCGGCCTGCAGCAGGGCATAACCCAGCGCCTGGGAAAAATCATCGGAAGTAAGACAGCCGGTCCGCTTCAGCGCGTCGGAAAAAATATCCAGAGCCGCACCCGGGATCGCCTGTTTCCAGGATGGATCATCGGTCAAAACAGCGTTTCGGATCGCGGCGGCGGAAGCATAAAAAACGGAACCGTCTGCATGACCGGAGGGCGGAAGTGCGGTATCGTTATATGCCTGGCCCAACCGTTTGACCGTAATTCCCTGAATGGGGCTTTGCTGCCGCTTTAAGGCCTTTAAATAAGAAATACCCAGTAAATGGTTAGGCTGCGATAAAAAGCCTTCCGGCAGGGAAATCCCGCTTTCTGCCAAAACAGCGGTTTCCATAGCTTTCGCGTAGGGAATTCCTGTTTTCAACGCAGCCTGCAGCCGTTCGGAAAAGGCGGAGGATTCCGAAGCGAGCAGATGCGCAATCTGCTGCAAAGGAGCAAGTTCTCCGGATTCGCTTCCAAAGCAGAGGTGGGTGACAACGCCGAGCCGGTCCAGGATTGCTACAGCGCCCTCCGCAAATCGGTCCGCGCCGGCAGCCGCGCAGCAGACCGGAAGTTCCAGTACCAGGTCGGCGCCGCCTGACAGCGCCATCCGCGTACGGGTATGCTTATCGATGAGCGCAGGGGTTCCCCGTTGTACGAAATTACCGCTCATGACAATTACGGCATACCGCGCGCCGGTCAGCTCCTTTGCTCGGGCGATCTGGTAAGCATGTCCGTTGTGAAAGGGATTATATTCCGCTATGATGCCAACGACTGATTCCTGTTTCATCTTCTGATCCTTTCCGTTTTGCTGTCTGAATTTTATTGTAACCGAATTCCGGCGAGAATGCAACGAGCCGCCGGAAAAATATGTTTTTTATGAAAAAATGTGCTTGTCTAGCGAAATAATGAGGAGTATAATAAGAATAAATATGGCTATACGAAAGGAGCTTTTATCATGGCATTTATTGATGTAATCAAAGAAAGAGCGAAAGCAGATAAGAAAACGATCGTGCTGCCGGAATCGATGGACCGCAGGACCTTTGAAGCCGCAGCGGAAATATTGAAGGAGGGATTAGCCAATCTGGTGATCATCGGTACGCCGGAAGAAGTGGCTGCCAACAGTGAAGGTCTGGATATTTCCGGAGCGACCATTGTGAATCCTTATACATATGAGAAAACAGACGCATATGTAGATCTGTTTGTAGAATTGCGGAAGGCAAAGGGCATGACGCCGGAGCTGGCAAGGGAGACGCTGCTGAAGGATTACGCGTATTACGGCTGCCTGATGATCAAGGCAGGCGATGCGGACGGTATGGTTTCCGGAGCCTGTCATTCCACAGCCAACACGCTGCGCCCGTGTTTGCAGATCATTAAGACCAAACCCGGCACCAAGCTGGTTTCCACATTTTTCCTGATGGAAGTGCCTGATTGTGAATTGGGTGAGAACGGTATCTTTGTATTCGGCGACTGTGGTCTGAATCAGAACCCGAATCCGGAAGAGCTGGCAGCAATCGCTATTTCTTCCGCGGAGAGTTTCCGGATGCTGGTAGACAAAGCGCCGAGAGTCGCAATGTTATCCCATTCTTCCAAGGGAAGCGCAAAACACGCGGATGTGGATAAGGTTACAGAGGCAACAAAGATTGCCAAGGAAATGGCGCCGGATCTGATGCTGGACGGCGAACTGCAGTGCGACGCTGCTATCGTACCTTCGGTAGGCAAGTCCAAAGCGCCGGACAGCGATGTAGCCGGACAGGCCAACGTTCTGATCTTCCCGGATCTGGATGCAGGCAATATCGGATATAAGCTGGTACAGCGTCTGGCGAAGGCAGAGGCATACGGCCCAATGTGTCAGGGAATCGCGAAGCCGGTCAATGATCTGTCCAGAGGCTGCTCCGCGTCCGATATCGTAGGCGTGGTTGCCATTACCGCCGTACAGGCACAGAATAACGAATAAGATCAATTTAGAATGAAGAGAGGCAAAGGAACATGAATATTTTAGTAATTAATTGTGGAAGTTCTTCTTTGAAATATCAGCTGATCGATATGGAAAATGAAGCAGTATTGGCAAAGGGTTTGTGTGAGAGAATCGGCATCGACGGCTCCAGACTGGAGCATAAGCCCGCAGGCAAGGATAAATTCATTCTGGAAAAACCCATGCCGGATCATAAGGTTGCGGTTCAGCTGGTACTGGATGCGCTGTCCGATCCGGAGCACGGCGTGATCGCCAGCACGGACGAGATCTCGGCAGTGGGACACCGTGTCGTACACGGCGGACAGGCTTACAGTGATTCCGTTCTGATCGATGAAAAGGTAAAAGATGTGATCCGGGAGAATTTTGATCTGGGACCGTTACACAATCCTGCCAACCTGATCGGAATTGAAGCGTGTGAACAGGTTATGCCGGGCAAACCGCAGGCAGCGGTCTTTGATACCGCTTTTGGTCAGAGCATGCCGGAGAAAGCATATATGTATGCGATCCCGTATGAATATTACGCAAAATACGGCGTACGCCGCTACGGATTCCACGGCACCAGCCACAGCTTTGTTTCCAAGGAAGCCATCCGGTTTGCGAATCTGGATCCGAATAACTGTAAGATCATTGTCTGCCATTTAGGAAACGGCGCAAGCGTTTCCGCCAGCATCAACGGGAAATGCGTAGATACTTCCATGGGTCTGACTCCGCTGGAAGGTCTGATCATGGGTACCAGAAGCGGAGACCTGGATCCTGCCGTAATTCAGTATATCTGCAATAAAGAAGGAAAAACTTTAGACGAGATCTTCAATATCTTAAATAAGAAATCCGGTATTTTGGGACTGTCCGGCGGTATTTCTTCCGATTTCCGTGACGTACAGAAAGCGCAGAATGAGGGAAATCATGAGGCGCAGGTTGCGATTGACGCATATGTTTACCGGGTTGCGAAGTACATCGGCGCCTATACGGCAGCGATGAACGGCGTAGATGCGATCGCGTTTACCGCAGGCGTGGGCGAGAATGACGGTGTGATCCGCGGCGAGATCTGCAAGTATCTGACCTATTTAGGCGTTGTGATCGATGCGGAAGCCAACAAGGGCAGAGGCGAGAACATCATGATCTCTACACCAGAATCCAAGGTGAAGGTCATGGTTCTGCCGACCAATGAGGAATTGGCGATCGCGAGAGAAACATTGGCGTTAATCGGTTAATGCGGAAACGTCAGACAGCCTTTCGCCAAAAGAAAAAAAGTGTTTGACAAATCCACTATCCCTATGTATAATGGCTAGTGGCGTCATAAAAAGCAGAGGGACGTAATATGGTTTTCGATTTATCTGCTGTTTTGTCCGACCGGGGCAGAACGATGGATATTCAGGCACCGATCACGCTGAAGCAGTTTACCTGCAGGGCGGGAAGTTATCCGGTGGCCAAAGAGAGCGCGGTATCCCTGAAGGCAGTAAGCGCAAAGCAGAATGTTCTGGTACTGGAAGGCACGGTTCACGCCGTTTTGGAGATGAACTGCGACCGATGTCTGGAACGGGTGACGCAGGATCTGACAATTGATGTTTCCAGGGAACTGGACGTCAGGGAGGAGATCCTGAATGATGCCGCTCAGTGTCCGCCCTATCTGGATGGACGCGTCTTAGACAGTGATAAGCTGGCTTACCATGAGATTCTGGTGAATCTGCCTGTGAAGGTTTTGTGCCGGGAGGACTGCAAGGGAATCTGCAGCCGGTGCGGAAAGAATCTCAATGAAGGGACTTGCGATTGTGATAAGTCCGAACTGGATCCGAGAATGGCTCAGATTTTGGATATCTTTAATCAGTATAAGGAGGTGTGATACCATGTCTATCTGTCCGAAGAATAAGTCTTCCAAGGCAAGAAGAGATAAGAGAAGAGCAAACTGGAAAATGAGTGCTCCTAACTTAGTAAAATGCAGCAAATGCGGCGCGCTGATGATGCCCCACAGAGTATGCAAGGCTTGCGGAAGCTATAATAAAAAAGAAGTTATTTCTGTTGACTGATTTTTGAATCTGATGGCAGTTTCTGCTTGTGCGGAAACTGCCGTTTTTCAATATTACGGAATAGGAGGGAACCTGATATGCAGGAAAAAACGATTGTAGCGCTGGATGCGATGGGTGGAGATTATGCTCCGGTTGAGATTGTGAAAGGCGCGGTATTGGCAGTAAACGACAGCGAAGATGTAATGGTGAAGCTGGTCGGAATTGAAGAAACTCTGAAACAGGAGCTGGCAAAGTATGAGTATCCGAAGGATCGGATCGAAGTGATCGGCGCGACAGAGGTGATTGCGACGGAGGAACCTCCGGTGCATGCGATCCGGACAAAAAAGGATGCTTCTTTGGTTGTGGCTATGAAACTGGTGAAAAACGGTGAGGCGGACGCGTTTGTTACGGCAGGCAGCACCGGCGCTACCTTAGTAGGCGGCCAGACGATCGTAGGCAGAATCAAGGGAATCAAACGTTCTCCGTTAGCTCCGCTGATCCCCACTGCGAAGGGAGTTTCCCTGCTGATCGACTGTGGGGCCAATGTAGATATCGGACCGGCGCAGCTGGTGCAGTTTGCGCAGATCGGTTCCGTTTATATGGAAAACATCGTAGGAGTCAAAAATCCGCGGGTTGCGATCGTCAATATCGGCGCGGAGGAGGAAAAGGGAAATGCTCTGGTCAAAGAGACGTTTCCGCTGTTAAAGGCATGCCCGGGGATCAATTTTATCGGCAGTATCGAAGCCAGAGAAATTCCGAGTGGCTATGCGGACGTAGTTGTATGTGAAGCCTTTGTGGGAAATGTGATCTTAAAGCTCTACGAAGGGCTTGGCGCGACCCTGATCGGCAAGATCAAGGAGGGGCTGATGTCTTCTCTGCGCAGCAAGATCGGCGCGCTGCTGATCAAACCGGCGCTGAAAGAAGTGATGAAAACCTTCAGCACCGATACGCACGGCGGAGCGCCCATGCTGGGACTGACCGGCCTGGTCGTAAAAAGTCACGGCAATTCTACCGGAAAGATTATCCGCAACTGTATTCTGCAGTGTGAGGACTTCAAAAAACAGAAGATCAATGACAAGATTAAAGAAAAGCTGTTTCCGGAAGCGGAAAGCGGTGAAGAATCGAGGCAAGTATGACAATTCCGTTGCATGTAGTGGAAAAAAGGATCGGATATACCTTTTCGGATAAAAGTTTGCTGGAGGAAGCGCTGACGCACAGTTCTTATCAGAAGACCGGAAAAGACGGGCGGATCATCAGCAACGAGCGCCTGGAATTTCTGGGCGATGCGGTGCTGGAGCTGGTTTCCAGTAAATTCCTGTTTCACAGATATACGGATATGCAGGAAGGAAATATGACAAAACTGCGGGCCAGTCTGGTATGTGAAACAGCGCTGGCTTCGGTAGCCAGACAGCTTCAGCTGGGAGAAGTTCTGCAGATGAGCCGGGGAGAAGAACTCACCGGCGGCAGAGAACGGGATTCCATTATTTCCGACGCAGTGGAAGCTGTGATCGGCGCGGTCTTTGAAGACGGCGGGTTGGAACCGGCAGAACGGTTTATCCTTGCATTTGTCCTGAATGATATTGAACACAAGCAGCTCTTCCATGACTGCAAAACAATTTTGCAGGAGCTGGTTCAGCGGGATTATCCGGGAAAACAGATCCATTACAGACTGACGGGCGAAAAGGGACCGGATCACAATAAAACATTTTTTGTGGCAATGTATCTGGATGAAGAAAAGCTGGGAGAAGGCAGCGGCAGGACGAAAAAAGCGGCGGAACAGAACGCGGCTTATGAAGGCCTGCTGAAATTACAGAACTTATCCTAAATCAAAAACGGTAGCGATTTCACGGAAAGCGCTTGCCGGGACGGAGAACAGAATGTATTTAAAAAGTATTGACATACAGGGATTCAAATCCTTTGCCAATAAAATGAAATTTGAATTTCACAACGGAATCACCGGGATCGTGGGACCAAACGGCAGCGGCAAAAGCAATGTGGCGGACGCAGTCCGCTGGGTGCTGGGCGAACAGAAGACCAGACAGCTTCGAAGCTCCAAAATGGAAGATGTGATTTTTTCCGGGACGGAAAACAGAAAACCGCTTGGGTTTGCCTATGTGGCGATCACGCTGGATAATACAGACCATATGCTGGCAGTGGATTATGACGAAGTGATCATTTCCAGACGGTTGTTCCGTTCCGGTGAAAGCGAATATATGATCAATGGCTCTGCCTGCCGTCTGAAAGATATCAATGAGATGTTTTATGATACCGGGATCGGAAAAGAAGGATATTCCATTATCGGACAGGGACAGATCGACCGGATTCTAAGCGGGAAGCCGGAGGAACGCAGAGAGTTATTTGATGAGGCTGCCGGTATTGTAAAGTTTAAGCGCAGAAAGCGTGAGGCGATGAAGAAACTGGAGGACGAAGACCAGAACTTGATCCGTGTAGAGGATATTCTGCACGAACTGGAAAAACAGGTCGGTCCTTTGGAAAAACAGTCGGAGAAGGCGAAGGAATATCTCCGCCTGCGCGATGAACTGCGGGTACGGGAAGCCAACGCGTTTTTGCTGCAGATCAAACAGATCCGCAAACAAAAGGAAGAAACACAGAGCCGGATCGCGATCGCCGAGAACGATCTGACAGGCGCTAATCAGGAGCTGGAACAGATCAAACAGGAATATGAGAAACTGGAACAGCTGCTGGAGCATTTAAATCAGATCATCGATGAAAAGAAAAGCGGACTTTCGGGGGCCGGTTTGCAGAAGGAAAAGCTGGAAGGGCAGATCCGGGTGCTGGAAGAGCAGATCCGCTCGGCTAGGACGAACAGCGATTATGCAAACGAACGGATCGAGAGTACGAAAAAAAGTCTGGAGGAGCACGAGGCTTCTTATGGAGAATTTTCCAGGCTGAAAGAGGAAAATGAGGCTTCCGTGAAAGAGACGGTTGCGAAACAGGCGAATACCGACAGTATGCTGACCCAGATAACGGAGCAGATCCATGCGCTGGAAGAACAGACAGAGGCCTATAAGGCGGAAATGATCACGCTGCTGAATGCCCGCGGAGAATTACAGGCAAAAATGCAGCGCTATGATACGCTGTTGGAACAGATCGTACAGCGAAAAGAAGAATTGAGCCGCCAGATGGAAGCGTACAATACCGATCAGCAGAAACAGCAGGAAGTAATCGACGGGCTGAAAAAAGAACTGACGGCAGTTTTAGAGCAGATCGCCGATACGCAGAAGCAGCTGGACGCCTGTAAGGAATCGCTGGCTGCAGAACAGGAAAACGGCAGGCAGTTCAATCGGGAACTGGAACAGGTAAACGCCCGTTATCATCAGGATGAAACCAGGTTGGAAACGCTGCGAAATCTGACGGAGCGTTATGAAGGTTACGGAAACAGCATTAAGAAGCTGATGGAGTTAAAGGACAGCCAGCAGGGAATCGTCGGCGTGGTAGCCGATATTATCCAGACCGATAAAAAGTATGAGGTCGCCATTGAAACCGCTTTGGGCGCCAGTATTCAAAATATTGTTACCGATACGGAGACAACCGCAAAAGAACTGATCGAATACCTAAAAAAATATAAACTGGGCCGGGCTACTTTTTTACCGCTGTCCAGTATGAGCAATCGGATCGGATTTCAGAATGAAGCGGCGCTTCGGGAACCCGGCGTAATCGGACTGGCGTGCGATCTGGTAAAAACCAAAGAAAAATACAGCGGAATCGCCAAATATCTGCTGGGCCGGATCGTCGTTGTGGACGAAGTGGATCATGCGATCACACTGGCCAGAAAATACCGCTATACCTTACGGATTGTCACGCTGGAAGGGGAACAATTGAATCCGGGCGGTTCCATGAGCGGAGGCGCGTTCAAAAACAGCAGCAACCTGTTGGGCAGACGGAGAGAGCTGGCGGAACTGGAGAAAGCGCTGACCGGGCATAATCAGGAACGGGAACGGCTGGGCAAGGCCATCGTGGATAACCGGGAAGTACGGCACAGCCTGTCGGCAGAGATCGAACGGATCCAGAATGTCCTGCAGGAGCAAATGGTTCTGGAGAATACCATCCGGATGAATCTGGATTCCGCGGATGACAGACAGGCACAGCTGCAGAGCTCCTACACGGATTTTGAACGGGAGACCGGAGAGATCGATACCCGGTTTGACGATCTGCAGAAAGACAATGTCCGCCTGCAGGATGATCTGAAGGATACGGAAGATCGGAATGTCTGGCTGGAGCAGGAGATCGTCCGCCTGACGGGAGAACTGGAACAGCAGAAGCAGGAAGCGGAACGGTATGGAAAAGAAGGGGAAGAAAACAGGATTGCGATGACTTCCCTGAAGAATCATCACGATTATATTGTGGAAAATATGAACCGTCTGTCAGAGGAGATCAGTGATCTGAGGACTTCGCTGGAAGAGATCCTGTCCGGCGCAAAAGACACGGACACGGAAATTTCCGCAAGAGAGCAGGCAATCACGGGATTAAAGGAAGCCTCGCTGGCACAGAGCGCACAGATGGAAGCGCTGGAGCAGGAGATTGCGGAGTCGATCCGGCAGAAGGACGAACAGATGCAGGAACACAAGGAGTTCTTCCGGCGCAGGGAAGAGATCGCGGAACGTGTGAGCGCATTGGACCGGGAATTGTATCGCTTAAACGGGCAGAATGAAAAACTGAACGAATCCGAGGACAACCTGGTCGATTATATGTGGCAGGAATATGAGATGTCTTACGGACAGGCACAAAATTTCCGGTCTGAGGAAGCGATATCATTAAGCGAATATAAGAAACAGATCTCCGGCTTAAAGGGGCAGATGAAAGCGCTGGGCGATGTCAATATCGGCGCGATTGAAGAATTTAAAGCGGTCGGGGAACGGTATACATTTCTGAAAGGACAGTACGAGGACCTGATGACCGCGAAAGAAAGTCTGCTGGGGATCATAACGGAACTCGATACCGGCATGCGCAGACAGTTTAAAGAAAAATTCGGAGAGATCCGGGCAGAATTTGACAATGTGTTCAAAGAGCTGTTCGGGGGCGGAAAAGGCGAAATCGAACTGGATACGGAAGGCGATATTCTGGACGCCGGCATTCACATTATCGCGCAGCCGCCCGGAAAGAAGCTGCAGAACATGATGCAGATGTCCGGCGGAGAAAAGGCGCTGACCGCAATCTGTCTGTTGTTTGCGATCCAGAATCTGAAGCCGTCGCCGTTCTGTCTGCTGGATGAGATTGAAGCGGCGCTGGATGATTCCAATGTGGTGCGCTATGCGGAATATTTACATAAACTGACGGAGCATACGCAGTTTATTGTCATTACTCACCGGCGGGGCACGATGAACTGCGCGGACCGCCTGTATGGGATCACAATGCAGGAAAAAGGCGTTTCCACGCTGGTTTCCGTAGACTTATTGGAGTCTCAGCTGGATAAATAGATGTTTCAGGAGGAAAATATGGCAGAAAAAAAAGGATTTTTCAGACGGCTGGCAGAAGGCCTGAGCAAAACGCGCGATCATATCGTATCCGGCGTAGACGCTGTATTTCACGGATTTTCCCATATTGATGACGATTTTTATGAAGAATTGGAAGAAATTCTGATCATGGGAGATCTGGGCGTCAATACTACAATGGAGATCATAGAACGCCTGAAAGAGCAGGTGAAGGAACAGAAGATCAAAGATCCTGCAGAATGCAAGCAGCTTCTGATCGATACAATTGTGGAACAGATGGATCTGGGCGAAAATGCGTATGCGTTTGAACAGGAGAATGCCGTGATCCTGGTGATCGGCGTCAACGGCGTCGGCAAGACCACATCGATCGGAAAACTGGCGGGACAGCTGAAAGAGGACGGAAAACGGGTAGTGCTGGCGGCGGCGGATACTTTTCGCGCGGCAGCGGCGGAACAGCTGAAGATCTGGGCAGACCGCGCCGGCGTAGAAATCATTTCCGGTGCGGAGGGCGCGGATCCGGGTTCGGTAATCTATGACGCAGTGGCTGCTTCCAAATCCAGAAAGGCAGATGTCCTGATCTGCGATACGGCGGGACGTCTGCACAATAAAAAGAATCTGATGGAAGAACTAAAGAAGATTGACAGAATCATTGAAAAGGAATATAGTGGAATATATCGGGAAAATTTAATTGTATTAGACGCGACCACCGGACAGAACGCACTGGCGCAGGCAAAGACCTTTATGGAATGTACGGAGATCACCGGCGTGATCCTGACGAAAATGGACGGGACCGCAAAGGGCGGAATTGCCGTTGCCATTCAGGCGGAGCTGGGGATTCCGGTGAAATATATCGGAATCGGAGAAGGCCTGTGGGATCTGCAGAAGTTTAACTCCCGGGATTTTGTGGAAGCGTTGTTTGATGTAAGGAAAGAAGGAAATGAAGATGACAATCGATAAGTTTGAAGAGGCGGCCGAGAAGGTCAGGGAGGTTACATTGCCTACCAATCTGATCTACAGCGAATTTTTCAGTAAACAGTGCGGGAACAAGGTTTATCTGAAACCGGAGAATATGCAGAGAACCGGCGCTTATAAGGTACGCGGCGCTTATTATAAAATCAGTACCCTCTCAGAGGAGGAACGCGCGAAAGGTCTGATCACGGCGTCTGCCGGAAACCATGCGCAGGGTGTTGCCAATGCGGCAAAGATCTATGGCGTGAAAGCGGTCGTGGTCATGCCGACCGTAACGCCGTTAATGAAGGTCAACCGTACAAAGAGTTACGGCGCCGAAGTGATCCTGTACGGAGATGTTTATGACGACGCCTGCGCGTATGCCTATCAGCTTGCGGAGGAAAAGGGCTATACCTTTATCCATCCGTTTGATGATCTGGACGTGGCAGTCGGCCAGGGAACCATCGCCATGGAGATCGTAAAGGAACTGCCTACGGTAGATTATATCCTGGTTCCGATCGGCGGCGGCGGACTGAGCTGCGGCGTAAGCACGCTGGCGAAGCTGCTGAATCCGGGGATCAAGGTGATCGGCGTAGAGCCTGCAAAGGCCGCGTCCATGACGGCGGCGCTGAATGCGGGCAAAGTGGTGACGATCGACAGCGCCCAGACGATTGCCGACGGTACTGCTGTAAAACGGTGCGGAGAAAAGATTTTCCCGTATATTCAGAAGAATATCGATCAGATGATCACGGTAGAAGATGAAGAACTGATCGACGCGTTCCTGGATATGGTGGAGAACCATAAGATGGTAGTTGAAAATTCCGGCCTGCTGGCAGTGGCGGCACTCAAACATCTGAATGTGACGAATAAAAAGGTCGTCAGTATCTTAAGCGGTGGAAATATGGATATCATTACCATGTCCTCTACTCTGCAGCACGGTCTGATCCAGAGAGGCCGCGTCTTTACGGTTTCCGTACTGCTGCCGGATAAGCCGGGCGAGCTGGTGCGGGTTGCCAATTCGATCGCGGAAGAAAAAGCAAACGTCATTAAACTGGAGCATAATCAGTTTGTCAATATCAATCGGAATGAAGCTGTGGAACTGCGGCTGACGATGGAAGCATTCGGTATGGAGCACAGGGATCTGATTATTGAGAAATTACAGAAAGAAGGGTATCGTCCCAAGCTGGTGCGGACTACATTGTAGGTAAAAGAAAACCGGAAGGCGAAGTTTTCGTTGAAAGCGGACAGGGAAAGGAGACAGTGCGATGTATACACTGATGAATCAGGATACCCCTTTATTGGAATTTGATATTGCGGAGCAGATCGGGAATGATGTCTGTCTGGAGAAGAAACGCTATTCGGACAGGCTTCCGTTCGGTTTTATCGATATTAACACCTGGGTATATAGCCGAAATACGGTCCGCTATAAGGATCATTTCCGAAAATGGCAGAGGCCCTGGAACTTAAACCGGATAAAGGGATTCGTAGATATCACCAGAGGTCTTTCGCTGAATGATACCTTCTGGATCAAAAAGACAGGTTCCAGGATTACCTGGGCACAGGTGAACCTGTATCATAATAATTTTATGGATATCGGGCTGCAGACAGGGTTTGAACCGGCAAACCACCATGGACTGCGCCTGTCTTCCACATCTCCGGAATTTACGTCGGACGGAACTTTCCGAAAAGGCTGGATCTGGCAGCCGGGGCAGATCATGCTGTTAAAACGCTCCAGTGTTGAGACGGATGAAAACGGAATGGATGAAAATGGAATTGAATCCTATTCGGAATATTATGCGTCGATTTTCGCGAAGGCGCTCTGTCATGAGGCGGTAAATTATAATCTGATCAATTATAAGGGACTGATCTGTTCCATCTGCGATATCTTTACCAACGAACGGGAAGGCTTTGTACCGGTTTATAAGATGCTGACGCCGGGAAAACAGTATAATCTCGCTTCCATGCTCTATCTGTGCCGTTCCCTGGGATTTGAAGATGAATTCCGGAGAATGGTGATCCTGGACGCCATCATTCTGAATCCGGACCGCGGTATGGATAATTTCGGATTTATTTTTGATACCAAATCCCTGCAGATCAAACGCTTCGCGCCGATCTTTGATCACAACCGTTCTCTCCTGTGCAAAGCTACGGAACTGGATCTGATCGAGCCGGAAGATTACTATGCGTTTATGGAGCATAAAATGGGCGGAGATTTCATCTATGTCGCGAAGAAGCTGATGACAGAAGAAATCCGCGCAATTCTGGAATCCCTGCTGAAAAAAGATTTTCCCAGACATTTTGCCTATAATCTGCCGGAAAAACGTCTGGAGATCTTAAATGACATCGTGCGGAAACAGATCCGAAAATGTCTGGAATGATTCCGCTGTCTGATAGGTGTCGTATAGCGAAATCGGATTGAATCTGATATAAGCCCTTACATAAATTTCGGGGCGGCGAGGTACTTGCAAGCCGTACGGAAGTTATGTAAGGGCTTTTTTGAATAAAAAATTTTTCGGATGCTGTTAGAAAGCGGAGGTTTCCGGTGTATGGATAAGCAGAACGTTCGAAACCGATGGAGTACTCTATGAGAAAAAGCGATAAGTGGGATTATGTAAAAGAACTATATGAGCGATACCGGAATTTAATGTTGAAAAAAGCGTATGAAATTGTACAGGACTATGAGGAGGCGGCAGAGGTTCTGCAGGAAACTGTGATCCGGATGTACCGTTATGAGGCCCAGATCCGAAAGCAGGGGCCGGATCTGGAAATTGCCTGTGTGATCGTGATCACAAGGCAGACTGCTTACAATTACGTACGTTCCAAAAACCGGCGCCTTGCGCATTACCGGGATCTTGCGGAGACAGAGTGGGACCGGATAACGGACGGCAGAAGTCCTATGGAAGATCGGGTTATCCGACAGACGGATTCCGGCATATTGGGCAGGGCAATGGGCTGCCTGTCTGACCGGGAGCGGGAATTATTATTGTATAAATACTTTAATGAAATGTCAGATCAGGAAATCGGAAAAACGCTGGGAATTAAGAAACAAAATGTCTGTGTATATATTTCCAGAGCCAGAAAACATTTAAAGGAAATTTTGAAAAAGGAGGGCTTTGAATATGAGGCGCGCGGATGACAAATGGATGAAAGCGGTATGCAGGGCATATCTGGAATCGGAAAGCAAACGGCTTTGGGCGGAATTGCGAAGTGAAACCATAGATTATGAAGCCCGGTATGAGCAGGAAATGGGAAGCCGGATGCCGGATGTTTTCGCAGAGACGGCAGAGAGGAGGCAGACGGATCAGGCGCCGGTCAGACCGATGCGAAGACCAAAAAAGCGTTTTGCGGGGGTACTGACCGGTATGGCAGCACTGGCGGGCGTCATCGCTCTGGCTGCGGGAATCCTGGTTTCCAGAGTGCAGCCGGTCGTACCGGACAGTCCGATCGCTGCGCATCCAGGAAAAGAAATGGAGTCGGTAACGTCGGAAAGCAGTTCAGAGCTTATGGATACACCGGATTATACAGAGGGAGAGAATCCCGGCGGACTCAACGGCTATGACCCGACAGAGGAGCTTCCGATCTGTCAGGATATTGATTTTGCATCTTCCTATATCGGAAATGATCAATTTAAAGTTTCTTTTTACGTACTGGAAGACTTTGTCGGCGAAGCGTATGCGGAACCGTTTATAAGTTTTCAATCCCGTCCGATCGGCGATCCATCGGGGCAATGGGAAACGATTACAGAGCTGAGCCTGCCGGATGACGCCGATTCCTCCGAAAGCACTCAGATCATTTATCCCGGATTTGAAAGCCATGATCAGATACAGCTTCCTGTCCCTGTCAATACCCTGAGCTACAAGCGGGAATACCGGTTTCTGCGATATTTGCATATGAAAAACAATGAGGAATTTGTTCTGATCTCCTATCTGGGATCTCCGGAAGTATTTATAAAAATACAGGAAGAAGGATAATTTTTACAACTCCTTTACAACTCCGAAAAGGAAAAAACACAATCGAAGCGTATAATAAAAATATCTGATTCTGTGATCAAACGGCCGTACTGAGAAATGGAAAAAAGGAGTGGAGAGGTATGAGAGGAAATCAAATTGCATGGAAAACGGCAGTTCTCCTGTTAACCGGAATTGGCTGCCTTTCTTTCTTTTTATGCGGATGTCAGGAAAAGCAGGAAAAACAGGAGTCCGGTATAGAGACATCTGAAGCTGCAGAAACAACAACCTGGAAGGGAGATTCTTTGGCAGATTCAGAGTCGGAAACTGCCTCTGCGCCTCAGGGAATGGAAGTCATAACGGATCCCGCAAAATTTCAGGCGGTTACGGAAGATCAGACTTATCAGTTTGAAACAGATGAACAGAACTGCTTTGTGGATGGAGGACTGCCCAGAGCAGCAAAGGATGAATATTGTTATTATTTCCTGAATTACGGTTATCTTTCTGTGTTTGATACCAGAACAAAGCAGTATACTTTGTTGTGCAATAAGCCGGAGTGCAGGCATGGACAAAACGAAGGCTGCAACGCGCAGATAGCAGGAGCGGAAGGAATCTTTTACTATAAAGGCAGTCTGTATACGATCCTGACAGAGATGGAACTTCCGGAGCAGGCAAAGGATCCCAATGATTTTTCCGGCGGCGTTTACCAGTCGTTTTCTCTGTATCGTATATCGACTGACGGAACTCAGCGGGAAAAGCTGTGTGAACTGTCAAGAATGCTACATATGGTAAACGGCGGAGAAGATGGAAACATGGGAATCACAGCGGTTCTCCATCGGGGATATCTGTATTATGCTTATCTTCTGCAGACCGGCGACGACCAGTATCAGAACGGCAGCAATGTATTATGGCGGATTCCGATCGACGGAAGCAGGGAGAAAGAATGCATTATGCCGTTTCCCGCCCATGCGGAAATCGCCAGTATGCGTATGCTTTCTGCCGGCAGTTATGTGTATTTTATGCCGGCGGATCAAATGGCGGAAGGAGAATTGTACCGCTTTCAGACAGAGGCAAAGCAGGTAGAAAAACTGCCGCTTCCCAAACTGTACGTAAAAGATTTTGCGCTGATGGATCAGCAGGTTTTGTATAAAGAAAATACAGAAAAAGCGATATTAAAAGTCTATGATCCGAAGACCGGAACGGACCGTATCTGGGCAGATATGACGGACGAACAGCGAAAAGAAGCCTGGGCGATCGCCTATGATCAGGGATATGCTTATGTATTTCATTTTGATGAGGAATCCGGGGATAATCCGGATAAGTATTGGATGCAGATTACGCCGGACGGAACCTGCAGAATGGAAATCACCACAAAAGAAGTAAAAAAAGAGCTTTTGAAAACGAATGAAAACATGACGGGAACGGGACCCTGTGACGGATACTTTTTTGCTATGCCGCTTTCGGGAAGGCAATTATATTATCTGGAACTGGATGCAGTAAAAAACGGGAAACCGGAATTTGTCAAAGCAGGAGATTGAAAGTACATAGACAGGATCTGACACAGGGATAAAGGAAATGAGTATGAAAAAACATTTTATTGTATGCAGACTATTTATTATATTTGTATTCGGTCTGCTGCTGTGCGCATGCGGCGATACACAGGAAACGGAAACCTCATGGAAAGCAGATTCGCTGGCCGACAACAATGGAAAACTGACGCCGCCGCCAAACGGCGTTCCGATTATAACGGATCCGGATCAGTTTCAGCCCGTAACGGAAGATCAGTCTTACCATTTTGAAACCGACTGGCAGAATTATCTTGGAAAAACCGGGAGCAACAGTTTTTTAGCCGTAGGAGAAGACAGTTATTATTACTATAACGGCGTTTTTCTCTACGTTTTCGATCCGAAAGAAAAACGCTATGCCAAATTGTGCAACAAGCCGGAATGTACGCATGAGATAAATGTAGGTTGCAATGCGGAATTACGCCCGGCAGAAAGCAATATTACCGGTCAAAATCTATTTGGGATTTTTTATTACAACAAAAATATTTATCTGATTTTTGCAATTCCTGTATTTGGAGATAATGACGCCGAGGGGCATGTAACCCTCAGACTTTATCGGATCTCTCCGGATGGGACAGAACGGACGGCAGTTCGGGATCTTGTCAGTTTTTATACAACTGAAAAAGAGACTGCGGTAAGCTATACGTTTATTCAGCACAGAGGATATTTGTATTATGCCTATGTTTTTCAGAAAGAAGGGCAGAACGATTTTTATATGGGCGGAAGCAATGTGCTGTATCGTGTTCCTATGGATGGGAGCGGAGAACCGGAATGCATTATGCCGATTCCGGAAGATTCTGACCTGACCGGAACGAACTTGTATGGAGAAGGCAGTTACGTTTATTTTTGCTTTAGTAATCGGACAGATTGTATGGGTGAAGTATACCGGTTCAATACGGAGTCTGATCAGGTTGAGAAACCGGATATTCCCAGAATCGGAAATTCTTTATTCTGTCCGATTGGCGGAACGATATATTATCAGGATGGAAATGTGCTCTACCGATACGATCCCGTTACAAATGAAAGAAAAGTCCTGACAGACCTGAGCGGGGAAGCAAAGAAGAGAAAGCTGGGATATCTGGTTCCCAATACGGACGCTATCCTTCTTTATGCATGGGAATATGATGATATGCGGGATTCCGGATTCCTGGAAATCGGATTAGACGGCAGGATCAAACGGTATATTCAGCATCCGGATTGGGAAGAAAATGATATCCTGGTTGGAGTTGAGTATCCGGCAGGCACAGAGTACATGTTTTTTATCTGCAATGACGATAGTGGAGACGGAACATCCGATCAGATGGGAATCGGGAACACGTTGTATTATCTGGAACTTTCAAAGTCGGACGGAGAGAACCCAAGATTCATTCAGGCAAAATCGAGGTGAGATGTATAAACAATGTCAAAATTATTGTCAAAAGGCTGGGGTCATAAAAAGAAAAAAATTATTATGATTCTTATAATTTCGTTGATCGCTGCCGGAACGTGCGCAGCAGTCTGGATGTTAATCGGGAGAACAAAATTAACTCCGCCCGATGAAGCAGTTGAGACTTCATGGAGTGGAGATTCTGTTGCGGAACACGCAGTGAAAGGGACTCCTGCGCCTGCAGGCATGGAACTTGTAACGGATCCCGCGAAATTTCAGCCCGTAACGGAAGATCAGTCTTACCATTTTGAGACCGATCAGCAAAATTGTTTTGCCGCAGGCGGATTGACAATGATGGCAAGTGATGGAAACAGTATTTATATGTTGTTAAATGGCTATCTGCATGTTTTTGATAAAAAGACAAAAGAATTTGCCAAATTGTGCAACAAGCCGGAATGCAAACACGAAGGAAAAGAATGCAATGCCTATATATCAGGTGAACAGGGATTTATGCAGGGCCTGTTTTATTATCAGGGGAATCTGTATTCGCTCACATCAGAATTGAGTAATACAGGTAAAGCAGAGACAAGCAACGCATATGAAGCGATCTTTCTTTATCAGATTTCTACAGATGGCAGCAAGCATAAGAAAGTTTGCGAACTGACGAAGGTTATTCGAAGTGGCGGAAGTGAGACAATGAGTGCGTATATAATCTCTTGTTTTCAGCACAGAGGTTATTTGTATTATCTATATAGCATGCAGCTCAACGACAATGACCATTACCAGAATGGCAGTAATATTATATGGAGGATTTCATTAGATGGAGACCAGGACAGAGAATGTGTCATGCCGCTTCCGGAATACAATGAAATCGGGCAGGCGAGAATGCTTTCTGCGGGCAGTTATGTATACTTTATGATTCCGGACCAGTCTGGCGAAGGAGAACTATATCGGTTTAACAGCGAGGCAAAACAGGTAGAAAAGCTGAATTTGCCAAAATTATTTATTTTGGACTTTGATCTCAAAGATGGAAAGGTTTTATATAAAGAAAATACAACGCAGGCGATTCTTCGTGAGTACAACCCGACAACCGGGAAGAATCAGGTATGGGCTGATTTAACGGATTTACAGATGCAGGAGGCTTGGGGCGTCAGTTATGATCAGGGCTATGTCTATGTCTATCATTTCGACGAGGCATCTCCCAGGGAACCGGACAAACGATATATGCAGATTGCGCCGGATGGAACTGTGACCAGAGAAATATCGTTGAAACAGATCAATGCGCTGTGTCTGGAAAAAGGCGTTTTCGGTGATGGACGCGGCCCGTGTGAGGGATTCTTTTTTGAATTTGTAAATAGCGCCGATCTGAATGAGGTCTATTATCTGGAAATTGATCAGGCAGACGGTGAGAATACGGAATTTATTAAAGCGAAATAAATTGGCTGGAGAACCGTTATGTGGGAATGGAAACGAATTTTTTTACAAAAAAAAATCATAGTTGCCCTGCTTGGCTTTCTGCTGTTCAACGCCGCATTGTTCTGGCATTCGGAGCGTGACCTGCGGGAATACCGGCTGGCAATGAATGCGGAAGAAGCAGCGTATCAGGCAGATTATGCGGATAAACTGGCGGGAATTGAGGAAAACGCCGTTAAAATGAAGCAGACTGCTTCTATGGGCGGGGAAAATAACTTTTCCGTCCGCAATATCGACAAAACGGTGGCGGATTTCCAGCTGGCAGGGCGTGTCAGTCTGGAACCCGGTCCTTCCGCAGGTCTGTCCGCGCTGACGGAATCCCGGTTTACTGATTTCTGTATCCTCGCGTTTCTGATCGTGGTGGTTCTGGTCATAATCGAGGAACAGAAGAAAGGTCTGTCCGGGTTCATATTTGTAACGAAAAACGGACGGCTTCCGGTCACGATACTCCGTTTTACGGCTTTGATGGCCGCCTCTCTGACAGCAACAGCCGTATTTCTGCTGGAAAATATCTGTCTGTGCGTCTGGATGTACGGGGGACTGGGCAGTCTTGGCAGAGCGGTGCAGTCGGTATCCCTGTTTGAAAATGTGACGCTGGAGATTTCCGTAGGAACCTATCTGCTGTTATACTGGTTTTGGAAAGCGCTTGCAGTCGGCTGCCTGGCAATGCTGTTCTGGCTTCTATCCATGCGGTTTCGCAATTCAGTGGCGGCAGTCGGCGGTACCGCGCTGCTGCTGACTGCGGAATATCTGGCATATACGCTGATCGCGCCGCAGAGTCCGCTGCAGGCGCTGAAATATCTGAATCTGTTCGGTTATCTGGACAGCTCATATTATATCCGTACTTATCTGAACCTGAATCTCTTCGGTTATCCGGTCTCCATCTATACCTGTATGGCGATACTGCTTCCGGTTTTTTATCTGTTCCTTTTCGGAATCGCTCTCTTGTTTGGCAGACGATATCCGGTTGCGGAAATGCGCCGCAGGACACGCGCAGATCGGAAATGGCGTTCCATTTTGGGAAGGAGCGGGCTGTTCGGACAGGAAGCCTATAAGCTCTTATGGACGCAGAAAGGAATTCTGATCCTGGCAGCTCTGGCGGCAGTCTGTATCTGGCGGTATTCGGACGAAGCGGTACATTACGATTCCGACCTGCAGTTATATGTCAACTATATGGAGATTCTGCAGGGTCCTGTCCTTCCGGAGAAGCATCGATATCTGGAAGGAGAAGTGGAAACATTAGACAGAAAAATTGAGGAGCAGGAGGCAATTTTGACTTTGGCAGCCGAAGGAATTACCGCGATTACGGAGGGTGAGATCAAAACCGCGGAGAATACCATACAGGCACTGCAAAAGCACAGAGCAGTGACAGAGCAGCTGCTTTCTCATACCGAACGGCTGGAAGGACTGTCCGAACGCGGTATCCGGGGATATTATGTAAACCGGCTGGGTTATGAATATCTCTGGGATTTCCTGGGAGAAAATGAACGGACTGCCGATATGCTGCTGATGCTGTTTGCGGTGATCCTGCTTTTTTCCGGCGCGCAGGCGTGGGAACGGGAGCAGAATACGGCGGATTATATGGCTTCCATGCCCTGCGGACGACGGAGTATCTGGTTAAGGCGCTGCGGACTGACCGCGATCCTGACCTTCCTGATCTGTCTTCTTGTAACAGGAAGCCGGTATCTGATGGCGTCCGGTAAATTCGGATTTTCCATGTGGGACGCGCCGGTACAGAGTCTGGATCGGTTTGCGGATTGCAGTCTGAACATTTCCATTCTTACAATGGCGGTTTTACTGTTTTTTATGCAGGCTTTGCTGCTGTTTTGTCTGGCACTGGCGGTACAGCTGATTTCGTTATTCTGCAGGCGTGTTATCGTTTCCATGTGCGTCAGCGTGCTGATATTTCTGCTGCCGGCCATCGGAAGCTATGCAGGGCTGCCGCAGCTTGCGTTTCTCTCTGCGGCCGGCGTATTGGATACCGCGAATTTTTGGAATGACGGCGGCAGCGTAAACTGGTCGGTGAGCGTATTGGGAATTCTTTTGGTCGGAATAGCCGGGTTTGCGGGCTGGAAAATGCTAGCAGGAACAGAGAAAACGGGAATTGAAAGGAAAGGCGGCAGGATATGGAACAGAAAGAACTGACATTGGAGTTGAAAGGTCTGACAAAACGATATGGCGATAAAACGGTGCTGAATGATCTGCATGTGATGTTTCATCCCGGCGTATATGGGATCCTGGGGCCAAACGGAGCGGGAAAATCGACAATGATGGGCCTGCTTACGGATACCGTACGGCGCACGGACGGCGAGATTCTGTTTCAGGGAGAAGAAACGCTGAAGCTTGGCAGACAGTTTCGCGCGAGACTGGGCTATATGCCGCAGCAGCAGGGTATGTATGACCAGTTTACGGCACGGCGTTTTTTATTTTATACAGCGGGGCTGAAAGGACTGGATAAGAAGACAGCGCGGCGGCAGATTGAGGAATATCTGAATATGGTAGGACTTGCGGATGTGGCATCGAAAAAGCTTGGCGGTTATTCCGGCGGTATGCGGCAGCGGATCATGTTTGTGGCGGCCCTGCTGGGAGATCCGGATATTCTGATCCTGGATGAACCCACAGCGGGACTGGACCCGGAGGAACGGATCCGGATTCGAAACTACATATCGGAGATTTCCGAAAACAGGATTGTCCTGCTGGCAACCCATGTGGTGGCGGACATTGAATGTATCGCGGAGCAGGTACTGCTGATCCGGGAAGGAAAACTTCTGCAGATGGCGCCGCCGCATGTTCTGCTGGCGCAAATGGAAGACCGGATATTTGAACGGATCTGCCGGCCGGAGGAACTTCACGGTCTGATGCAGGCATATCCGAACGGAAATATTTCCCAGAGAAAAGAGGGCGTTGTGTATCGGGTCGTCGGAGACGACTGTCCGGACGGCTTTCTCCCGTCCGCGGCGCAGCCCAATCTGGAAGACGTATATCTGTATTATCTGAAAGGCGACAGGCGAACAAGATCGGTTCAGGAATAAAAAAATGCGGGTGTCAAGAAAAAATACTTGACACCTGTTTTTTTTTCGTATATACTAGGGCAGGTCGGAAACAATGGCCGTGTGCGGACAGGAGAGCATATGGATAACAAAAACGTGGAGAATCTGGTTGCGTTATCGCTGCTGTATGATTTTTACGGAGAACTGCTGACAAAGCACCAGAAGCAGATCTATGCGGATTTTATTTTGAATGATTACAGTCTGGGTGAGATCGCCGAGGAACAGGGCATTACCCGTCAGGGAGTCCATGATCTGATCCGGCGGTGCAACCGGGCGCTGGAGAGCTATGAGGCGAAGCTGCATCTGGTAGAGCGGTTTCAGCGCGCGAAGGAAAAGATCGACCGGCTGAATCTCTGCGTTGCGGAAGCAGAAGAACGGCAGGATATTGCAAAGTTAGAAGAGATCAAGACAATTTCAGCTTCCATATTGGAAGAGTTTTAATAAATCGGAGGCGTCCATGGCATTTGACAGTTTAACGGAAAAACTACAGAATGTATTCAGGAACTTGAGAAGCAAGGGAAAACTTACGGAAGCCGATGTGAAGGCTGCGCTGCGGGAGGTCAAGATGGCGCTGCTGGAGGCAGATGTCAGCTTTAAGGTAGTAAAGCAGTTTATCAGTGCGGTGAATGAGCGCGCGATCGGACAGGATGTGATGAACGGACTGAATCCGGGGCAGATGGTGATCAAGATCGTAAACGAAGAAATGATCCGTCTGATGGGTTCCGAGACGACGGAGATCGCGTTAAAGCCCTCCAATGAAATCACGGTGATCATGATGCTGGGACTGCAGGGCGCAGGTAAGACGACCACGGCGGCGAAGCTGGCGGGGAAACTGAAGGCAAAGGGCAGAAAGCCTCTGCTTGTCGCCTGCGACGTTTACCGTCCGGCTGCGATTGAACAGCTGCAGATCAACGGACAGAAGCAGGGCGTAGAAGTGTTCTCCATGGGAACCGGTCACAAGCCTGCGGATATCGCGAAGGCGGCTGTTGAGCATGCGGCAAAAAACGGCATGAATGTGGTATTTCTGGATACGGCGGGACGGCTGCACATTGATGAAGATATGATGCAGGAACTGGTCGAGATCAAGCATGCGATCGAAGTTTTCCAGAGTATTCTGGTAGTAGACGCCATGACCGGTCAGGACGCGGTAAATGTGTCCGGAACCTTTAACGAACAGATCGGGATCGACGGCGTGGTTTTAACCAAGCTGGACGGTGATACCAGAGGCGGCGCGGCTTTGTCGATCCGTGCGGTAACCGGGAAACCGATCCTGTATATCGGTATGGGAGAGAAGCTGTCCGACCTGGAACAGTTCTATCCGGACCGTATGGCTTCCAGAATTCTGGGCATGGGTGATGTGCTGACTCTGATCGATAAGGCACAGGCAGCAATTGACGAGGACAAGGCGCGAGATCTGGAACGCAAATTAAAAAAAGCGGAGTTCAGTTTTGACGACTATCTGGACTATATGGCACAGATTAAAAATATGGGCGGTCTGGGCGAGATCATGAATATGATGCCCGGCATCAGCGGCAAGATCCGGGAGGATCAGCTGCCGGATGAAAAGGCATTGGGAAGAACCGAAGCCATCATTCATTCCATGACAAAGGCGGAACGCGCGAATCCCGATATCCTGAACGCGTCCCGGAAAGCCAGGATCGCCAAAGGTGCCGGCGTGGATATGGGGGAAGTGAACCGGCTGGTGAAGCAGTTTGAACAGGCGAGAAAGATGATGAAGTCCCTGCCCGGCATGATGGGCGGCAAGAAAGGAAAGCGCCGGGGCGCTTTCGGCGGATTGTTCGGCGGCAGAATGCCTTTTTAGGCGCCGTTTAACATAAATAACAGCATAATTCCAAGGAGGTGAAATGAAATGGCAGTAAAAATCAGATTAAGAAGAATGGGACAGAAGAAGGCTCCCTATTATAGAGTGATTGTAGCGGACTCCAGATCTCCGAGAGATGGTAAGTTTATCGAGGAAATCGGTACTTATGATCCCAACAGAGAACCCAGCGCATTCCAGATTAATGAAGAACTGGCGAAGAAATGGCTGGCAAACGGTGCTCAGCCTACAGAAACTGTAAGCAAATTGTTTAAGCTTGCCGGTATTGAGAAATAGGTTTGTTTTTCGTTACAGCTTGCGGAATCGAGGTTCAAATGAAAGAATTATTAGAAGTTCTGGCAAAGTCACTGGTTGATGAGCCGGATCAGGTGGTTGTTACAGAAACAGAAAATGGGAAGACCATTGTTCTGGAATTAAGCGTGGCGCCGGAAGATATGGGCAGAGTAATCGGTAAGCAGGGGAGAATTGCGAAGGCAATCCGCTCCGTAGTAAAAGCAGCCGCCTTAAAAGAAGACAAGAAAGTGATTGTTGAAATCAAACAGTAACACGGATGGGCTGCCGCGAAGGCGGAGTGCAGAAGTTCTGCCTTCTCCTTTGCGACAGCTTTTGTATGTGAAAGAAATGACAGGTGAAATGGAGAAAAAATGAAAGAAACAGAGAATCTGCTGCAAGTCGGGATCATCACGTCCCCGCACGGCGTCCACGGAGAAGTAAAGGTTTATCCGACTACGGACGATCCGGGCCGCTTTAACGAGTTAAAGGAAGTGATCCTGGATCTGGGGAGATCCACCCGGCTTTTGCATGTGATATCCGTTAAATATATCAAACAGATGGTGATCCTAAAATTTGAGGAGATCGCAGACCGAAACGAGGCGGAACTGCTGCGGCAGAAACCGCTTCTGGTAACCAGAGAAAACGCGGTTGCGCTCGAAGAAGGCGAATATTTCATCGCGGATCTGATCGGTCTGGCTGTTGAAGACGAAGCAGGAACCCGGCTGGGTACGCTGACCGACGTTCTTCAGACCGGCGCCAATGATGTATATGTCTGCGATACGGGCAAAAAAGAATTGATGCTGCCTGCCATTCGGGAGTGTATTCTGAATGTGGATCTGGAAAACAAAGTGATGAAAGTACATGTAATGAAAGGATTGTTGGACTTATGAATTTCCACGTCATGACCTTATTTCCGGAGATGGTCACGCAGGGACTCTCCGACAGTATTATCGGCCGTGCGGCAGACAGGGGTCTGGTCTCCGTCCATGCGGTCAATATCCGGGATTACGCGAACAACCGTTACAGGCAGGTGGACGATTATCCCTACGGCGGCGGCGCCGGAATGGTCATACAGCCTCAGCCGGTCTATGACTGCTATCAGGCGCTGGCGGAACAGATCGGGAAAAAAACGAGAGTGATTTATTTAACGCCGCAGGGCCGGGTATTCAGTCAGAAGATTGCGGAAGAGCTGGCGAAAGAAGAAGATCTGATCTTTCTCTGCGGTCATTATGAAGGCGTCGATGAACGGGTGCTGGAGGAGATTGTGACGGACCCGATTTCCATTGGCGATTATGTGCTGACCGGCGGAGAACTGCCCGCCATGGTGATGATCGACTGTATCTCCCGGCTTGTGCCCGGGGTGCTGCACAACGATCTTTCGGCGGAATTTGAAAGTTTCCAGGACAATTTGCTGGAATATCCCCAGTATACCAGACCGGAGGAATTCATGGGGAAAAAAGTGCCGGAGATCTTATTGTCCGGCCATCACGCCAATATTGAAAAATGGCGCAGAGAGCAGTCCGTGATCCGGACGGCACGGTGGAGACCGGATCTGCTGGAAACGGCGGAGCTGACCGAGCAGGAGAAAAAGCTCGCAGAAGAAATCAGGGAACCCTGAAGAAATGTAAAAAATTGAAAAATTGCTTGCGTTTGGGCAAATTCTATGCTATTATGGGTAATGCTGTAAGAAAGAGATGGTCCTCTGTTACATGAATTGTATTAAGAACATCCGGCGATATAAGGAGGAACAGAAATGAACGAGATTATCAGAAAGATTGAAGCGGAGCAGTTAAAGACCGATATCACTCCGTTTCATGTAGGCGATACCGTACGGGTTCACGCGAAGATCAAGGAAGGCAACAGAGAGAGAATCCAGGTATTTGAAGGTACTGTTTTGAAGAAACAGGGCGGAAGCACAAGAGCTACGTTTACAGTCAGAAAGACATCCAACGGGATCGGCGTAGAGCGGACATGGCCGCTGCATTCGCCTACCATTGAGAAGATTGAGGTTGTTCGTCTGGGTAAAGTCAGAAGAGCGAAGCTGAACTACCTGAGAAAGAGAGTCGGTAAGGCAGCTAAGGTAAAAGAATTAGTGAAATAAGCAAGCTAAGCCTCGCAGAACAATTCTGTTTTGCGGGGCTTTTTACAATTTCCGTAAAAGCGCGGGAGCGGAGGCCATATGGGGTATTTTAAGGAGCGATGGACGGAAAATCTGTTTTCTGACCGGATATTAAAATGGATCGTTGATATTGTGCTGGCAGTCGTGACAGCAGTCATGGTGATCTGGTTTTTCGGCAAGGACATTACTATAGAAGGAAATTCCATGACGCCGGAACTGGAAGCCGGAGAAGTGGTTTTATTGAACCGGCTGGCTTATGGGATCGGTACGCCGAAGGCCGGAGATGTGATCGCCTATGAAACGGAAGGGGAAAAGACGGTATCGGTAAAACGGATCCTGGCTGTGCCGGGGGATACGGTACAGATCCGGGACGGCGTTTTATATGTAAATGAAACGCAGATAAAGCTCTATGAAACGCAGGAACTGATCGTCTACAGCGGAATCGCGAAGGAGCCGCTGACGCTGGGAGAAGACGCTTATTTTGTAATGGGAGACAACTGGAATAACAGTGAGGACAGCCGATATGAAGAGATCGGACTGATCCAAAAGGAACAGATCCTCGGTAAAGTGTGGCTGCGGGCCGCGCCGTTTGCCCGGATCGGACTGGTGAAGAATAAAGGATAGAGGAAGACAGAAAATGCAGCAGGAGCAGACAACAAGCAATATCAACTGGTATCCCGGACATATGACAAAGGCATGGCGGCAGATGCAGGAAGATATCAAACTGATCGATTTGGTGATCGAACTGGTGGATGCCCGAATCCCGCTTAGCAGCCGGAATCCGGATATTGACCGGCTGGGGCAGGGAAAAGCCCGGCTGGTATTATTGAATAAAGCGGATCTGGCGGATGAAGAACAGACAGAACAATGGATTTCCTATTTTCGGACAAAGGGCTGCCAGGCGGTTGCCGTAAATTCCCAGAACAGCGGCGGACTGAAACGGATCAACAGCGCTGTGCAGGAAGCGTGCCGGGAGAAGATTGAACGGAATAAGCGCCGCGGCATCTTAAACCGTCCGCTTCGCGCTATGGTTGTGGGGATCCCCAATGTGGGGAAGTCTACCTTTATCAATGCCTATGCGAAGCGCGCCTGCGCGAAAACCGGCAATCAGCCGGGCGTTACCAAAGGAAAACAGTGGATCCGATTGAGCAATGTTCTGGAGCTGCTGGATACGCCGGGAATCCTTTGGCCGAAGTTTGAAGATCAGGCGGTTGCCGTCCGGCTGGCCCTGATCGGGTCGATCCGGGATGAAATCCTGAATCTCAATGACCTGGCTATTCAGGGGATCCGTCAGATGCAGACGCTTTACCCGGGCAGGATTGCGAAACGCTATGAGATTTCGGAAGAACAGGAAGCTTTGGCAGTGCTGGAGGGAATTGCGGACAGCAGGAAATGCCGCTTAAAGGGAGACCTGCCGGATTACGACAAAGCATCCGCGATCTTCCTCAATGATTTGCGAAGCGGTAAACTGGGAAGACTGACATTGGAACATTGTGAACAGACAGCATAGGAAACACAGCAGAGGAAACTAAATTAGGACAGCGCTTATTATGAAAGAGACAAAGACGAAGAAAAAAGAGAAAGCGGAAGAATTGGAAGAAGAACAGGAAGAACGCAGTCAGAAAGAAAACGTGTGGGAGATCCTGCGTACCTTTATGATCCTGGGAACGGTGATTCTGCTCTGCTTTCTGTTCCGGGAGTTTGTACTGCAGCGGACGGTTGTAATGGGCGAGTCTATGGAAGACACCTTACAGGACGGAGATAATCTGCTGGTCGATAAGATCAGCTACCGGTTTTCCGATCCTGAGCGGTTTGACGTGATCGTATTTCCGTTTGAGGAAGAGGACGGAACGACAGAGCGGTATATCAAGCGGATCATAGGGCTGCCGGGAGAGACAATTTCCATTGAGGACGGAAAGATTATCATTGACGGTAAGGTATTGGAAGAATCTTACGGTCTGGAGACGATAAAAGAGGCCGGTTTTGCCAAAACTCCGGTCACAATGGCGCCCAATGAGTATTTTGTGCTGGGGGATAACCGGAATCACAGTAAAGACAGCAGAGATTTAGACCGCTGGGGCACTCCTACGGTCGGACTGGTGAAGCGGGAAAATATAATCGGAAAAGTCTGGATCCGGATATTCCCGTTCAGTAAATTTGGGACGATTGATCCTTAACAGCTCAGCGTAAGGAATTGTACGGAAATGAGGAGAGCGCATGCAGGAAACGGTAACGGAGATCAAAAAACGGCTGGAAATGGCCGCTATGGAACAGCTTCCGACCTTACTAAAGGAATATGCGCCGGATGAACGGCAAAGCGTACAGAAGCTGCTTTTGACGTATACAAAGCGCTGTGCGGGTTATCAGGCGGAGCTGGAACGGACCTGGAATATGAAAACCTATGAACGGCAGTATGCCGGACAGGGATACATTGCAGGAATGGATGAAGTAGGGAGAGGACCGCTGGCCGGTCCGGTGGTAACCTGCGCGCTGATCCTGCCGGAGGACTGCAATATTTTATATATCAATGACTCCAAGCAGGTAAGCGCAAAAAAACGGGAGGAACTTTACGGTCAGATCTTAGAGGCAGCGGTGTCCGTGGGGATCGGCGTCGTTTCTCCGAAGCGGATCGATGAGATCAATATTTTGCAGGCTACTTATGAAGCCATGCGGCAGTCGGTCAGTAAATTGACAGTACGCCCCGCGGTTTTATTAAATGACGCCGTAACCGTGCCGGGACTGCCGGAAACGATCCTGCAGGTGCCTATTATCAAAGGAGACGCAAAGAGTATGTCGATCGCGGCGGCAAGTATCGTGGCAAAAGTGACAAGGGACCGGATGATGACAGAATATGATAAATTGTATCCGGGCTATGGCTTTGCGGCAAATAAAGGGTATGGCAGTGCAGCGCATATCGCAGCGATCGTAAGTATGGGCGCATCGCCCATTCACCGGCAGACTTTTATTCAAAATTTTATTAAAAAAGATGAAAATTAACAAACGTAAGATCGGCAGCCGCTGGGAGCAGGCTGCAAAGGCTTATTTAGAAAAACGGGGATATCGGATCGTGGAAGAAAATTTCCGCTGCCGGCAGGGAGAGATCGATCTGATCGGTTATGATGGGGCAGTGTTGTGTTTCATCGAAGTGAAATACCGCACGAGCGAACGGTACGGCCTGCCCGGAGAGGCAGTAGACGCCAGGAAGAGACAGCGGATCATAAATGCCGCCGGATATTACCTGTATCGGAACCGTCTCCCGCAGGATACGCCGTGCCGCTATGACGCGGTGCTGATCCTAGAAGATCGGATCGAATTGATTCAAAACGCGTTCGGCGGGATCCTGTAGGAAAATCATGGAATCGGAATGGAGTTTCGTATGAATATGAAAAAGCAGATCGGAAAGAACGGAGTTCCTTTTTTGTCCTTTCCGGCATTAGATAAAATGGATTGGATCGTCAATGGGTTTTCGACCAGGGAAGGCGGCGTGAGTACCGGAATGTTCGCCACGATGAATCTGACCTTTTCCAGAGGCGATGAAGAAGCGGCTGTCCGGGAAAATTTCAGACGGATCGCGGCCGCCATCGGATTTGACGAAAACCGGATGGTAATGGGACGGCTGGAACATACCACGAACGTCCGGGTCGCGACGGAGGAAGACGCCGGAAAAGGCTATGGAAAAGAACCGGATTATGCCGGGATTGACGGATTGATCACCAACGTCCCCAATTTACCGTTGATGACGACCTATGCGGACTGCGTGCCGCTGTATTTCGCGGATCCGGTACACCGGGCCATCGGGCTGTCGCATTCCGGCTGGCGGGGAACCGTAAACCGGATGGGAAAGGCGACGCTGGATGCCATGAAAAAAGCCTACGGTACCAGGGCGGAAGATGTGACGGCCTGTATCGGACCGTCCATCTGTAAAGACTGTTACGAAGTCGGCGAAGATGTGGCGGCGGAATTTGCCCGTAATTTTACAGAGGAAAGTTTGGAGCGGATCCTGGCCCGGAAAGAAAATGGAAAATATCAGCTGGATCTGTGGGCGGCTAACCAGGTGATCTTAACGGAAGCAGGCGTACCGGCTGAACAGATTGTTACTGCTGGACTCTGTACCTGCTGCAACAGCGACTGGCTGTTTTCCCACCGCGCAACACATGGGAAACGGGGCGTCATGGCGGCATTTTTAATGATTCGGTAGGAGTGAGTATGCAGAAACACAAGATCAAAACTGTATTGCCGGGCTCAATCGCTGAAAGAATGGCACTGGAAACCGGAGATTTCCTGATTTTTGTAAACGGCAGGGAGATTGAAGACGCACTGGACTATCGCTATCAGATCAATGAAGAAATTCTGACGATCACAGTGGAAAAGGCAGACGGAAGCGTACGGGAAATACAGATTGAAAAAGAATATGATGAAGATCTGGGAATTGAATTTGAAACGGATCTGATGGATGACTACCGTTCCTGTCATAACAAATGTATTTTCTGCTTTATTGATCAGATGCCGCCCGGAATGCGGGAGACCCTGTATTTTAAAGATGACGATTCCCGTCTCTCTTTTCTGCAGGGCAATTATATTACCCTGACGAATATGAAGGAAAAGGATATTGACAGGATCATCAGCCAGCGCATGTCTCCCATCAATATTTCCATCCAGTCTATGAATCCCGGACTGCGCTGCCGGATGTTAAATAACCGTTTCGCAGGGGACGTACTGGCCTATCTGCCCCGTTTAAAAGAAGCCGGCATTGTGATGAACGGACAGATCGTACTCTGTAAAGGCGTCAATGACGGGGAAGAACTGGAGTATTCCATCCGGGAACTGGCAAAACTTATGCCGGAAATGCAGAGCGTATCCGTGGTACCGGCGGGGCTGACCAAATACCGGGAGGGCTTGTATCCACTGGAACCGTTTACGAAAGCGGAAGCAGCGGCCGTGATCGATGTAATCGAACGCTGGCAGAAAAAACTGTATGCCGAATATGGGATGCATATGATCCATGCCAGCGACGAGTGGTATATTCTGGCCGAACGGGATTTCCCGGAGGAAGGACGCTATGACGGCTATCCGCAGCTGGAAAACGGCGTCGGCATGATGCGGCTTATGAAAACCGAATTTGAAGAAGGCTTTCAGGAAATTTTTCAGCCGCACAGGAAACTGCATTTTTTTCATAAAAAAGCGGAAAAACGGAGAAAAAACAAGCCGTCTGTACTTTCGGTCGCAACCGGAGAGCTGGCCTATGGCATGATGCGGGATTTCGCAGATCGGCTGATGGCGCAGTGCCCCTGGCTTACCATCCATGTTTACCGGATCGTCAATCAATTCTTCGGACCTGCGATCACCGTATCCGGTCTGATCACGGGACAGGATCTGATAGAGCAGCTTGCCGGAGCAGAACTGGGAGAACGGCTTTTGCTGCCGTCCAATATGATCCGGGCCGGGGAACGGGTTTTTTTGGATGATGTGACTGTCGATGAACTGGAAAATACTTTACAGACCAAAGTAAATATTGTAAAATCAAACGGGAAAGCATTTATTTTAACTGTATTAGGCGAAGAATCCTGTCCGGACGGCGGGCAGGACGGATTTGTTTATATAAAAGCCTATCCGTCAAGGAGGTAAATATGAGTAAACCGATCGTTGCCATTGTGGGAAGACCGAATGTGGGGAAATCCACTCTCTTTAACGCACTGGCAGGTGAAAAGATTTCGATTGTAAAAGATACGCCGGGCGTAACCAGAGACCGGATCTATGCGGATGTGACATGGTTAGACAAGCTGTTTACTCTGGTAGATACCGGTGGGATCGAGCCGGACAGCAAGGATATCATCTTATCCCAGATGCGGGAACAGGCGCAGATCGCTATCGATACCGCGGATGTGATCCTCTTTCTGACGGACGTCCGGCAGGGACTACAGGATACGGACTTTAAGGTGGCGGATATGCTGCGGAAAAGCCGGAAGCCGGTGGTGCTGGTAGTCAATAAAGTGGATAATCATATCAACATGATGCCGGATGTCTATGAGTTCTATAATCTGGGAATTGGGGATCCGTTTCCGGTTTCCGCCGCGAACCGGACCGGGATCGGAGATATGCTGGATGAAGTGATGAAATATTTCCCCGAAGGGCAGAGCGAGGAAGAAGAGGACGACCGTCCCCGGATTGCCATTGTGGGAAAACCCAATGTGGGCAAATCTTCCATTATCAATAAACTGCTGGGCGCGGAACGAGTGATCGTTTCGGATATCGCCGGAACCACACGGGACGCCATTGATACGGAGATCGTACACAACGGGCAGCCATATGTGTTTATCGATACTGCGGGGCTCAGACGGAAGTCTAAGATCAAAGAGGAGATCGAACGGTACAGCATCATCCGTACCGTATCGGCAGTGGAACGGGCCAATGTAGTCGTTCTGGTCATCGATGCGAAAGAGGGCGTAACCGAACAGGACGCCAAAATCGCCGGGATTGCTCACGAACGCGGCAAGGGCATGATTGTGGCGGTCAATAAATGGGATGCCATTGAAAAGACCGACAAGACCATTTATGAATACCGGAATCAGCTGATGGAAAAACTCTCCTATATGCCCTATGCGGAATATATATTTATCTCCGCGCTGACCGGACAGCGGCTGGAAAAGCTGTTTGATCTGATCGACGTCGTGATCCAGTACCACAATATGCGGGTAGGAACCGGCGTGTTGAATGAGATCATGGCAGACGCGGTGGCAATGCAGCAGCCGCCCACGGACAAGGGAAAGCGCCTGCGGCTGTATTACATTACCCAGGTAGCGGTAAAACCGCCCACATTCGTGATCTTTGTCAATGATAAGGAACTGATGCATTTTTCGTATACCAGATACATTGAGAATAAAATTCGGGAGGCGTTTGGATTTAAGGGAACGCCCCTTCGGTTCATCATTCGGGAGCGAAAGGAGAAAGAATCATGACGGAACGGATTATTTGTCTGATCATCGGTTATTGCTGCGGCCTGATCCAGACCGGCTATATTTACGGGAAACTGCACCATGTAGACGTGCGGAATTTCGGAAGCGGAAACGCCGGAACCACCAATACAATGCGGGTACTGGGGAAAAAAGCCGGTATCATTACATACCTGGGGGACGCCCTGAAGGCGGTGCTTGCAGGTGTGATCACTACGCTGATCTATTCCGGAAGCAAAGAGACGATCATGTTTGTGCTGCTTCTATATACCGGACTGGGCGTTGTCCTGGGTCACAATTTTCCGTTTTATATGGGCTTTAAAGGCGGAAAAGGCATTGCGGCGTCCTCCGGCGTGATTCTGGCGCTGTTTGAGTGGAAACTGATCCTGCCCGCGCTGATTACGTTTATTCTGGTCACTGTGATTTCCAAATATGTTTCTATGGGTTCGCTGTGTATGATGGCCGGATTCTTCCTGGAACTGGTACTGTTCGGACAGCTGGGCTGGATCTCCGCCCTGCATCCGGAAGAGCGGATCGAAGCCTATATCCTCGGTTTTATCCTGACGGTAATGGCGTTTGTACGGCACCATGCGAATATCCGGCGTCTGCTAAGCGGAACGGAACGGAAGATCGGACAGAAAAAGGAGGCAGTCTGATGGCGAATATAACCATTTTAGGCGGCGGCGGCTGGGGCGTGGCATTGTCCTGCGTATTATCGGATAATCAGCACAACGTGACGATCTGGTCGTTTCTGCAGTCCGAAGCAGACGTGCTGCGGACTACAAGAGAAAATCCTCGCAGCCTGCCCGGCGTATTGATCGGGGATTCCGTCCGGGTTACGACGGATTTGGAACAGGCAGTGACAGAGGCAGAGGTGATCGTGATGGCGACAGCTTCTTCCTATGTCCGGAAAACAGCGCGCAGCATTGCGGAATATGTACAGCCCGGACAGCTGATCGTCAATGTGGCAAAAGGGATCGAGGAGGAGACGCTGAAGACAATGACAGAGGTCATTTCCGATGAGCTGCCTTCTGTCAATCCGGCAGTCCTGTCCGGACCCAGCCATGCGGAGGAAGTAGGAAAACGAATGCCTACCTGTGTAGTTGTGGGTGCGGCCGACAAGGAGACCGCCGAATATATCCAGGAATTATTCGCGAATCCCGTATTCCGGGTATATACCAGCCCGGACGTTCTGGGCATTGAATTGGGAGGTTCTTTAAAAAATGTGATCGCTCTGGCCGCAGGCATCGCGGATGGGCTTGGGTTTGGAGATAATACCAAGGCGGCGCTGATCACCCGGGGAATTCAGGAGATCAGCAGACTGGGCAGCGTTATGGGCGCCAATATCTGGACGTTTGCGGGATTGTCCGGAATCGGGGATCTGATCGTAACCTGTGCCAGTATGCATTCCAGAAACCGCCGCGCCGGTATCCTGATCGGACAGGGAAAGACGATGGAAGAAGCGATGGAGGAAGTCCAGATGGTAGTGGAAGGCGTATTTTCCGCAAAAGCTGCCCGGAAACTCGCTCAAAAATACGGGGTAGATATGCCGATCATTGAACAGGTAAACGCCGTATTGTTCCAAAATGCCCGCGCAAAGGACGCCATTGGCAATCTGATGCTTCGGATGAAAACTTCTGAGAATACGGAGATGCTCTGGAACACATAGGAAATTGCCGGATATGAATGGAGAAGGATATGCAGGATAATCTGAAAAACAATGTAAGTCATGTAAAAGCAAAAGTAACCAGTACGGTAGAAAAGGGAGTCAAAAAAGGGAAAAAGGGATTTTTCTCCATTGTCTTCAGCCGTTTTGGGATTGTGCTGTTAATGCTCGCCGTTCAGGCGTTTCTCCTGGTAGCGTTTATCCTCTGGCTGAGCGCGTATTTTGTATATCTCTATTTTGCTTTTGTTTTTCTCAGTATCTTATTAGTCATTCATATCCTGAATAAATACGATAATCCCATGTATATGCTGGCGTGGATCATTCCGATCCTATCGCTGCCGGTATTCGGCGCGATCTTTTATATTTTCGTACAGGCAAATCTGGGAAGCCGGCCGATCCAGAGGGGACTTGCCAGAACGATCCGGGAAACCGCGCCGCTGCTTCGGACGAAACAAGAAGTTTATGACAGACTGGAATGGGCCGACCAGGATGTGGCCGGTCTGGCGCGCTATGTAGAAGAATACGGCGGCTATCCCATCGATATGAATACGGCCGTCACATACTTTCCGACCGGTATGGATAAATATGAGCGTCTGCTTGAAGAACTGCAAAAGGCGGAAACCTTTATTTTTATGGAATACTTCATTGTAGAAGAGGGGGAAATGTGGAATACCGTTCTCTCGATTCTGGAGGAAAAGGTGGCGCAGGGCGTAGAGGTCCGTTTTATGTATGACGGTTCCTGCGCGCTGATGAAGCTGCCTTACAATTATCAGGCAAAGCTCAAGGCAAAGGGGATTCAGACAAAGGTCTTTTCCAAGGTTCATCCGGCAGTCTCCACCCGGCAGAACAGCCGGGATCACAGAAAGATCGCGGTCATCGACGGGAGAGTCGCGTTTACCGGCGGCATCAATCTGGCCGATGAATATATCAACCGGGTAGAACGCTTCGGATACTGGAAAGATACGGCGGTAATGCTGGAAGGCGACGCGGTGCGCAGCTTTACCCTGATGTTTCTGCAGATGTGGAATATTTTTGAACATAAAAAAGACCGCTATGAATATTATCTGCGGCCTGCGGCGTCACGGCCTCAGCACGCGGACGGGTTTGTCATGGGTTACGGCGATTCTCCGTTTGATAATGAAACGGTGGGCGAACGGGTCTATCTGCAGATCATTCAGAACGCCAGACGGTATGTGCATATTATGACGCCCTATCTGGTGCTGGATTATGAGATGATGCAGACGCTGCAGTTCGCAGCAAAGCGGGGCGTGGAGGTCTCTATCATTCTGCCGCATATTCCGGATAAACGCTATACCTATCTGTTGGCCAAGACCTATTATAAAGATCTGATCCAGGCAGGAATCCATATCTATGAATTCCTGCCGGGATTTGTTCACGCCAAAGTGTTTGTGGCAGACGACGATAAAGCGGTAGTCGGAACGATCAATCTGGATTTCCGGAGTCTGTATCTGCATTTTGAGTGTGCTGCCTACCTGTTCCAGTGTTCGGAGATTCCCAAAATCGAAGCGGATTTTCAGGATACCAGGACACAGTGTCAGGAAATCACACTGGAAGACTGCGCCCGGCAGAAATGGATCTCCCGGTTCGCGGGCAAATGTCTGCGGCTGCTGGCACCGTTGATGTAACGTGTTAAGCAATAAAAAAATAAACCGAAACATATTTCTTTTGCCCCTTGCATATGATGTAGCAGTACATATGGAAGGGGTAAAATTATGGAATCGAAAAACCAATTCTACGTATATCAGGATATGAAAGCCCGGACAAACGGAGAGATCTATATCGGCGTAGTTGGCCCGGTGCGCACCGGAAAATCCACCTTTATCAAACGGTTTATGGATATGCTGGTGCTGCCGAATATGACGGACGAACCGGCAAAGGAACGTACCCGGGATGAAATGCCGCAGTCTGCCGCCGGGAAAACCATTATGACGACAGAACCGAAATTTATTCCAAAAGACGCCGCCGCCATCCGACTGGCAAAGGATATGGAGGTATCCGTCCGGCTCATTGACTGTGTGGGATATATGGTGGACGGGGCTGCCGGGCATGAAGAAAACGGAGAGGAACGCATGGTAAAAACCCCGTGGTTTGACTATGAGATTCCCTTTACCAAAGCGGCTGAGATCGGTACCAGAAAAGTAATCACGGAGCATGCCACCATTGGGATCGTGGTTACTACGGATGCTTCTTTCGGGGAAATTCCCAGGGAAGGATACATAAAAGCGGAAGAACAGACGATCAATGAATTGAAACAGCTTGGAAAACCGTTTGCCATCGTATTGAATTCAGCAAAGCCTTACGCGCAGGAAACCGGACAGCTCGCGCAGGCGCTGCAGAATCAGTATGGCGTCAGTGTCTGCGCAGTCAACTGTGAACAGCTGAAAAAAGAGGATATTACCGAGATCATGCGGATGGTACTGTCGGAATTTCCGGTTTCCAGAGTGGAATTCCATACCCCGAAGTGGATGGAAATGCTGCCGGTCACACATCCGATGAAAGCCGAAGCATTGGATATGGCACGGAAAACCATGGAAACCTGCACCAGAATGAAAGATGTGCAGATTCTTCCATGCGCGGAAAACGCCTATATTCACGAAATGGATATCAAAGAAAAAAATCTTTCAGACGGCGTGGTAAAAATAAGTTTTCATATCAAGGATAAGTATTATTATCAGATTTTAAGTGAGATTACCGGGCTGCCCATCAATGGGGAATATCAGCTGATCCAGATGATCAAAGATATGGCAGCCACCCGAAATACCTATTCTAAAGTAGAACAGGCAATGGAAGCGGTAAAGACTAAAGGATATGGGATCGTGACGCCGCCGCAGAAGGAAATTACACTGGAAGAACCGGAAATGATCAAAAGCGGAAATAAATTCGGCATTAAGATCAAGGCGATCGCGCCGTCCATTCATTTGATCCAGACCGATATCATGACGGAGATCGCGCCGATTGTCGGAACGGAGGAACAGGCGGAGGATATGATCACCTTTATTAAAAATAATGCGCAGGAAAGTGAAACCGGAATCTGGGATACCAATATTTTCGGAAAGTCGATTTCCCAGATTGTGGAAGAAGGCATTCAGACTAAAGTGACCCGGCTGTCGGAAGCAACACAGTCTAAGATGAAGGACACTCTGCAGAAGATTACCAACGAAAGCAGCCGCGGAGTGATCTGTATTATTTTATAACTATCTGTTGCTTGAATTTTTACGGCGTAGCCTTGCGGCTATGCCGTTTTTCTTCTGTGGAAAAGATCAGGGTCTTTCTGTACGATGGAATACTTGACGGAATGGAGATTTTTATATATGATATTTTTCAAAGTTATTTCATTTAATTGAAAGAAAGATAAGAGGAATGGATCTATGGAAGTTTGGGTTTGGCTGCTGATCGCTGCGGCGGTAGTTATTTTATTCGGCTGGCAGACGATTGTGGACCGGAGAAAACGGAATGCTGCGCTTCGGGAACATCTCGAACGCATGTGGGGCGGAATCCCCGAGCGAAAATATACAAGGGAAGAATTAGAACGGATCGCTTCTTACAGTAATCTGAAAGAAAAGGACGGATTGGAAACAGAGATTGACGATATTACCTGGAATGACCTGGAAATGGACCGGATATTTGAACGGATCAATTATACGGAGTCTTCCGCGGGCGAAGAATACCTCTACAGGCTGCTTCGGTACCCGGTTTTAAAAGAGGAGGTGCTGCAGGAACGGGAAAGCATCATTGCCGCCTTGCTGCAGGATACCTCCGCGGCAAGGGAGACCGGAAGGCTTTTGATCGAACTGGGACGCGCGAAGAATATTTCTCTGTATCAGGTGATCGTAAACCTGCAGGAATTAAAACAGCGCGGGAATCTCAGACACTGGTTCTCTTTTGCGGCGGCGATTGCGTCTCTTGTGCTGCTGATCGTTACGCCGCCGGTCGGGATCATGTGCCTGATCGCTGTAATATTGCTGAATGTTTTCAGCTACTTCGGCGAGAAAGCCAAGAACGATCCGTATCTGACCTGTTTTCGCTATCTGGTGAATCTGATCCGCACGGCAAAACTGATGGAACAGCTTGACTGTGCGGCTTTAAAGCCTTATACCGAACAGCTGCAAAGCCTTGCGGATCAGCTGAAACCGCTGGTCAGAGGGGTCGGATTTATCGAAGGCAATCGGATGAACGGCAGTATCGCGGAGGTAGTGATGGATTATGTCCGGATGTTTACCCACCTGGATCTGATCAAATTCAATCAGATGCTTTCGGTGGTGCAGGAACGGATGCCGCAGGTGCTTCAGCTTTATGAGTTGGTGGGCCTTTTGGACGCCATGCGTTCGGCCGCCGCTTACCGGCTTTCTCTGCCTGCGTACTGTACTCCCGTATTTCGGGAAGGGACAGGCATCGCCTTTACGGATATCTATCACCCCCTGCTTGCAGATCCGGTAACGAATTCCATGCCGGATGAGACGGATGTGCTGCTGACCGGGTCCAATGCGTCCGGAAAGTCCACCTTCTTAAAAACGGTGGCACTGAATGCGATTTTCGCGCAAAGTATTCATACCTGTCTGGCCGAACAGCTGGAAACCGGTTTTTATCATATTTATTCGTCAATGGCGCTGCGGGACAGTCTTGAGAATCAGGAAAGCTATTATATTGTGGAAGTCCGTTCCTTAAAACGGATCCTGGATGCTGCCGCGCAGGGGAAAAAGGTACTTTGTTTTGTAGACGAGGTATTGCGGGGCACCAATACTGTGGAGCGGATCGCGGCGTCTTCCCATATCCTGAAGGTACTGGCAGAACAGAAAACGACCTGTTTCGCCGCAACCCATGATATTGAACTGACCAATATCCTGAACCGGTATTACAGCAATTATCATTTTGAAGAAGAAGTAGACGCACATGAAGTCCGCTTTTCCTATCAGCTCTATGCAGGGCGCGCCACGTCCCGAAACGCGATCCGCCTGCTGGATATGCTGGGATATCAGGATTCCATTGTGACAGACGCGCAGGAAATGGCGGAGGCGTTCCTGACCACTGGCAGCTGGGACCCAATTCAGTGAAATTGTTCCAATGAATTTGGCAAGAAATATTGAAAAAATGATGAAAATGTGATAAACTTTTCTGTTGTAGGATGAAGGAGGAAAATACAATGTCGCAAAATGTTTATGACATCCTTGTGGAGCGTGGCTTTATTGAGCAGGCGACCAATGAAGAAGAGATTCGGACGTTATTAGGGAAAGAGAAGGTTACCTTTTATATTGGGTTTGATGCGACAGCGGACAGCCTGACGGCGGGACATTTCCTGACGATCATGGCGATGATGCATATGCAGCGGGCCGGACACAGACCCATTGCGTTATTGGGCGGCGGTACGACGATGATCGGGGATCCCAGCGGGAAGTCCGATATGCGGACGATGATGACGCAGGAGACCATCGCGCACAACGCGAAGCGGTTTTACGAGCAGCTGTCCCGGTTCATTACTTTTGATAATGACAGCGCCATTATTGAGAACAATGCGGACTGGCTGCTGGATCTGAATTATGTGGAATTTTTACGGGAGATCGGAGTCCATTTTTCCGTTAATAAGATGCTGACGGCGGAGTGCTATAAGCAGCGGATGGAAAAAGGACTTACCTTTTTTGAGTTTAATTATATGCTGATGCAGTCCTATGACTTCTGGAAGTTATATAAGAAGCACGGATGCGTACTGGAGATGGGCGGCAACGACCAGTGGTCCAACATTATCGGGGGCGTGGAGCTGATCCGCCGCAAGGAAGGAAAACCGGCTTACGGACTGACCTTTAAGCTGCTCACTACCTCTGAGGGGATTAAGATGGGCAAGACCATGAAGGGAGCCGTATGGCTGGACCCGGAGAAGACGTCTCCTTACGAGTTTTACCAGTACTGGCGCAATATTGAAGATGTGAAAGTAGAGGAATGTCTGGCGCTGCTTACATTCCTGCCGATGGAGGAAGTACACCGTCTGGGCGCGCTGGAAGGCGCTGCGATCAATGAAGCCAAGGAAATTCTGGCTTATGAGATCACGAAGATCGTACATGGAGAAGCGGAAGCGGTCAAAGCGCAGGAAGCAGCCAGAGCTTTATTTGCGGGCGGCGGTAAGACCGATGATATGCCGACGACTTGTTATCCGGCCGGACAGCTGGATGCGGGGATCGACCTGATCACGCTGTTAACCGATACGAAGCTGTGCACGACCCGTTCAGACGCCCGCCGTCTGATTACGCAGGGCGGCGTTACCGTGAACGGAGAGAAAGAAGCTGATTTCTCCCGGGTGTTCACGACAGCCGATCTGAACGAAGACGGAGCCATTGTCATTAAAAAGGGCAAGAAGGGCTATCATCAGATCAAAGTGCAGGAATAAGAAGACGAGGACAGAATGATGAAGAATTATGGTGTAAATGAATTGCGGAAGATGTTTCTGGATTTCTTTGAGAGTAAGGGACATCTGGTGATGAACAGTTTTTCACTGGTTCCGCACAATGATAACAGTCTTTTACTGATCAACGCGGGCATGGCGCCGTTAAAACCGTATTTTACCGGGCAGGAGATTCCGCCCCGCAGACGGGTCGCCACCTGCCAGAAGTGTATCCGTACCGGAGATATCGAGAATGTAGGCAAGACCGCACGGCACGGGACTTTCTTTGAAATGCTGGGCAATTTCTCCTTTGGAGATTATTTTAAACACGAGGCGATCGCCTGGTCCTGGGAATTTTTAACCGAAGTAGTCGGAATGGATCCCGACCGCCTTTATCCGTCCGTATTCTTTGAAGATGACGAGGCGTTTGATATCTGGAACAAAGAGATCGGGATTCCCAAAGAACGGATCTTCCGGTTTGGCAAAGAGGACAATTTCTGGGAGCACGGGGCAGGCCCGTGCGGTCCCTGTTCCGAGATTTACTATGACCGTGGCGAACAGTACGGCTGCGGAAAGCCGGATTGTACGGTAGGCTGTGACTGCGACCGCTATATGGAGATCTGGAATAACGTATTTACCCAGTTTGAAAATGACGGCAAGGGCAATTATACCGAGCTGATCCAGAAGAATATCGATACCGGAATGGGACTGGAGCGGCTGGCTGCCGTCGTACAGGGTGTGGATTCCATTTTTGATGTGGATACGGTAAAAGCGCTGCGGGATAAGGTATGTGAATTTGCCGACACAGAATACCACCGGGAATATGAGAAGGATGTCTCCATCCGTCTGATCACGGACCATATCCGTTCCGCGACTTTTATGATCTCAGACGGGATCCTGCCGTCCAATGAAGGCAGAGGATATGTACTGCGCAGACTGATTCGCCGGGCTGCAAGACACGGAAGGCTGCTTGGCATTTCCGATGTATTCCTGGCAAAGCTGAGCCGGACCGTGATTGAGGGGTCCAAAGCAGGTTACCCGGAACTGTCTGAGAAGCAGGATATGATCTTTAAGGTACTGACCGAAGAAGAGAATAAATTCAACAAGACCATCGATCTGGGACTTACGATCCTGGCCGATCTGGAAGAGAAGTTAAAGAATGAAGGGCAGACCGTTCTGGCAGGAGAAGATGCGTTCCGCCTGTATGATACCTACGGATTTCCTCTGGATCTGACGAAAGAGATCCTGGAAGAAAAAGGATTTTCCGTCGATGAAGCCGGATTTCAGACGGCGATGGAACATCAGCGCGCAACCGCCCGAAAGGCGCGGAAGGTAACCAATTATATGGGCGCCGATGCGACCGTTTATGAGGAACTCGATCCGTCTATCACTTCGTCCTTCATCGGATATGACCATCTGGAGGATACAGCGAGGATCCTGGCAATGACGACAACGGATACGGTTACCGATACGCTGGAAGCAGGCGTAGAAGGCACGATCATCACAGATCAGACCACATTTTACGCTACCATGGGCGGTCAGGAAGCGGATAAGGGAGAGATTCTCTGCGGAGATTCGGTTTTCCTTGTAACCGATACCATAAAACTGGCAGGCGGTAAGATCGGACATGTAGGTTCTGTGCTGACCGGTTCTTTCCATACGGGAGATACGGTTACCACACAGGTAGACGCCCGGCTGCGGCAGGCGACCGCGAAGAATCACAGCGCGACCCATTTGCTGCAGAAGGCGCTGCGGAATGTGCTGGGCACACATGTCGAGCAGGCCGGTTCCTTTGTAAACGGCGAACTGCTGCGGTTTGACTTTACTCATTTTCAGGCTTTGACCAAGGAAGAACTGGAGAGAGCGGAAGCGATTGTCAATGAGGAGATTGCGCAGGATCTGCCGGTCGTAACCAGAGAGATGTCGCTGGAAGAAGCCAGAAAGACCGGAGCGATGGCGCTGTTTGGCGAAAAATACGGAGATACGGTACGCGTAGTTTCCATGGGAGATTTTTCCATTGAACTGTGCGGCGGTACGCATGTTAAAAATACCGGTGCCATTGGATTGTTTAAGATCATTTCCGAAAACGGGATCGCGGCAGGCGTCAGAAGAATTGTGGCGCTGACTTCCGAAGGGGTTGCCAATCATTTTAATCAGATCGAGCGCTGGCTGACGGACGCTTCCCGGACTGCGAAGGCAGAACCGGCGGCTCTGCCGAAAAAGATTGTTTCCATGCAGGAGGAGATCAAGAAGCTGCAGGCGGAAAATGAGAAGCTGAAGCAGAAGCTGGCAAAAGCGGCTGCGGGCGATATCGCCGGCAAAGCCGAAGAGATACAGGGGATCCGGGTACTTACGGTTAAACTTCCGGAAATGGATATGAACGGTCTGCGGAATATGGCGGATCAGTATCGGGATCAGTTAGGAGAGTGTGTGGTCGTTTTGGCGTCCGCGCAGGGTAAAGATAAGGTTAATTTAGTTGCATCCGCAACACCGGCTGCCGTTGCCGACGGAGCGCATGCAGGTAATTTAATAAAAGCAATCGCTGCTGTAGTCGGCGGCGGCGGGGGCGGTCGTCCCAATATGGCACAGGCCGGAGGAAAATGTCCGGAACAGATTGACGCCGCATTGGAGAAGGCAAAATCAATTCTAAAAGAACAATTACAGGTATGAAGGAGGTTCAAATGAGACAAACTATGAAAAAAAGTTTTGTAGCACTATTGGCAGTCTGCGTTTTGATGTTAAGTAGTGTTACAGTCTGCTTCGCGGCTTCAGCTGAAGACGGCGTAGGCGGCGACGGCGGCGTAAACGTAAAGATCACGACCGACGCGGAGAGTTATGGAACCGGCGATACGGTAAAAATGCAGATCGCGGTAGAAAACACAAACAGCTACGAAGTAAAAAATGTAAACGTAAGTATGGCAATGCCGGACGGTCTGAAGGAAGCAACGAAAGATGAACTGGTTGTAAAAACACTGGCTGCAGGCGAAACCCAGACACTTACCAAAGAACTTACGGTTACCAAAGCAGGCGCTGCCGGCAGTTCCAAATCCGGAGGATCCGACAGTCTTTGGCTGATCATTGGTATTATCGCAGCCGTTGTGGTTGTAGTGGCTGTGATCGTTGTAGTGATCGTATTAAAGAAGAAAAAGGGTAAAAATGTTGCCGCAGGCATGATCATCGTTGCATTGCTGGCGACATCCGCAATAGGGATCAGTCCGATGGAGGCACAGGCTGCCGCACCGACTACCGGACATGTATCCGTACATGATCCGTCCATCGTAAAAGATACTAAGAGCGGAACGTATTATATCTTCGGTTCCCATCGGGCATGGGCTAAGACCGACGATCTGATGACATGGAAAAGCTTTACCAATAACCTGACGTCCAATTATAAGGATATCTTCGGCGATCTGTTCGCAAGCTATAATTCTTATGGAAAGAATACCACTGTAGACGGAAATATGTGGGCGCCGGATGTCATCTGGAACGAAGCCATGAACAAATGGTGCATGTACATGAGTATTAACGGCGATAACTGGCAGTCCACGATCTACTTGCTGACGGCGGACAGCCTGGATGGAGACTGGACCCTGGTAGCTCCGGTTGTATACTCCGGCTTTACCGGTTCTTCCAGTGAAGTGATCAACTTTAACGTATTTAAGAACGTAAAGGTAGGAAATGATGATCTGCGGATCCGCGCATCTGTTTCCTTCTCTTCCGGTTCTGATCGTGCCTCTATGACAGATGTTTACAAGGTTTTGGGCGAGGACGCCGATCTGTCTTCTTACGCAAGAGTACAGAGTGTTCAGAACAACTCCATGCTGAATGCCATTGACCCGAACGTCAACTTTGACGATGAAGGAAATATGTGGCTGGCATACGGTTCCTGGTCCGCAGGCATCTATCAGATCAAGCTGGATCCGAAGACCGGTCTGAGAGATTATACCTATAAATATGAGACCAAGAACAATGAATCGGACGCTTATTTCGGCAAGAAGCTGGCAGGCGGATATTACTGCTCCGGTGAGGGTGCTTATATCCTGAAATACGATAAGTATTACTTCCTGTTTATGTCCTATGCGGGACTGAGTTCAACCGAAGGTTATCAGATGCGGGTATTCCGTTCCGAGGATATCAACGGACCGTATGTAGACGCAAAGGGCGTTCCCGCGATCTACACTTCCTATGTCAATAATGTAGACGGGCAGAGAGGCTATAAGCTGATGTCCAGCGTGGCATGGAGTGATTACAGCAAGATTGAAGTTGCGCAGGGTCATAACTCCGCGTTTGTAGACGAAGACGGCAAGGCATATGTAATCTACCATACCAGATTCGTAAACAACAATGACTCATATTCCGTAAACAATCCGATAGATGGCCATGAGGTCAGAGTGCATCAGCTGTGGCTGAACGACGAGGGCTGGCTGGTAGCCGCACCGTTTGAGTACACAGGCGAGACACTGCCGGAGAACGGATATACGGCTGCAGAGATCGCTGGTGACTATGAGTTCGCGATCCATGAGACCAGACATTACAGCAGACCGAAGAAAGGTGATGTAGTTGACGCAACAGCAAAGGCGTCCGGTATTATTGAGCCGAAGAATATCACCTTAACTGCAGACGGCAAGATCACAGGCGACGTAGAAGGCACCTGGAAGTCTTCCGGCAAGAGCGTGACTCTGTCTATCGACGGTACCGATTACAACGGCGTTGCAATCAAACAGTATTCCGAGAAGCAGCCGAAGACCGAAAAAATGTGCATTACGCTGGAAGGCAACAACAAGGCTGCATGGGCAATCGCAAAATAAAAGCAGTGGAAAAAAGTAGTTGACGATTTGGAAATCTATGCTATAATACCCTTAGTGCAAAAAATACCCAGACAGTTGTATTACGCACAATATGCAACTGAAGGGAGGTTAGGGTGATACTATGTCAAATGTAATCGTAAAAGAAAACGAGTCATTGGATAGTGCGCTGCGCCGTTTCAAGAGAAATTGCGCAAAGGCAGGGATCCAGCAGGAGATTCGCAAGAGAGAGCATTATGAGAAGCCTAGTGTAAAGCGTAAGAAGAAATCTGAAGCTGCTAGAAAACGTAAATATAATTAAACTTGTGCAGAAGGCACTGTCGCTTGGCGGCAGTGCCTTTTTTTCGCTGTCAGAAGCTGTTTTTCACTCATAGGGCACCCGGTAATTTCATATATTGCACAAAAGGAGTGAAAGCGAATCCGGATGCATGAAAAAAGAAAGACGCTTAAAAAAGCAAAAAGAAAATAGAATTTCCGCAGGAGAACAGGCAGTACATGTTCTGAATCTTCCGCCGGACTGCGTTCTGGGAGACGCGCTGCTCTCAGCCATAGGCAATCGGACGCTGTATATCGAAAATTACTCCAGGATCCTATGCTATGAAGACGACTGTATTCGGATCGAATGCAGACACGGCATGATCACTTTAACGGGCGCACGCCTGACCATCGCATATTTTAACGCGCATGAAATGAAAATTACAGGAAAGATCGAACAGATCCGGTTTTCCTGATGCAGGACAGAAAGGAGTGGCGGCGCTATGGTACAGCACGGTTTTCAGTGGTTTTGCGGAACGGTAACAATAGCGGTTTTCGGAGAAGAAATTCAGCGGTTTTTTAATATCTGCCGCGCAAACGAGCTGTTTTTGCGGGATATTCAGACAGAAAACGGACAGACTGTATTTTCCATGAATGCGGCGAAAGTCAAGAAGCTGAAGCCCATTTTAAAAAAAACGCATACGAAGATCCGGATCTTAAAGAAAAAGGGACTCCCGTTCCTACGGCTGAAACTCCGAAAGAAACGGAGCTTTGCCATCGGCGTGATCCTGGCCGGTATGATGCTTTACAGTCTGACTTTTTTTATCTGGAATATCACGGTGGAAGGCAATTATTCGTATACGGCGGGAGAGATTACGGATTTTTTAAATTCGATGCAGGTAACCGGCGGGATTTTAAAGGCAAAGGTAGACTGTGATGCCATTGAAAAGGCGATTCGGAATCAATATAACGATATCACCTGGGTCTGCGCGGAATTAAACGGAACTCGTCTGATCATCCATATCAAAGAAAATTACGATACACAGATCCCAAAAGAAGAGGCGGACCCTTATCACCTGACGGCAAAACGGGACGCGGTTGTAACTTCTATTCTGACCCGGAGCGGGACGCCGCTGGTGAAACAGGGGGATACCGTAAAAGCCGGAGATATCCTGGTAAGCGGGATCGTATCTGTCTATGACGATAACGGCGAGCCCATGGATCATCTTTTGGTAAACGCCGACGCGGATATTTACGGAAAAACGACTTATACTTATCATAAGGAAATTCCGCTTGCTTACCGGGAAAAAGAGTATACCGGCAATCAAATCGTCAATTATTACTGTATGATAGACCGGGGGCGGCTCCTGCTGCAGACACAGAAGACAGAATTTGCCGATTATGACCGGATGACCGATGACCACTGGGTTTCTATACTGAAAAACTTTTATCTGCCGGTTCACTATGGGACCGAAACGATCCTGGAATACCGGTGGGTGGATAAGACTTACACGGAGGCGGAGGTAACTCAGGCTGCGGAAGCGGATTTTAACCTGTTTCTAGAAAAATTTATAAAAAAAGGGATTCAAATTATTGAAAAAAATGATACAATACAAATAATTGGCGAAAATTGCGTTGTTGACGGAACCGTGACCGTAATAGAGCCAATCGGAAAGGTAAGACCTGTAGAACAGAGTGAATTACCGGAAATCAACACGGAAGGGACAGAAAAGACGGAATGAGTATCATCGAAACCATAACGGAACTGCCGGCGGAATGCAACGGAGAAATATTCGGGCAGTTTGACACCCATATGAAGAAGATCGAACGGACGCTGCATGTTTCCATTATCAACCGGGATTCCGGCCTGAAGGTGATCGGCGGAGAGGTCAATGTACGCCGCGCCATAGAAGTGATCCGGACCCTCACGGAGCTGGCAAAGCGGGGAAATACCGTAACAGAACAGAATGTGGATTATGCGCTGTCTCTGGTTGCGGAGGATAATGCCAACGCATTGCTGGAGATCGATCAGGATATCATCACGAGAACCGTGCAGGGGAAACCGGTGAAGCCCAGAACGATGGGACAGAAACACTATGTGGATATGATCCGCCAGAAAATGATCGTATTCGGGATCGGTCCCGCGGGAACCGGCAAGACGTATCTGGCGATGGCAATGGCGATTCAGGCGTTTAAAAACAATGAAGTGAATCGGATCATTATGACCCGGCCGGCGATCGAGGCGGGAGAAAACCTGGGATTTCTGCCCGGCGATCTGCAGAGTAAGGTAGATCCGTACCTGCGTCCGCTCTATGACGCGCTCTATGAGATCATGGGAGCGGAAAGTTTTTTGCACAATTCCGAAAAGGGACTGATCGAGGTCGCGCCGCTTGCCTATATGCGCGGCCGGACTCTGGATAACGCCTATATTATTCTGGATGAAGCGCAGAATACCACGCCGGCGCAGATGAAGATGTTCTTAACCAGGATCGGCTTTGGCTCCAAGGTAATCGTGACCGGCGACCTGACGCAGAAAGACCTGCCGAAAGACGCGGTATCCGGTCTGGAAGTAGCCCAGAAGGTGCTTGAGAAATTGGACGACCTGGCCTTTGTCCGGCTGACCAGTCAGGACGTAGTAAGGCATCCGCTGGTGCAGAAGATCGTAAAAGCCTATGAAGAATATGAAGCGAAGAAGGAGGCCTCCCACCGGAAGGAACAGAAGCGATGACAATCAGATTTGATCAGGAGTACCGGCTGGATCTGGGGATTGACCCGGAAGCAGTCTGCAGAAGAGTTGTGGAATATGCGTTGGAATATATCAAATGCCCTTATGAAGCGGAGGTTTCCGTTACCTTTACGGATAATGCCTCTATCGCCGAAGTAAACGCCAAATACCGGCAGATCGAGCGGGAAACGGACGTTCTGTCATTTCCGATGCTCGAATATGAGACGCCGGGAGATTTTTCTTTTCTGGAGGAGGAACCGTTTGCGTTTCATCCGGAAACCGGAGAACTTCTGCTGGGAGATATCATGATCTCTTTGGATAAGGTGAAAGAACAGGCAGAACAGTACGGCCATTCCGTAACGCGGGAACTGGCTTTTCTGACAGCGCACAGTATGCTGCATCTGTTTGGTTTTGACCATATGGAAGAGCAGGAAAGAACAGAGATGGAGCAGAAACAGAGAGAAATTCTGGACGCGCTGCAGATCACAAGATAATCCAGAAATTACAACTACGGAGAACTGATTATGAAAGATTTTATAAGAGAAAACAAAATGGCTTTGATCGCTGCGGGAATCGTGATCCTGCTGATCGGTGTTTCGGCTATTGTCGGATTTGCCTTGTCAGGAAAAAAAGACCCGGAGCCGGAAACCACCAAAGTGATGGAAACAACACAGGAAACAACGACCGTGCCGGAAACGACGCAGGAAGAAACCACAGCGAAAAAGAATGTGTATTACAGCAGACTGACGGGTCTCAAAAGCAGCAAAGCGGTTTCGACGGCAAGGCCGGTCGCGATCATGTTCAACAATATTGTTCAGGCGGTTCCGCAGCACGGGATCGGACAGGCTTCCATTGTATACGAGGCTTATGTGGAAGGCCGGATCACCCGGCTGATGGGAATTTATGACAATTATCAGAAAATCGACAGTATCGGCTCGATCAGAAGCTGCCGGGAGTACTATGCGCACTGGGCTTCGGAATATAATGCGATCTATTGCCATTACGGGCAGTCCAAGTATGCGGTGAAGTTTTTAAACAGCGGAGTTCTGGATCTGGTAAATTATAATGATTCCGTCGGAGAATCCGCTTATTACCGCACCAGTGACCGGGTTTCTCCCCACAATGTATTTACCAATTCGGACATGCTGCTTTCTGTTTTTAAACAGAAAAAATATGATCTGACCGTCAAAGCCGATGAAAAAACACATTTTACGTTTGCGGAGCCCGAAACAGCCGTTTCCATGAAGAACGCGAAGGCGGCTGCCTATGTGTCGGTTCCGTATCTGACGAATCATCCATATTTTAAATATAACGAAAAAGAAAAACAGTACTATCGTTATCAGTATGACGGAAAACACATAGACGGCGCGACCGGCAAGCAGCTGACCTGTAAGAATATTATTATTCAGTTTGCCGATTTCGTTTTATACGGAGACGGGCATTCGCTGGATATGTCCCATATCGGGAAAGGAACCGGCTACTATATTTCCAACGGAAAAGCGGTAGAAATTAAATGGAGTAAATCATCAGAGACAGCACAGACTGTTTATCAGCTGGCAGACGGCAGTGAACTGGTTATGAACGCGGGGAAAACATGGATCAGTGTATTTCCCACCGAAGACCGGGCCGATGTTGTGCTGAAATAGGCTGTGAAACGGAGAACGATTTATGAGCAATCGAAACAGCTTTATTGCGCAGGGAAGTATTCTGGCCGTTTCCGGTATCCTGGTCCGGATCATCGGACTGGTCTACCGGATCCCGCTTACCAATATCCTGGGAACGGAAGGCAGCGCGATCTACGGCGCGGCCTATGACGTATATAATATTTTACTGCTGCTTTCTTCTATGAGCATGCCGCTGGCCGTCTCCAAACTGGTATCGGCCAGAGTCGGGATAAAAGAATATAAGAATGCCGGTCATATCCTGGCAGGGGCGCTGCTGTTCTCCGGATTGCTGGGCCTGACTGTCGGCGCCGTCGCGTATTTCGGCGCGGAATTTTTCGCGGCACTGCTGGGATTTTCGCAGACGGCCGCGGCAATCCGGATTCTGGCGCCTACCCTGATCGTAATGTCTGTCGTAGGTGTTTTACGGGGATATTTTCAGGGGCTCGGAACGATGGTTCCGACCGCTATTTCGCAATTACTGGAACAGGTTGCCAATGCGATCGTAAGCATCGCAGCCGCAAAGCGCCTGTTTGAGCTGGGCAGCGCGATTGACGAACGGTCAGGCAGAACTACCACCGCCTATGCATACGGCGCGGCCGGCGGTACTATGGGTACGCTGTTGGGAACCCTTACGGCGCTGGCGTTTCTGGTATTTATCTTTCTGCTGTACCGGACCCAGTTTAACCGGCAGATACGCAGAGACCGGCATCAGGAAGCGCTTTCCGGCAGGGAAGTGATCCGGCTGCTTGTGGTAACGGTTATTCCGGTTTTGATCAGTACGACGATCTATAATTTCAGCAATATGATCGACAGTGGTATTTTCGGGAATATTATGAACCTGCTCAGGGTAGAGGAACAGGAGAAGCGGATTTTATGGGGCGCTTATACCAGTCAGTACAAAATTCTGACCAACGTGCCGATCGCGGTGTCTGCCGCCATGTCTTCTTCGGTTGTCCCCAGTCTGATGCTATCCGTAGCCCAGCGCAGTATCCGGGATATCCGAAGCAAGATCGGTATGGCGCTTCAGTTTACCATGCTGATCGCTATGCCGTGCGGGATCGGCTTTACCGTTCTGGGGCAGCCCATTTTAAATATGCTCTATCCTAATCTGGAAGGGCACGGCGTCGCAGTCAGACTGATGCTGTTCAGCCTGCTTACGATTGGCACATTTTCTTTTTCTACGATCACCAACGCGATCCTGCAGGGAATCGATCATATGCGGACGCCTATTGTAAATTCCGCGATCTCTCTGGGAATTCATCTGGTTTTGCTGCCGCTTGTGCTGATCCTGCTGAAATGGAATATTTACGGCGTGATCGTGTGCGACTGCTTTTTCGCGCTTCTGGTCTGCATTTTGAATCAGCGGGCGATTGCCAGATATACGGGATACCGGATTGACGTGAAACGGACGATGGCCGGGCCGCTGGCAGCTTCTCTTTTAATGGGGCTGGTGGTTTCCGGATGCTACTGGGGCCTGATGGCGATATTCCCGCATAATACGGTTGTTACGCTGTTTTCCGTTTTGCTCGGGATCGCCGTATACGGAATCTCGATCATCCGTCTGCATATCGTAACGGAAGCAGAGCTTGCCGGTATGCCGAAGGGAACCCTTTTAATCAGAGCGGCAAAAAAATTACATTTATTGTAAGAGTCCGGTTTAAAAACAGAAAAAACGCAGATACTCATACATAAAAAGAAGGAGGACTCCTTATGCGGCGTGTGATGTATCTGATGTGTTTTCTGACAATGGCAGTTTTATTTACAATCGTTTACTATTTCAGTTATCATGATTCCGGTCCTGTCACAGAACCGGTACGACATGCTGCGCTGCCGGAAACGGAAACCGAAGAAACAGATACCAAAGAATCACAGAGCGTGCGAGTGGTAAATGAAGAGCAAAAGCCGATCGTAACGGCAAATGCGGTCTGTATTCTGCAGGAACACAATATGACGAACGACTGGATGACGGAAAAGTCCTATACGGTTCCGTTAGAACTGATCGGGATGACAAGGGATGAAGTGATCAATTATATTGCCCGGTATACGGCAGGCATGTCCGAGGAAGAGCAAAATCTGGTACACTATGAACTGATCAGTTTTTCCAACGATCAGCTGGTGATCCGAAAAACGTTTTTGTCCCAGGAGGATGTGGCCTATACGTATTGGGTAAAATCTGTGGCGGGCAGACTGATGGTTTATCTGGCCGATCAGGTAACCGTTTATATCCGGACGGATATTGAGGTGGATAAACTTCCGGAAGAAGAGCAGAGCGCTCTGAAAACGGGAAAATATATTACAAATATGCAGGAACTTTTTAATTATCTGGAAAGCTGTACATCCTAGCGGAGGGATTTGCGTGAAGACAATTTTGATTATCGGCGCGGGCGCATCGGGACTGATGGCTGCGATCTGCGCGAAAACAAAGAAAAACCAGGTCATAATTCTGGAGCAGAATGAAAAAGCGGGCAAAAAGCTGCTCCTGACCGGAAACGGAAAGTGCAATCTGGGAAACCGGGAAGACGATCCGGCCTGTTTCTGCGGCCCGGAACGGGACGCCATTGAAACCGTGATCGGCAGATTCGGCACTGCGGAAACCGTGCGGTTTTTTGAAGATCTGGGCGTGCTTCTCAAAGAACGCAGCGGATATCTCTATCCGTTTTCCGGACAGGCCGCCACCATTGTAAACGTGCTGCTGCAGACCTGCAGTCATCTGGGAATTGCAATCTGTTATGGGATCCGCGTCGCTTCCGTGAAAAAACTGGAAACCGGTTTTCGGATCCGTACCAATCAGAAAAATTACAGCGCGGACGCGGTAATCGTCGCGACGGGATCGAAAGCGGCGCCGAAAACAGGCGCTGCGGGCAGTGGGTATGAACTGCTGGCTGCGTTAGGACACAGTTATGAGCCGCCGCTGCCGGCGCTGGTGCCTCTGATCTCTTCCAGCGTTTACTGCCGGTCTCTGATGGGGATCCGTACAGATGCCGTGCTCTCCCTGTACATAAATAAACGATTTGTCGCAAAAGAAGCGGGAGAATTACAGCTGACGGAATACGGGTTGTCGGGAATTCCGGTGTTCCAGTTCAGCTATCTGGCGTCACAGGCACTGGAGAAGAACCAGCCGGTCGAAGTGCAGGTGGATTTTCTGCCGACAGTCACAAAAAAACAATTAGAACATAAGATGCTGGATTATAAAATGCGATTCGGCAGACGGACCCTGGAAGAATGCCTTTCCGGTATGCTGAATCATAAGCTGGCGCAGGTGATCGGCAAAGCGTCCGGATTAAAAAACAGCATGTTACTGAATACATTGAAGCCGGAAGAGATTCAGGTGTTGTGTTACGCGATCAAAAATTTTCATTTTCCGATCATGGATACCATGGGATTTGACAAGGCGCAGACCTGCTGCGGCGGAATCTTTTTGTCGCAGCTGAATCCGGAAACAATGGAATCCCTGCTGGTACCAGGACTGTATATTACGGGAGAACTGTTAAATGTAAACGGAAGATGCGGCGGCTATAATCTGCAGTGGGCATGGGCTACCGGCTATCTGGCGGGAACTGCGTGCGCGCAGCTGCCGTAATGGAGAAACAGGATGATTCAGATTCAGCAAATAAAATTGCGGGTGGGAGAACCGGAAGAACGGCTTAAATCGCTGGCTGCCGGACAGCTGCGGATAGCGCCGGAACAGATCCGTTCCCTGCGGATCCGGAAAAAATCGATTGACGCCAGAAAAAAGCCGGATATCTTTATTGTCTATACGGTGGATGTTTTACTGAATTTTGCGCAGAATGAGGAAAAACTGGTGAGACGGCTGCGCAACAAAAATATCCGGCGCATCACGGAGGTCCCCTATCATGCGGAAATTACCGGGACCACGCCGCTTTACCGGCCTGTTGTCGTGGGAATGGGGCCTGCCGGTCTGTTCTGCGCTTATCTGCTGGCGTTAAACGGATATGCGCCTGTGATCCTGGAACGCGGCGGCGCCGTTGAAGAACGGGTCCGTTCTGTAGAACACTTCTGGAAAACCGGGGAACTGGACCCGGAATGCAATGTTCAGTTTGGAGAGGGCGGAGCCGGAACCTTCTCGGACGGCAAACTGAATACGCTTGTCAATGATAAGCAGGGCCGCAGCCGGTTCATATTGGATACGTTTGTCCGATTCGGTGCACCGGAAGCAATCCGCTATGACAGCAAACCGCATATCGGAACGGATATCCTGCGGACTGTCATTATCAATTTACGGAATGAGATCATCCGGCTTGGCGGAACGGTATTATTTCATCATAAACTGACGGATATTGAGATCTCCGGCAGCCGCAGGTCGCTGACGGTCAATTACGAGAATTCCATGCCGTTTACCGTTTTGGTACTGGCTCTGGGGCACAGCGCGAGAGATACGTTTCAGATGCTGTACCGGCGGCAGATGCAGATGGAAGCAAAGCCTTTCGCGGTCGGCGTCCGGGTCGAACACCCGCAGGAAATGATCAATGCCATACAATATGGGGCGGCCGGCAGTACAATGGAGGCGGCGCCTTATAAAGTAACTGCGAAGGCTTCTGACGGGAGAGGCGTATATTCTTTCTGTATGTGTCCGGGCGGTTATGTGGTCAATGCTTCTTCGGAGCAGGAGCGCCTGGCCATAAACGGAATGAGTAACGCGGCGCGGGACAGCCAAAACGCCAACAGCGCGCTCATTGTCACGGTTACGCCGGAAGATTTTCCGGATTCCTCGCCGCTTGGCGGGATCGCGTTTCAGAGAGATCTGGAAGAACGCGCCTGGAAAGAGGGCAGAGGCTCGATTCCAGTTCAGCTTTACGGCGATTATAAGGAAAACCGGATCAGCCGGGAATTCGGCGCGTATCAGCCGTGTACCAAAGGAAAAACCGCTTTCGGCAATCTGCGGAATGTCCTGCCGGAGGCGGTCGGGAAGGCATTGGAAGAAGGAATTGAACAGTTTTCCGGACAGATTCCGGGATTCAACCGGGAAGATATGATCATGGAAGGCGTGGAAAGCAGAACGTCTTCTCCGGTCCGTCTGAACCGGGATCCGGATTTTCTCAGCAGCCTGCCGGGCGTCTATCCCTGCGGAGAGGGCGCCGGTTACGCCGGAGGCATTATGTCTGCAGCCATGGACGGAATGAAAGTTTTTGAAGCAATTATTAAATTTTATTGTCCGGGGGATGAAAATACACAGGGTCAGTAGACATTTTTTCTTTTCTGATGTATACTGAACGAAGTGTCTAAAAAATTTATACTGACAATAGGAGAACGGAAATTGAATTATCGGGAATTACTGAAGGATAAAAAAAGAATCGTGGTAAAAATCGGCTCTTCCTCCCTTTCTTTTAAAGAAACCGGATTTACGAATCTGATGAAGCTGGAACGCCTGGTACGGGTGCTGACTTCACTACATAATCAGGGAAAAGAGATCATTCTGGTATCTTCCGGGGCAATTTCTGTCGGCAGGAAAAAACTGGGGCCGCTTGCGGAAGAGGAGCACAGCGGGATCGGCTTTAAACAGGCGTGCGCGGCCGTGGGACAGGCTCAGCTGATGATGATCTATCAGAAGCTGTTTGCCGAATACAATCAGATTGCGGCACAGATCCTGATGACGAAGAATACCATGATTGACGGGGAAAGCCGGATCAACGCCAGGAATACCTTTGAGCATTTGCTGAAAATGGGCGTAATCCCGGTTGTCAATGAAAACGATACGGTATCTACCTACGAGATCGGATTTTCAGACAACGACCGGCTGTCCGCGATCGTAACGGCGCTGACCGGGGCGGATCTGCTGATCTTACTGTCAGATATCGACGGTTTGTTTTCAGATGACCCGAATCTCAATCCGGAGGCTTCTTTTATCAAGATCGTAACAGAGATCACGCCGGATCTGCTGGAAATGGGGAAGGACAGCAGTTCCAGCGATATGGGGACCGGCGGTATGAGCGCCAAACTGGCGGCAGCAAGGATCGCGACGGATTCCGGCGCGGATATGATCATAGCGAACGGGGAAGATGTCGATATTGTAGAGCGTCTGATCGCAGGCGCAGATGAAGGAACATTATTTATTGCGCATAAGAATAAAGATTTTTATTTAATGGATTACTTATCCGAATAGGGCTTCGGAACGGAGGTATTTTATGAATTTGCGTTTGATAAAAAATGCGGGGAATACGGCATGGAATGAGATGCTCGCGAGAGATGTCATTCTGGAGACCACTTATGAAAACAGCCGATATCCGGAGATCCGGCAGGTTCGCTATTTTATCTACAATGTGGCGGAGAATGAACGGTATGAAGTCATGCCAAAGACGCGGAAACTGGATATTTTTAAGATCCGGGATACCGATCTGGAACGAAAATATCTGTATTTTACCCAGTACATTCCGCGGGAGGATCTGTTTCAGATCATCCGGTTTGAATGGCAGACGCAGAAATTCACGGTCATTTATGAATTCGAGGAGGCAATCGACAACTTCTTTTATGAAAAGAAACTCTCTGTCTTTGTCTTAAATGAGAATAACGTGCTGCTGCAGACAGAACACCTGCGGCGCAATATGAGCGACAATTACGAGGGATATTTTGACTTTTCCCTGACGTTATATAACCGGACGGAGGAAAAGAATTATCAGGTGATCGATGATAACCTGACCCGGAACGGGATCACGGAATTGCTGCCGGTAACGGATACAATGTGCGTGATCAAGACCGGCTATTCTCTCTTTGAAGATCATCTGTATGAGATCCTGGATAAAATGGAAGTTTCCGTGGAAAGCGTTTATCTGGTCAATATCCAGCAGCTGGTTTCCGATCTGATCCTGGAACAGAACGGAATCGTAATGGACAGTCTGGATCAGGCGTATTACCGCCAGACGATCCCCTATATCAAAACTGATGACGATTATATCATTTATTCCAAGATCGACAATGAAACCAATGAAGAGAATCTGAATTTTTATCATGTCCCTTCCAAACGGATCATCAGCTGTATCAACCGCGGGGTTGTTACGCCGGAACGCATGGCGAAGCCGGTTATCATTAAGCATAAACCCTATATCCGGCTGGACCGTACAAGAAAAACGGATTTTCTGAACCTGTATACAAAGCAGGTGGAGCTTTCATTTCCGGCAGAGCAGACGGTCCATCAGGTTTTGGAAGATTTATTTATTATTTCCGAAAGCAAACGCGGTCTGTTCGGAAAAGAAAAACAGTATCTGTGCGTTTATAAATATCCTGCAATGACAATCCTTCACAGTGAGAAGTGCGGTTATGAGAACGCGCTGATGAAGGATGAGATCCTATATCTTTTTATTTCATAAACGAGCAGCGAGGTGACAACGATGGAACGACAGGGATTAGTACTGGAAGGCGGCGGGACCAGAGGCGTCTTTACCGCCGGGGTTCTGGATTATTTTATGGAAATGGATCTCCGGTTTCCTTATGTGATCGGCGTATCCGCAGGCGCCTGCAACGCGTTAAGCTATGTGGCAAATCAAAAAGGAAGAAACCGGAAGTGCATGATTGATTGTCTGGAAGAAGATGCGGACTACATCAATGTAAGGAAATTTTTAAAGGAAGGCCAGTTGTTTGACATGGACCTGATCTTTGATCAGTTTCCCAACGACAGCATTCCTTTTGATTATGATACGTTTTTTCAGTATACGGGTACCTGTTATCTGGTTACGACAAACTGTCTGACAGGAGAACCTTATTATTTTGAAGAAAAATCAGACCGGGAGCGGCTGATGCAGGGTGCGCGGGCGTCCAGCAGCCTGCCCTATGCGGATCCGATCGCATATGTGGACGGGATCCCCATGCTGGACGGCGGATTGTCAGATCCGATCCCCATTCGCAAGGCATTGCGGGACGGCGTAAAGAAAAATGTGGTGATCCTGACAAGACCGCCGCATTATCGGAAGAAGGTACCGAAAAAGCAGTCCCGTCTCAACCGCAGAATGTATAAAGATTATCCGCAGCTGTGTGAAAGCATGGACCGCCGAAAATCCTATTATAATCATACGATGGATCTGATCGAGCGGCTGGCGGAAAAAGGACGCATATTTGTATTGCAGCCTCAGGGCGAAGTGATCAGCCGTATGGAGCGAAAACCGGCCGCGCTGCGCGCCTTCTATGAGGAAGGGTATGCTTACGCGAAGGAACAGTATCCGCGCCTGATGGAATGGCTGTCAAAATAGGAGGAACCGGAATATGGAACAGAGCAAGCTGGACCGGATCAATGAGCTGGCGCGGCTTTCAAAGACACGGGCGCTGACCGCCGATGAGAAAGAAGAGCAGCAGCGTCTTCGGAAAGAATATGTAATGCTTGTACACAATAACCTGCGGGGACAGCTGGAATCTTTGAAGATCCAGAATCCGGATGGCTCTGTTGTCAGTGTAAAGGACCGCAGGAAAAAACATGAAAACAGCAATTTTCCTTCCGGAAAGGAGGCGTGATTGTTGATGATTTCAGAAAAACAAGCGCTGCGCAGACAGATGCAGAAACGCCGGGATTCGATCCCTGCGGAACTTCAGCGCACATACAGCGCCGCCATTGCAGAACTGGTCTGTTCCTGCAGCTGGTATCAGCAGGCTTCTGTTGTATACGGCTATCGGAGTTTTCGCTCGGAAGTACCCTGCGAACAGATCCTAAAGGAAGCTCTGCGTGACGGAAAAACGGTGGCGGTCCCCAGAGTGATAGGAACCGAGATGGGCTTCTTCCGGATCGATTTCGATTCCGAATGGAAAGCGGGAGCGTTTGGCATTCAGGAGCCGATCTCCCGGAAACCGGTTACACAGCCGGGACTCATGCTCCTGCCGGGACTCGCGTTTGATCTGTCGGGAAACCGGCTGGGTTACGGCGGCGGCTATTATGACCGCTATCTCTCCCGTTACCCGATGCGCCGGAAGCTGGCACTTGCCTATGAGGCGCAGATTACAGAACAGGTACCTGCCACAGAGCAGGATCATACGGTTGACGGGATTGCAACGGAAAAGCAGATCCGGATTTTTTGAACCAGACAGGAGGTAGCGATGGAAAATCGTATGCTTGAACAATTAGGAGAAGAAGCCGTTACAGCAGCGGCAGTTTTGCAGCATATGAGCTCCGCGAAGAAAAATGAGGGGCTGAAAGCGGTAGCTGCCGCACTGACGGAAAGACAGGAAGAAATTCTTGCCGCCAATGAACAGGATATGGAACGGGGAAGAGAAAACCATATGAAGGCGGGCATTTTGGACCGGCTGCAGCTGACAGAAGCACGGATCTCGGCTATGGCGGAAGGTATTTTACAGGTAGCCGGCCTGGACGATCCCATCGGCGAAGTCGTCTATATGAAAAAACGGCCCAACGGACTGATGATCGGTCAGAAACGGGTCCCGCTCGGCGTTGTGGGGATTATCTATGAGGCAAGACCGAATGTAACGGCAGACACGTTTGCACTGTGCTTTAAGACCGGAAACGCCGTAATCTTAAAAGGCGGCAGCGATGCGATCTGCTCCAACAAAAAGATTGTGGAAGTGATGCAGGACGCGCTGGAATCTGTGGGTATTACCGGAAAATGCGTCTCCCTGATTACGGATACGGACAGAGAAACCACGGTAGCATTCATGAAACTCCGGCAGTATGTCGATGTTCTGATCCCCCGCGGAAGCAAGGGACTGATTCAGGCGACCGTAAACAACAGTACGATCCCGGTTATCGAAACCGGTACCGGAAACTGTCATGTCTATGTAGACAGTGTCTGTGATACGGACATGGCGCTGGATATTATTGAAAATGCCAAGACACAGCGGATCGGCGTATGCAATGCCTGTGAATCGCTGGTTGTACATAAAGAAATCGCGGACACGATCATTCCCGGAATCTGTGACCGCCTGAAGGCGCACAACGTAGAGATCCGCGGAGACGCATACGCGATGGAGATCGATTCCCGGATCGTGCCGGCGACAGAAGAAGACTGGGGCATGGAATATCTGGATTATATCATCTCATTAAAGACAGTGGATTCCTTCGAGGAAGCGATCGCGCATATTAACCGCTATAACACGGGACACAGTGAAGCAATCATCACGAAAGATTACGAACACGCCAACCGGTTTTTGGAGGAGATCGACGCGGCGGCAGTCTATGTCAACGCTTCTACCAGATTTACCGATGGATTTGAATTCGGCTTCGGCGCGGAAGTCGGGATCAGCACACAAAAGCTGCATGCCAGAGGGCCGATGGGGCTGTTGGCGCTGACAACTACGAAATATATTATTTACGGAAACGGTCAGGTCCGGCAGTAAGACGGAACGACTGTGTTTGAAAGGTTGATACGGGAATGGAACAGGATAGAGGAATGGATTGGACACAGCCGGCACTTTCCGCACCGGAACAGGAACCGGAGCGACAATATTTTTATATCGAACTCTGCAGGCAGTGGGTAATGACGCAGGAAAAGCTGCTGGGCCGAAAACTGACCGCCTGTATCCGTACGTTCGGGTGTCAGATGAACGCCCGGGATTCCGAGAAGCTGTTAGGTATTTTAGAGCAGATCGGTTATGTGGAAACAGAATCGGAAAACGCGGATTTTGTCCTATATAATACCTGCACCGTGCGGGAAAACGCGAACCTGAAGGTATACGGCAGGCTGGGATATCTGAAAAAATGCAAGGAAACCAATCCGCAAATGCTGATCGCCCTGTGCGGCTGTATGATGCAGGAAGCCGGCGTTGTCGAAAAGATAAAAAAAAGCTACCGGTTTGTAGATATTATCTTCGGAACCCATAATATTTTTAAACTGGCGGAACTGCTTTACAGGCATTTGACGGAAGGCGGAATGACGGCAGATATCTGGGAGGATACCAGCCAGATTGTAGAGGAACTGCCGGTTGAACGGAAATATCCGTTTAAATCCGGCGTCAATATTATGTTCGGCTGCAACAATTTCTGCAGTTACTGTATCGTTCCCTATGTACGCGGCAGAGAACGGAGCCGGAAGCCGGAGGATATCATTGCAGAGGTTCAAAAACTGGCGGCGGATGGCGTCTCGGAGATCATGCTGCTCGGGCAGAATGTAAATTCCTATGGGAAAACCCTGGAGGAACCCGTTTCCTTTGCGCAGCTGCTTTGCCGGATTGAACAGGGAGTACCGGATATCCGCCGGATCCGGTTTATGACGTCGCATCCGAAGGATTTGTCGGACGAACTGATCGCGGTTATGAAGGACTCGAAGAAAATCTGCCGCCAGTTGCATCTTCCGCTGCAGTCCGGAAGCAGCCGGATTCTCCGTCTGATGAACCGGCGGTATGACAAAGAGAGTTACCTGAAACTGGTAGATAAGATCCGGACGGCTATGCCGGATATCGCGCTTTCTACGGATATCATCGTGGGATTCCCCGGTGAAACAGAAGCGGATTTTCAGGATACGCTGGATGTGATCAGAAAGGTGCGGTTTGACAGCGCGTTTACGTTTATTTATTCCAAACGGACCGGAACGCCGGCCGCCGCAATGGAAGAGCAGGTACCGGAGGCTGTGGTAAAAGATCGGTTTGACCGTCTGTTGCGGGAGGTACAGGCAATCAGCACGGAGATCTGCGCAGCCGGCGCCGGACGCATCGAAGAAGTGCTGGTAGAAGAGGTAAATACGCAGCAGGAAGGATATGTGACCGGACGGCTTTCCGGAAACGCCATCGTCCATTTTCCGGGAGGACCGGAACTGATCGGAACCTTTGTAAAGGTGCGGCTGACGGAAGCCAAAGGCTTCTATTACCTCGGAGAAATGACTTTATGAGAAACTGTTTGTATTAGGAGGCAAAAGATGGCGGCAAAAATGACTCCCATGATGGAACAATATATGGAAGTAAAAAGAAGCTATCCGGATTGTATCTTATTTTACCGGCTGGGAGATTTTTACGAAATGTTCTTTGACGACGCCCTTGTCGCATCAAAAGAATTGGAGATCACGCTGACCGGAAAAAACTGCGGGATGGAGGAACGCGCACCCATGTGCGGCGTTCCTTATCATGCTGTAGACGTTTATTTAAGCAAGCTCGTAAAAAACGGCCATAAAGTGGCGATCGTAGAGCAGATGGAAGATCCCGCCCTCGCAAAGGGATTGGTAAAGCGGGAAGTTGTCAGAATCGTAACGCCCGGAACGAATTTGAGCGCTTCCGCGCTGGAGGAAGGGAAAAACAATTACCTGATGTGTATTCTGGCGACTACCGGGCGGTACGGGATTTCCATTGTGGATATCACCACCGGCGATTACTATGTAACGGAGGTCGATTCCTTACGGACTCTGCTGGATGAGATCAACCGCTTTATGCCGTCGGAAATTATTTGTAACGACGCCTTTTATGTAAGCGGAGCAGATCTGGAAGATTTAAAAAACCGGCTGCAGATCTGTATCTATCCTCTGGACGCATGGTATTTTGACGATGAAACCGCCCAAAACGCCCTGAAAGATCATTTTGGGGTATTGGGCCTGGCCGGACTGGGATTAAACGAATATCCCTGCGGAACGGTCGCAGCAGGCGCGCTGCTCAATTATCTGCTGGAAACCCAGAAAAATGCGCTCGAACATCTGACGACGATCACCCCGTATTCTACCGGCAAATTTATGGTGCTGGATACTTCTACCCGGCGAAATCTGGAATTGTGTGAAACGCTGCGGGAGAAGCAAAAACGTGGATCCCTGCTGTGGGTCTTAGATAAAACCAAGACCGCAATGGGAGCCCGGATGCTGCGGACCTATCTGGAACAGCCGCTGGTCAGTAAATCGGCGATCGAAGCCAGACAGTCGGCGATTGAGGAGTTGAATCAGCATCTGATCAATCGGGATGAGCTGCGGGAGTATCTGAATCCGGTGTACGACCTGGAACGGCTGATCAGTAAGATCTCTTACCAGTCCGCGACGCCCAGGGATCTGATCGCTTTTAAAAGTTCGCTTTCCATGCTGCCGCCGATCCACACGATCTTAGATGATTTTTCCAGCGAACAGATGAAAGAGATCCGGGAAGAACTCGATACGCTGGAAGATCTGGCGGAGCTGGTGGAACGCGCGATCGTTGACGATCCGCCGCTTCAGGTGCGGGAAGGCGGTATCATAAAGGAAGGCTATCACGAAGAAGTGGACCGGCTCCGTCTCGCGAAGACGGAGGGCAAAACCTGGCTTGCCCAATTAGAAGAAAAAGAGCGGGAAAGCACGGGAATCAAAAATCTGCGGATCAAATACAATAAGGTATTTGGCTATTATCTGGAAGTAACTAATTCTTACCAGAATCTGGTTCCCGAACACTATATCCGAAAACAGACCTTAACCAATGCGGAACGCTATACCACGGCCGAATTAAAAGAACTGGAGGAGATGATCCTGGGTTCGGAGGATAAGCTGTTTTCGCTGGAATATAAATTGTTCACGGAAGTACGGGACGCAATCGCCCGTCAGATCACACGGATCCAGAAAACGGCAAAGACCATTGCCAGACTGGACGTATTCGCCTCGCTGGCTTTTGTGGCAGAGCACAATCACTATGTAAAACCAAAGATAAACGAAAAGGGAATCATCGATATTAAAGGCGGACGCCATCCCGTTGTAGAACGGATGACAGTCAATGAAATGTTTGTGGAAAACGATACCTATCTGGATAATCACAATCACAGGATTTCGATTATTACCGGGCCGAATATGGCAGGAAAATCTACCTATATGCGGCAGACGGCGCTGATCACCCTGATGGCGCAGGTCGGTTCCTTTGTTCCTGCTGAGAGCGCCAATATCGGAATCTGCGACCGGATCTTTACAAGAGTCGGCGCCTCCGATGATCTTGCAAGCGGCCAGAGCACCTTTATGGTGGAAATGACGGAGGTTGCCAATATCCTTCGCAACGCGACGCCGAACAGCCTGCTGATCTTGGATGAGATCGGCAGAGGAACCAGTACCTTCGACGGACTCAGCATTGCCTGGGCTGTGGTAGAACATATCAGCAATCCCAAACTGCTGGGCGCAAAAGCTTTATTTGCGACGCATTACCATGAGCTGACTGAGTTGGACCAGACGCTGAGCGGTGTCAACAATTACTGTATCGCCGTAAAAGAACACGGTGACGATATTGTATTTTTGAGAAAGATCATCCCGGGCGGCGCAGACAAGAGCTACGGGATCCAGGTGGCGAAGCTGGCAGGCGTACCGGACAGCGTGATCGAACGTGCGAAAGAAATCCTAAGCGAACTGATCGATACCGATATCAGCCGGATGCAGGATTTCCACGAAGGAAAGCAGAAACCGAAAAAGAAAAAAAATGCGCCGGACCTGGTAGACCTGACGCAGATGTCTCTGTTTGATACGGTCCGGGAAGATGATATCATCAAAGAGATCCAGGAGCTGGATCTGGCGAATCTGACTCCGCTGGATGCCTTAAACACACTTTATTCCCTGCAAAACAAGCTGAATAACCGCTGGAAAGAATAGCGGCACCGCAAGCGGAAAAAGGAGAATTCAGAATGGGACTGATTCATGAATTAGACGAAGCGACGATCAATCAGATCGCTGCCGGCGAGGTCATTGACAGACCGGCTTCGGCGGTAAAAGAACTGTTGGAAAATGCCATAGACGCACAGGCAACAGCCGTTACGGTAGAAATCAAAGACGGCGGGATCTCTCTGATCCGCGTCACCGATAACGGATGCGGAATCGCGAAGGAGGATATTCCGACGGCCTTTCTGCGCCATGCGACCAGCAAGATCCGAAGTATTACGGATCTGCTGGATGTAAGCTCGCTGGGATTCCGCGGAGAGGCGCTTTCCAGTATCTGCGCGGTCGCGCAGGTGGAACTGATTACCAGAACGCCCGCTTCTTTCGGGGCGTACCGCTATCTCATTGAAGGCAGCGAAGAAAAGAAATTTGAGGAGATCGGCGCGCCGGAAGGCACCACTTTTCTGGTACGGAATCTGTTTTATAATACGCCCGCCCGCCGGAAATTCCTGAAATCTCCGACTACGGAAGGAAATTATGTGCAGGCGGCGGTGGAGCATATCGCGCTGTCGCATCCGGAGGTTTCCGTCCGCTTTATCAATAACAACCAGACCAGACTCCATACCAGCGGAAACGCGAATCTGAAGGATCTGATCTATCAGGTATACGGCAGAGAGGCGGCCAGCCAGCTTCTGCCGGTTTCGGCTTCCTGTGATTTTCTCGCCGTGGAGGGATTTATCGGCAGACCTGTGGTCGCGCGCGGAAACCGGAATTATGAAAATTACTTTGTAAACGGCAGATTTATTAAAAATGCCGTGATCACAAAAGCCATTGAGGAAGCGTACAAAGGCTATACGATGCAGCATAAATTTCCGTTTACGGTGCTGCAGCTTACTATTGACCATAAGCTGCTGGATGTCAATGTGCATCCGGCGAAAATGGAACTGCGTCTTTCCAATCAGGAAGAAATCTTTGCCTTTCTGCGGGATACGATCGCGGCGGCTTTAGGCGGCAGGGAACATATTGTTCAGGTTGCCCCTCCGGACGCCAAACCGGTCCTGCCGGCAGCCAAACCATCTGAAGCAGCAGCCGTACCGACAGCCGAACCGCCTGCCCGGGCCGCGGTTTCACAAAGTCCGCCCCTAAAGAAATCATCGGAAAAAGAGCCGGAAAAACACCCGGTTTCTTATGATGCGAAAAAGGCAACCCGATCCCAACTGCGGGAAGAACCGGTCTCTTATCTGGAACCCTTTGAAACAAAGGCGAAGCAGCTTAGGCCCGAAAAACGGCAGACCGAAACGCAGATGGAATTATTTGAAACCGGTCTGCTGACCAAAGAAGCGCAGGCGCGGCATAAGATCATAGGCCAGATCTTTGATACATACTGGATTGTGGAATATGAGAAAAATATGTTTATCATTGACCAGCATGCTGCGCATGAGAAAGTCCTGTTTGAGCGTACCATGAAACGGCTGAAGCAGGACAGCATTGCCTCTCAGTCGGTCAATCCGCCGCTGATCGTAACCTTATCCATGCAGGAAGCGGATGTAATGGAGCAGAATTTAAAATATTTTGAGAAACTGGGTTATGAGATCTCGCATTTTGGCGGACGGGAATACGCGCTCCGCGCCGTACCGGATAACCTGTATCAGATCAGCAGACGGGATCTGTTTCTGGAGATCCTCAATGATCTGATGGAAGAAAGGGGAAAGCACAGTCCGGATCTGGTTCTGGAACGGATCGCCTCCCTCTCCTGTAAGGCGGCGGTAAAGGGAAATATGCATCTGTCCGTTCGGGAAGCCCAGGCTTTGATCGATGAACTGCTGACTTTGGAAAATCCGTACCACTGCCCGCATGGCAGACCGGTCATCATTTCCATGAGCCAGTATGAACTGGAAAAGAAATTCAAGCGTGTTCTGTAGGAGTGTTTATGGAGCAGAAACGACCGTTAATCATTTTAACAGGCCCCACGGCGGTTGGTAAAACCGCCTTGTCTGTTTTATTGGCGAAACAAATAAACGGAGAGATTATCAGTGCGGATTCCATTCAGGTGTACCGCTATATGGAGATCGGTTCCGCCAGGATTACGCCGGAGGAAATGGACGGCGTCCCACATTTTCTGGTGAATACCCTGATGCCGGATGAAGAATTTCATGTATATCGCTTTCAGAAGATGGCAAAATCTTATATGGAGGAAATATACGGACGAAATCACATTCCCATGCTGGTCGGCGGAACGGGATTTTATATCCAGTCGGTTCTTTATGATATCGATTTCTCCGACAAGGAAGATACCGACGATTTCCGGGACAGCCTGGAAGCGCTGGCAAAGGAAAACGGAAGCGGATATCTGCATGAACTGTTAAAACAGGTAGATCCGGTTTCCGCCCAACAGATCCATCCCAACAATCAAAAACGTGTGATCCGCGCGCTGGAATATTACCGGCAGAACAAAACTCCGATTTCCGCGCACAATGCGGCGGAGCGAAAAAAAGAATCTCCCTATGCGTTTCACTATTTTGTCCTGACAGACGACCGGAAAGCCTTATATGACCGGATCGACAAACGGGTAGACGCCATGATGAAGCAGGGACTGCTGGATGAAGTAAAAAAACTGCGCCAGATGGGCTACGGCAGAGATCTGGTTTCCATGCAGGGGATCGGTTATAAACAGCTGTTTGCGTATCTGGACGGAGAAACAACCCTGGAAGACGCCGTGGAACAGATCAAACTGGATACCAGACATTTTGCCAAACGACAGCTTACCTGGTTCCGAAGGGAACGAAACACGGAGTGGATCGATATTTCCAAATTCAACTATGAAAAAGAGAAAATTTTACAATATATACTGGAGAAATTAGATTATGACAGAACACAGTGCGGATAAAAACAAAAAAACAGAGGAACGAGAGCAGATTTATCGGGAACTGGGGATCGACGCGGATATCTATGCCTACGGAGCAAGAACAGAAGCGCGGCTGCGGGATCGCTTTGCCGAAATCGACCGAACGGCCGAATACAACCAGTTAAAGGTGATCCGGGCCATGCAGAAAAACAGAGTGTCGGAAGGATGCTTTGCGGCTACTACGGGATACGGGTACAATGACCTGGGACGGGATACGCTGGAAGCAGTTTACGCGGATATTTTTCATACGGAAGCAGCCCTGGTCAGGCCGCAGATTACCTGTGGGACGCACGCGCTGTCTTTGGCGCTTGCGGCAAATCTGCGCCCGCAGGATGAATTGCTTTCCATTTCCGGCAGACCGTATGATACGCTGGAATCGGTGATTGGGATTCGACCTGCAAAAGGTTCTCTCGCGGAATACGGCATCACGTACCGGCAGACAGATCTTTTGCCGGACGGGAGCTTTGACCGGGATGGTATCAGGCAGGCGATTGGTGAAAATACAAAAATGATCGCCATTCAGCGTTCCAAAGGCTATCAGACCAGACCGACTCTGTCGGTGGACGCGATCGGAGATATCATCGCTTTCGTTAAATCGATCAAACCGGATCTGATCGTTATGGTGGATAATTGTTACGGCGAATTTGTGGAAACAAAAGAGCCGTCGGATTTCGGCGCAGATATGGTGGTAGGTTCCCTGATCAAAAACCCGGGCGGCGGACTGGCGCCGATCGGCGGATATATCGCCGGAACCCGGGAATGTATCGAAAACTGCGCGTACCGGCTGACTTCTCCCGGCTTAGGCAAGGAGGTCGGCGCCACACTGGGCCTGATCCAAAGCTTTTATCAGGGCTTGTTCCTGGCGCCCACCGTTGTGGCAGGCGCGCTGAAGACTGCCATTTTCGCCGCCAATCTATTTGGGGACCTGGGATATCCCGTTGTCCCCGATCAGACGGAAAGCCGGCACGACATTATCCAGGCGGTTACCATGGGCACGCCGGCGGGCGTGATTGCTTTTTGTAAGGGAATTCAGGCGGCCGCGCCGGTAGACAGCTTCGTAACGCCGGAACCGTGGGCGATGCCGGGCTATGACAGTGATGTGATCATGGCGGCAGGCGCCTTTGTGCAGGGTTCCTCCATTGAATTGAGCGCGGACGCTCCCATCAGACCGCCCTATGCGGTCTATTTTCAGGGCGGACTGACCTATTATCATGGGAAGCTGGGAATTCTGAAAGCACTGCAAATGCTGAAAACAGAAGGCATTCTTGCAAATACGGAACGGATGAATTCCCTGAATTGTTAGAAAAAAGACACAAAAAATTTGAAAAATTGGCTATATTTTCCCGTTGAAATATGATACGATAAAAAGAATAAGATGACTTCTTGGCCCATATTCTGGAGAGGGGAGAGAAGGAGGCTTATTTGAAACACACAATGAAAGAACTGCCCGCACAGCAGCGTCCCTATGAACGCTTTGCAGCGCAGGGAGCGGGGAATCTGACAGACGCGGAATTGATCGCGATCATCCTGCGCTCCGGTACACAAGGAAAATCCGCCCTGTCTCTGGCAGAGGAGCTGTTGGAACCCAGGAACGGATATGAAGGTCTGCTGCGGTTATTACACACGACCAAAGAAGAACTGCAGGCCATTGAAGGAGTAGGAGCCGTAAAGGCAGCGCAGCTTTTATGTATTGCGGAATTATCCAGGCGAATCGTAAAAGCCAGACTGACAGATCAAGTCACCTTTACGGATCCGGCGGCGATTGCCGGTTATTTTATGGAAGACATGCGGCATATGGAACGCGAAGTCACAAAGCTGCTTTTGCTCAATGTCAAGGGGAGAATGACAGACGCGATCGATATTGCCCAGGGAACCGTAATGGCTTCCTGTCTGGAACCCAGAGAGGTTTTCAGGGAAGCGCTCAGACGGGGCGCGGTTTCCGTCTGTATTTTGCACAATCATCCCAGCGGAGATCCGACTCCCAGCAAAGAGGATATCCGCAGCACCAGAAGACTGACGGCCGCTGGAGAAATCGTGGGGATTCCGGTAATAGATCATATCATTATCGGAGATAATACTTACAGAAGTTTTAGAGAAATGGGGATTATATCAGGTTAATAGGAGGCAGTATGGCAAAGCATATTTATGGGATTGATTTTGGCACCAGCAATATAAAGATATATAATCGGAGCGGAGAACAGCTCCTGAACGAGCGGAATGTGATCGCCTTAAAACCGGGGAACCAGGTGTTCAGTTTTGGAGATGAAGCGTTTGAAATGTATGAAAAAACGCCGGAGGATATCCAGGTATCTTTTCCGATCCGATATGGCGTGATCGCGGATATGGAGCATATGGAGATGCTGTTTGAGCATTTTTTTGACAAGGTGAATCTGCCGCGGAAACGAAAGAGCGGAGATTTTTATATCGCCGTACCTACAGATATATCGGAGGTGGAAAAGCGCGCCTTTTATGATCTGGTGGCCGATTCCAAGATCAAGGTAAAAGATATCGCCGTGGTGGATAAGCCCATTGCCGACGCCGTCGGCGTAGGCATTGACGTAGACAGTCCCCGCGGCAATATGATCGTCAATATCGGAGCGGATACAACAGAGATCAGCGTTACTTCCCTGGGCGGTATCGTAATCAGCAAAATCATCAAAATGGGCGGCAATAAACTGGACGAAACCATTTGTAATGTTGTCCGCAAGAAATATAATATCCTGATCGGCATGAAGACCGCGGAGCAGGTAAAGACCCGTCTGGCCCATGCGCTGCTGCCGAAAGAAGAGGAAGAAGAGGACGAATTTTACGAACGGTCCTGGAAAGTATTCGGCCGGAATATCATTACCGGACTGCCTGCCAATAAGCAGGTCTCCGCGCTGCTTGTCAGCGAGGCGATCCATGAGCTTCTGTACACTCTGGTGGACGCCATCCGGCAGCTTCTGGAACGGACGCCGCCCGAGCTGTCAGCGGATATTATCGATACCGGGATCTATCTGACCGGAGGTTCTTCCATGATCCCGGGGCTTTCGCAGCTGATCACGGAAGCGACCGGCCTGCATGTGAATCCGGCGGACTCGCCGGACCTTTCCGTAATCCGAGGATTGATGGAGATCATCCATAATCCGAAGCTCGGCGGACTTCTATACACACCCAGAGAAAATGATTATTAGGAGCTGGAACATACGATGAAGAAGTTAAATCATAAAATCCGAACCAAACATATGTTATGGATATTAAGCGGGGTCTGTATCGCTCTGATCGGAATTTCCTTTCTGCTGCCGGGCGTCCGAAACGCGGTAAAAACCGGAGCCGCCTATGTGATCACGCCGATCCAGCGGGGGATCAACCATATGGGAATGTGGTTTGCCGATAAGACGGATTCCTTTAAGAAAATGGACGAGGTCATTGCGGAAAATGAACGGCTGAAGCAGCGTGTAGATGAACTGACAGAAGAAAACAGTATGCTGGTACAGAACCGGTATGAGCTGGAACGCCTTCGGGAACTGCTGGCGCTTAGCAATGACTATCCGGACTATGATACGGCTGCCGCAAAGGTGATTGCCAAAGAAAGCGGAAACTGGTTTCATTCCTTTAACATCGACATCGGAAAGAATCAGGGAATCGAACCGGATATGAACGTGATCTCCGGCGGCGGTCTGGTCGGGATCGTAACCGAGGTATACGAGAATTCCGCCGTTGTGGAATCGATCATTGACGACGGCTATAATGTCAGCGGAAAATGCGCGTCTTCCTCCGATCTGTGCATTGTAAACGGAGATCTGTCCCTGATCGAATCGGGACTGCTTAGGATCACAAATATCATGAAAGATTCTACGGTAAAAGAAGGCGACATGATATTGACTTCCCACATCAGTTCCAAGTATCTGCCGGGAATCTTGATCGGATATGTAACAGAGCTGACGGAAGATTCCAATGACCTTACGAAATCCGGGTATCTGATCCCGGCCGTAGATTTTGAACATATTGAAGAAGTGCTTGTCATTAAGCAGTTAAAGGATACAGGCGGTGAAAAATAGAGGAGGCGGCCTATGTTTTTAAGAAGTGTGCTTCGCAAAATCATTATGACCGGAATCGTAATTCTGGCTGCGTTCATTCAGACTGCCGTATTTCCCCTGTTTTCTTTTCAGATCCCATATCCGAATCTGATGATCCTGCTGACCAGCGTTTTCGGATTTATCGCCGGAAAACGGGAAGGGATGTATACCGGATTTATCTGCGGCCTGTGCGCGGACCTGTTTGGCGGAACGGTTCTGGGTTTTTCCGCGCTGCTTTTTATGTATCTGGGATATATGAATGGCATGATCCGCAGATTTATCTATGAAGAAGATATTATTTTTCCGATTATTTTGGTTGCGGCGACAGATTTCGCCTACAATTTCATTTATTTTGTGTTAAATTTTATGTTGCGGAATCGTCTGCAGTTCGGATATTACTTTATACATACGGTACTGCCGGAAATTATATTTACGGCAGTTCTGGTTCTGTTTTCCTACAAGCAGTTTTTAAAGCTCCACAAACGGCTTCTGCGATATGAAGAGGGGAGTGAGACGTAATGCTTGGTTATCTATGGGATGTATTAAAGGATATCTTAAAATCCAGACTCTTTATGCTGTGCGTGTTTTTTGCCGGTTTGTTTGCGATCCTGCTTTACCGCATTTTCGATCTGCAGATTGTAAACGAATCCTATTATATGAATACCTACGTACAAAAGGCCGTCAAGGAACGCACGACCAGACCAACGCGCGGAAACATTCTGGATCGGAACGGCAACGTACTCGCTTATAATGAATTGGCTTATGCCGTTACCATTGAGGATCAGCTGGAAAGTTCCGAAACGAAAGCGCAGCAGTTAAATCAGATCATCGCTGAAACGATCCGCCTGATCGAGAAAAACGGAGATTCGGTTATCTTTGACTTCAAACTGGCGCTGGACAAGGATGACAACCTGTACTTCAACGTAACCTCCGACGCATCGAAGACCCGTTTTTTGAAAGATATTTACGGAGATGACGTTTATGAAAAAGAGGGCGAGAACCTGGAACGGGCATCGGCAGGCGAAGTGTACGATTATGTGATCGAACGTTACGGGCTGGAAGAAATGGACTTCAGCCGGAAAGAAAAACTTCAGATCGCAAATATCCGTTTTAACCTGGCGCAGAATGCATATCAGCGGTATATGGAGACGCAGATTGCAACCGATATCTCACAGGAGACGATGGCTGCCATTATGGAGCATGAAGCTGAGCTGACAGGCGTTTCCATTACCACGGAGACCGTCCGTGTCTATAACGACAGTATCTATTTTGCTCCGGTTATCGGATATACCGGCAAGATCTCGGAAAGCCAGCTTTCGGAATTCGCTCAGCTCGGGCTGGATTATAATAGTTCCGACATTGTCGGAAAGGCAGGTGTAGAAGCCTCCATGGAAACTTACCTGCAGGGGAAAAAAGGCTATGAACAGTTTTTTGCCGATTCCACCGGTAAGATCCTGCAGATTATCGAGCAGAGAGAAGCGGTCAGCGGAAATGATCTGTACTTAACCCTTGACCGGGATAAGACGATCGCCGCCTATCATCTGCTGGAACAGAAGATAGCCGGAATTCTGGTTTCCAAGATCCGAAATGCGGATCCACTGAAAGAAGAAGATTTTAATGTAAAAGAAGATGAGGACAAACCGGATATCTATGTATCGATCAAAGATGTATATTTTCAGCTGTTGAATAATAACATCCTTGATATTGACCGGTTTGGAACAAAACAGGCCGGAAATACGGAAAAACAGATTTACAGCCGGTTTAAAAAGCGGCGCACGCAGGTTCTGGATGAATTAAAAGCGGAACTGCAGTCAGACTCCGGTACCCCGCTGGAGGAGCTGGAAGACGCCTATTATGCTTACGCGAATAAGATCTATGAGCTGCTTCGGGATAACGGGTATCTCCTGACTTCCCAGATTGATCCTGCGGACAAGACCTATCTGGCCTATCTGGACGGCAAGGTCGATATGCATACCTTTTACACATACGCGGTCACAAACGGCTGGATCGACGTCTCCAAATTAGAAACAGAGGAAAAGTATACGACCGCGGAAGATTCTTATCAGCGGCTGGTGGAACAATTACTCGCCATGCTGAAAGACAATAAGAGCTTCGCGAAGCTGATCTATCAGTACATGGTTTATGACGGCAGCATATCCGGAAACGAACTGTGTATGATACTGTTTGACCAAAAAGTTCTGGATATGGATGAAACCGCCTATAACCGTCTGGCACAGGGCAGCAGCAGTTATGCGTATTCGTTTATGGTGGATCAGATCAGAAAGATTAACATTACGCCCGCGCAGCTGGCGCTGGATCCCTGTTCCGGTTCCGTAGTTCTGACAGATCCGAATACGGGCAGTGTACTGGCTTTAGTCACATATCCCAGTTATGACAATAACTATTTCTCTGGTACGGTTGACCCGGATTATTGGGCCAAACTCCTGGATGACAGTTCGGACCCGCTTTATAACCGGGCGACGCAGACGACCCTGGCTCCCGGTTCCACGTTTAAGATGGTTTCCGCCATTGCCGGTCTGGAAGAAGGCGTGATCAGCACCGACGAATACATCTATGCCACCGGTATTTATACAAAGGTGACGCCGGCTGCCCGCTGCTGGATCTATCCGGGCGCGCACGGTTCCACCAATGTGGTAAAGGCGCTGGGCGTATCCTGCAACTTTTTCTTCTATGAAGTAGGCTATCGGCTGGCAACGGTAGATAAAGATACCTTCAGCAACGAATATGGTCTGGAACGGCTGAAAAAATATGCGGATCAGCTGGGACTGACCTCAAAGTCCGGCGTTGAGATCACGGAATCCGAACCGATTTTTTCAACGGAAAGCGCAGTCCGTTCGGCGATCGGGCAGGGAAAACACGGTTATACGGCAGCCCAGCTTGCCAGATATATTTCAACACTGGCGAATCACGGAACCAATTATGAACTGACTCTGATAGACAGAGTAACAGATAAAAACGGCGTAACGGTTTATGAGCAGTTTCCCAAACTGATCAATACGGTAACGATTTCCGATTCCACCTGGAACGCGATCCGTTCCGGCATGGAAATGGTGACGGCGCCAAGCGGTACAGTTGGAAGCGTTTTTCAGGATTTTAATGTACGGGTTGCCGGAAAAACCGGTACGGCGCAGGAGAGTGAACGCCGTTTGTCCCATGCGGTATTCGTCGGATATGCCCCGGCAGACGATCCGGAATACGCACTCAGCGTCTATATTCCATACGGCGATGAATCCGCCTATTCTGCGGAAGTTGCAAGAGATGTGCTTAAATTCTGTTACGGCGAGAAGAAGCTGAAGGATATTTTGAAAGGAACGGCAGATAATACAGTATCCGGTCTTTCACATGACTAAAGGATCAAAAGATTGGAGGTAGTATGTCTGACAAGGTTATTATTAAAGGCTGCCAATACGGCATTCACGTTTTACTGGATGAAACCGCTCCGATTACAGAGATACAGAAGGAACTGGCTTATAAATTTCAAAACAGCACACATTTTTTTGAGCACGCAAATCTGGTAGTATCTTTCAGCGGAAGAAGCCTGACAACAGAAGAAGAAAAGCTGCTGATCGGCACGATCCGGGAAAATTCCGATATTCAGATCATCTGTCTTCTGGATACCAATAAAGATACGGAAGCATTTTATAAATCGCTGATGCAGGCCTATCTGGATACGGTAATCGCCAATAAAGGACAGTTTTACCGCGGCAATCTGCATTCCGGACAGGTTCTGGAAAGTGAAAAAAGCGTTATTATCATCGGTAATGTGGAATTTGGCGCAAAGGTAATCTGTGCCGGCAATGTCGTTGTGATCGGCAGACTGCAGGGCACCGTATTTGCAGGCGCCAGAGGAAACGAAACGGCATTTATTGCCGCAAACACCATGAATCCCAATAAACTTCGGATCGGCGACGTGGTTGCCAGACAACCCCGGCGGCGCGCCGCGCAAGGTACAGATGCTAAAATTGCTTTCCTAGAGGGCGACACGATTTGTATGAAAGCAATCTGATTTTTTCAATGCCCTTATAAGGAGGAACAACTATGGGTGAAGTAATTGTGGTGACGTCGGGAAAGGGCGGCGTAGGTAAAACAACCACATCGGCAAATATCGGAACAGGACTTGCGAAGCTGGGGAAAAAGGTAATCCTCATCGATACGGATATCGGTCTGCGGAATCTGGATGTTGTCATGGGACTGGAAAACCGGATCGTCTATAACCTGGTGGATGTAGTAGAAGGAAATTGCAGTGTCAGACAGGCGGCGATCCGGGACCGGAATCAGGATACGCTTTATCTGCTTCCGTCCGCGCAGACCAGGGACAAGACCAGCGTCCAGCCTGCACAGATGAAACGGCTGACAGATGAACTGCGGGAGAAATTTGACTTTGTGATTTTAGACTGCCCCGCAGGAATTGAACAGGGCTTTCAGAACGCTATCGCCGGCGCGGACCGCGCGATCGTGATCACAACGCCGGAGGTATCCGCGATCCGGGACGCGGATCGGATCATCGGCCTGTTGGAAGCCGCTAAGATAACCAGGATCGATCTGGTCGTAAACCGCCTGCGGATGGAAATGATCCGCCGGGGCGATATGATGTCCCTGGAAGATGTGGGCGATATCCTGGCTCTGAACATTATCGGCGCCGTCCCGGATGATGAGAACATTGTGATCTCCACAAATCACGGTACGCCTATTGTAGGGGCGGACTGCCTTGCAGGACAGGCCTTTATGAATATCTGTCACAGAATTTTAGGAGAATCCGTTCCCTTTTTAAATCTGGAACGAAAGAAAGGATTTTTGGCTAAAATATTGAGAAGGTAAATGGGAGGTGGCAGATATGCGGAATCCGTTACATATGTTGAAAAAACGGTCTTCCGGCTCCATAGCCAGGGACAGATTGAAACTTTTGCTGGTATCAGACCGGGCCAATTGCTCTCCTGAGATCATAAGCATGATAAAAAATGATATGGTGCATGTCATTTCAAAATACATGGAAGTTGATAAAAATAAACTGGAAATACAGATCACACAGGCAGACAGCGCCGGAAACGGTCCTATGCTGTATGCCAATATACCGATCATAGAGGTTAAACATGATTCATAAGATTCTGACAAAAATAAAATCCTATCACTACCGGAACATTAACTTTCGGCTCCTGATCTTTGTCTATATCCTGACATACATCGGCATCCAGGTAATCGGAAGTGCCACGGATGAGAGCTTTGCCCGCAGACAATTGTTCGGCGTTCTTGCCGCAACGGTTGTCATGCTGGTGGCCATGTTAATTGATTATAATCTGGTGTTGAAGTTTTATTGGATTTATTATATAATAAATATGGTATTATTATTAGGCGTGGAATTTTTCGGTGCATATCACGGAGGCGCCAGAAGATGGATCGATCTGCCGGGATTTCAGCTGCAGCCGTCCGAACTGACCAAGATCTTTCTGATCTTGTTTCTGGCAAAGCTGTTCAGCAAATATCAGGATTATCTGAAGAGTTTTAAGCTGGTGATTGCTTCCGGCGTACTGGTCGGGCTGCCGGTTCTTCTGATTCTGGATCAGCCGGATCTCTCCACGAGTATCGTGATCGTGCTGACATTCTGTGCGATCCTCTTCGCAGCCGGACTTGGCTGGAAGATCATTGCGATTCTGTTTTCCGTTGCGGTTCCGGTGACTGTAGTTTTTATCTATCTGATCCTGCAGCCCAACCAGCAAATCCTGGAGGAATATCAGTACAACCGGATCGTAGGCTTCTACAGTGATGATGATGAGAATGAAATGGTGCAGCGGATGAAGTACCAGCAGGAAAATTCCATTCTGGCGATCGGTTCCGGCGGACTGTACGGAAAAGGATTGAACAATAATACCATTACCAGTGTGAAAAACGGAAACTATCTGTCAGAGCCCCATACGGATTTCATTTTTACCATTGTAGGGGAAGAATTGGGATTTGTCGGCGGCGCGGCAGTTATCATATTGCTGCTTTTGATTGTATTTGAATGTTTTATTACCGGAGCCCGAGCCCCGGACCTGACAGGCAGGCTGATCTGCTGCGGAACAGGTTCCCTGCTGGCATTTCAGTCGTTTATCAATCTCGCGGTTGTAACCATGCTGATTCCAAATACCGGATTGACCCTTCCATTTGTTAGTTACGGTATCAATTCACTGATCAGTACCTTTGCCGCTTTGGGAATGATTCTGAATGTGGGATTACAGCGCAGGAAAACATATGACGAGGAGGGATAGTGTGAAAAATCACACTGATGTGCTGATTTTTCACACGGCTATTTGTGCCGGAGCGTCTCAAATAGCCCTGATGACAAATGAGAAATCGCCTTCGCGAATTTCTCATCGCCCGATCGCGTAAACGCTCCGGAATGGAGAAGTACATGAATATTGGTTTAATTGCACACGACGCTAAGAAAAAACTGATGCAGAATTTTTGTATTGCTTACCGGGGCATTTTAAGCAAACACGATCTGTATGCGACCGGTACGACCGGAAGACTGATTGAAGAAGTCACGAATCTGACAGTATACAAATATTTGGCAGGACATTTAGGCGGTGAACAGCAGTTAGCAGCACAGATTGAGCAGAACCAGATCGATCTGTTTATTTTCCTGCGTGACCCGCTTACCCCCAAGTCCCATGAACCGGATGTAAATAAGGCCATTCGGCTGTGCGATATGCACAATATTCCTTTGGCTACCAATCTGGCGACTGCGGAAGTGTTGATTCGATCTCTTGATAAAGGCGGCCTGGAATTCCGTGAGATGATCCGGCAATAAGGAATAAGGAGAAGCAGAGCCTGCTTCTCCTTTGACCTTGCCGGACAGGCGTTTTTGCCTGCCGGATATGGAATATGATTAGTTACGATTCTCTGGCATCCCGGATCCTGCCGAATACGGAGATCAGGTACAGTCCGCACAGACCAACCAGGGCGTAGACGATCCTGGAGATCAGCGTCATATCGCCGAAGAGGAATTTAACCAGATCGAACCGCAGGAAACCGATCAGACCCCAGTTGATTGCGCCGATGATAGTAATTGTCAGCGCTGTATAATCTAATACTTTTGTACTCATATGCAATTTCTCCTTTTCTTTTTTTATCAGTATCTCCGATTGGAGAAATTCTATGCATGGAATTTAAAAAACGGTGAAAACACGATATCAAGTTAAATCTGGAAAGGCACGGATGAATGGCAAAAACGAAAAAGAAAAAAAATGTGATCTCATATAAAAAAAGAATGAATCTGAATATCGGCGTTATCATCTTCGGGATTACATTCATTTATATCATAATCAATATCCTGGTATTTTTTTCGAGAGATAAGATTACGTTTTATGAAGTAACAGAAGGACATACCAGCACCGGCAACGAAGAAACTTATACGGGAATCGCGCTGCGCGATGAAGTTGTTTCTTATGCGGACAGCTCCGGATATATCAATTATTATGTCCGGGAGGGCAACCGGGTCTCCCGAAACTCCACACTGTATTCCATTGATGAAACCGGCGCTGTAACCAAGATGCTGGCGGAAGCGGCGGAGGAGAGCAGTCAGTTGTCTAAAGAAGATATCAAAGCGCTGCAGTCTGATCTGCTGGAGTTTTCAAGTACTTATAACGCTATGGATTTTGACCGGGTCTATGACTTTAAATACGATCTGGATAGCCGGATCCTGGAACTGATCAATTCCAATTCATTAAACAGCATCAATAAAATGCTGTCGGAGAGCGGTCAGGAAGGAACTTATACGATCAAACACGCGGAAACAACCGGGATTGTGGTATATTCCGTAGATAATTTCGAACAGAAAAAGCCCGAAGAGATCAAAAAATCCGACTTTGATCCGGAAACCTATGAAAAAGCAATGTTTTCCTCTAATACCTTGGTGGAGGCAGATGCGCCGATTTATAAAACGATATCGGATGAAACCTGGTCGATCCTGATTCCGTTAAGCAATGCGGATATTTTAAACTATGCGGACACTACCTCTGTCAATGTAAAATTCGTAAAGGACAATCTGGAAACGACAGCGGAATTCAAAATGGTCTTTAATGAAGCGGAAGAAGGCTTCGGCCAGCTGACTTTCCATAATTATATGGTTCGGTATGCGACACTGCGTTTTATTGACGTTCAGATCGACACCAATGAAGTTTCCGGTCTGAAAGTTCCGAAATCAGCGATCACGGAAAAAGACTTCTATATTATTCCTGAGGAATACGGCAGTACAGGCGGAGACCAGAACGAAGACAGCATCGGATTTTACCGGCAGAGTTTTCTGGAAGACGGGACGGAATCCATTACTTATATCGAACCCACTATATATGAGAAAAAAGACGGATTTTATTATGTAGATATGGATACCTTCGCAAAAGGCGATATTCTGATCAAGAACGACTCGACGGAACGCTGCGCGATCAATGCAACGCAGAAGCTGATGGGCGTTTACAACATCAATAACGGATATACCGTTTTCCGGCAGGTGAACATACTGGCGGAAACCAACGACTATTATATTGTAGAATCCAGTACGCCGTATGGACTGCTGGAATATGACCACATTGTTCTGGATTCTGATGATGTCAGTGAAAACCAGATCATATTTCAATAGAGGGGAGATAACCAGCCATGATACAGGAAAATTTAGCTGAAGTAGAAGCGAGGATCGCGGATGCATGTAAGCGCGCCGGCCGTTCCCGGGATGAGGTAACCTTGATTGCCGTCAGCAAGACCAAACCGTTAGAAGATCTGCGGGAAGCCTATGCATACGGCTGCCGTAATTTCGGAGAGAACAAGGTACAGGAGTTGTGTGATAAGATCGAACAGATGCCGTCGGATATCCGCTGGCATATGATCGGACATCTGCAGCGGAATAAAGTAAAATATCTGATCGGGAAGACAGCCTGCATCCATTCTGTAGATTCCGTCCGGCTTGCGGAACAGATTGAGACGGAAAGCGCCAAAAAAAATGTGATTACGGATATTCTGGTCGAAGTAAATGTCGCGCAGGAAGAAAGCAAATTCGGGATTCCGCTCGAACAGGCGGAATCATATGTGCGGGAATTTGCCGGATTTCCCCATATCCGGGTATGCGGACTTATGACGATTGCCCCATATACGGTGAATCCGGAAGAAAATCGACAATTTTTTTCTGATTTAAGAAAAGTTTATGTTGACATAAAGGGTAAAAACATTGATAATGTGAATATGAGTATTTTGTCGATGGGCATGACCAACGATTATGAGATCGCGATTGAAGAAGGGGCAACCATGGTCCGCGTCGGCACAGGTATTTTTGGAGAAAGAAATTATACTATGTAGAAAGAGATGGGAGAAGTAAGATGGGTAAGTTTACAGATAAGTTTCTGGGTATGCTTCGATTAAATGAGGACGATTATGACGATTACGAGGACGATTATGATGATTACGAGGATGATTATGAGGAATCACCCCGTTCGTCGGTAAAGCCGGAAGAGAAGGAGACTCTGCGCTCTGAACGGATCCGCGCCTCTAAGCGTACCGATAACGATATATATGACGATTATGACGAAGAGGCTGCGCCTTCTGTCGCACCTAAGAAGCCTCAGCGGAAAGCGGCATCTGCCAAGGTAGTTCCCATGCGCAGCGCAAAAACAGGAAACATGGAAGTATTTGTTTCCAAGCCTTCGGATTTTGACGACGCAAAGGATATTGCCGATACCTTATTGAGCGGAAGAGCGGTTGTGCTGAATGTGGAAGGATTACATGTAGATCTGGCGCAGCGGATTATAGATTTTGCTGCAGGTGCATGCTGGGCGATCCACGGTAATTTAAAGAGAATCACCAACTACATTTTTATTTTCACTCCGTCTAACGTAGATATTTCCGGCGATTTTTCGGATCTGCTGGATAACGGCTTTAATATGACTTCCATGTAAGTGAGAACAGATATGGATGAAAAAGAAGAAGGACGATTAAAGCGGCGTTTTCTGGAGCTGGCGAATACGGCATATCAAAGAATGATTCCCGTGTTTTCAGACTTTTTGACATTATATGAACAGGATGTTTTTTTACATATGACGCGCGAACTGCCACCAGTAAATTATAAATTGATTGGTGGCTGTCCTTATGTTGAGAGAGCCCTGATCGCTTTTATTCCCATGGAATGGGAATATGAACCGGATATCCCGATCGATATCATCCGGATCGCGCCGGTAAACAGCAGGTTTTCAGACAGCTTCAGTCACAGGGATATTCTCGGCGCCTTAATGAATCTGGGAATTGAGCGTTCCGTACTGGGCGATATTCTGCTGGATGGAAATACCGCTTATGTGATAACCCTTAGAAAAATGCAGGCCTATATCTGCCGGGAACTTTCCCGGATTAAGCATACGACGGTTGCCTGTACGGTTGTCACCGCTGCGGATGTCACCTGGCATCCCGCCTTTCAGGAGATAACCGGCAGCGTTTCCAGCGTTCGGCCGGACAGTGTTTCGGCTTTGGCGTTTCACCGGTCCAGAACTGTAATCCAGGCTGCGATTCAGGAAGGCAGGCTTTTTGTCAACGGCAGACTGATCACCACCAATGCCTGTCATCTGCGGGAAGGGGACCGGATTTCTATTCGGGGACTTGGAAAATATGAATTTCTGGGTGCCGCCGGCGTCAGTAAAAAGGGAAAAACAATAGTCAAAATCAATCTATATACATAAGGAGGATAAAAGATAATGTTAACACCGATTGATATCCAATCTAAAGTTTTCAAAGGCGGCCTCGGGTATGACCGAAAAGACGTAGACAGTTTTATTACGGAGATCATTGAAAACTATGAGAATCTGTATAAGGAAAATGTCGCGCTGAATAAGAAGATTGAATCTCTGACTACAGCGCTGGCACAGTATAAAACCATTGAAAAATCACTGCAAAAGGCTTTACTGCTGGCACAGAAGACCAGTGACGATATTAAAAACCAGGCAAAGGCATCCGCACAGCTGATTGAAGAAGAAGCTCATAACCGTGCGGAGCAGATCGTAGCGGACGCCAAAACCGAATTGGGTTATATTCACCGCAAGACCATGGCGCTGACACAGCAATATGATTTATATCGCGCACAGTTTGAACAGCTTGCGCGGACACAGATTGCGATCTTAAAAAGCGAAACGTTCCAGTTAAAGCTTTCCAATATGGGAGAATACGTAGAATCTCCTTCTAAGGAGGAAATGCCGGAAGGAGCAAAAGCGGAGGAAAAAACGGAAGAATCCGAACCGGAACGAAAAGAAGCAGAAAAGGACGAAACTGCAGATGAGTAAGTCGATCGTTGTCAGATATGAAGGAAACCCCTGTTATTCGATTGAGATCCGGCGGGATTTTTCGGATTTCTTACCCTGTCTGCAGGCAGTTATCCCCGATCTTTATAAAAAACGTTTCTGTATTGTTTCCGAAACAAATGTGGCTCCGCTTTATCTGGATACGGTCCGGAAGATTTTAGAGCCGGCTGTTTCCCAGGTATATTCCTATGTATTTCAGGCAGGAGAACAGAGTAAGAATCTGGATACGGTTTCCGGATTATATCAGGTTTTAATTTCTAACAAGTTCGATCGAAATGATATTTTGATCGCATTGGGTGGCGGCGTTGTCGGTGATCTGACCGGATTTGCAGCGGCCACTTATTTGCGTGGAATCCGATTTGTGCAGATACCGACTTCACTGTTGGCCCAGGTCGACAGCAGCATCGGCGGAAAGACCGCGGTCGATTTTCAGCAGTATAAAAATATGGTAGGCGCTTTTTACCAGCCGGCTCTTGTCTATAACAATCTGGAAACCTTAAAAACCCTGCCGGAACGGGAATACTTATCCGGAATGGGAGAGATCATAAAGCATGGGCTGATCCGGGACGCGTCCTATTATCAATGGCTGAAAGAACATAACAGACAGATTCGGGAACTGGATCCGGATACGCTGGAGACTATGATCGAGATCAGCGACCGGATCAAACGGGAAGTGGTCGAACGGGATCCGAAAGAAAAGGGCGAACGCGCGCATCTGAACTTTGGGCACACCATTGGCCATGCCATTGAGAAGCTGTCCGATTTTTCTCTGCTGCACGGGGAATGTGTGGCAATCGGGATGACCGCAGCTGCCTGCCTTTCCCAGAAAAAAGGGATGCTGACAGAAGCTGAATGTTTGGATATCAAACAGTGCATTTCTGATTTCGGCCTGCCGGTTTCCAATCCGCGGATCGACCCTGCTCTGATCGCGCAGACAACGCTGTTGGATAAGAAAATGGATTCCGGAGTCGTTAAATTTATATTATTGGATGGTATTGGGAAAGCCGTGATCAATCGAGAGATTACACTTGCGGATATGAAACAGGCTGTCAAATGCCTATAAGCGTCCATCCTGAAAGAGGTAATTCATGAAAAAGCAGTTCTTATTTCCGGTATGCAGTCTGCTGCTTGGGATATTTCTGGTAATACTGGATCAATACAGTAAATTATGGGCCCAGAGCAGACTCGAAGGAAACGAACCCATTCGTCTCATTGACGGTGTATTTCATCTTCAATATCTGGAAGGCGGAAATACCGGAGCGGCATGGGGGATATTTTCCGGGAAAACAGGTCTGCTTATTTTTGTGAGTATCGCTGTGTTTGTCCTGTTTTTTCTCGGATTTCTCTGGATAGAACGGTCATTTTGGAAGAACCGGATCCCGGAAGAAGCCCGTAGAAAATTCCGTGTTTTGCAGATCATCATGGTTGTGATCTGCGCCGGTGGTGTGGGAAATCTGATCGACCGGTTTTGGCATGGCTATGTAATCGATTTTCTGTATTTTAAACTGATCGATTTTCCTATATTTAATGTGGCTGACTGTTATGTGACGGTTGGTGTGGTGCTTTTGGCGATCATGCTGTTATTTGTGATTCATGATAATGAACTGAACGCGTTAAGGAGACAAAATGATTCAGACCTTTGTAGTGGAGCCGGAAAATGAAAATATGCGTCTGGATAAATGCATTACCGAAGAATGGCCGGAGCTGTCCCGTACTTTAGTGCAGAAGCTAATCAAAGAAGGAAAGGCTTCCGTCAACGGCAGCTTCGCAAAGGCAAATTATAAGGTAACTGCAGGTGATTCCGTTATTCTGTGTATTCCGGATCCGACCGAGCTGGACGTCGTGCCGGAAGATATTCCGCTTAAGATCCTGTATGAGGATTCCGATGTGATCGTAGTAGACAAGCCGAAAGATATGGTGATCCATCCGGCAGCCGGCCATCCGACCGGCACCCTGGTCAACGCGCTTTTATATCACTGCAGGGATAATCTTTCCGGAATTAACGGCGTTTTGCGTCCCGGAATCGTACACCGAATCGATAAGGATACGACCGGCGCGATTATTGCCTGTAAAAATGATATGGCTCATGAAGCGATCGCACAGCAGCTGAAGGCGCATACGATCCGCCGGCGTTATGTGGCAGTCTGCATGGGAAATCTGCCCAATTCAGAGGGAACAATTCACGTTCCTATCGGCAGACATCCGACAGACCGGAAAAAAATGGCCGTCAATCTTACCAACGGAAAAGACGCGATCACGCATTATAAGGTATTGCAGCGTTACGATAAGTACGATTATATCGAATGCCGTCTGGAAACAGGGCGGACCCATCAGATTCGAGTTCATATGGCAAGTATCCGCCATCCGCTTTTGGGCGATACAATCTACAATCCCAACCCCAATCCGGAACATTTTGAACTGTACGGGCAGGTGCTGCATGCGAAAACGCTTGGATTTATCCATCCGCGGACAGGCGAATATATGGAATTTGAATCCGAACTGCCCAAATATTTTACGAATCTGTTAAATCTGTTGGAAAATCGAAAAAAATAAAGAAAATCGACAGGAAACTATTTGTTAAAATTGTGAAATTGTGCTATACCCCGAGTTTGCCACTTGTAAATGTGAAATGGAGCCTTCTTTTGGCTCCATTTCCTTGTATATATGCGGA
>CANQSA010000005.1 GCA_947626415.1 uncultured Lachnospiraceae bacterium
CCGCCTACGCCGGAATCAAAGATCCCGATGGGCGCATGCTTGCTATCCATATTCATTGTTACTCTCCATTCTGATCTTTTTCATTATTTTACTATTTTCCGGGCAATTATGCAAGCATATGTTTATTTCTCTGATTTCCGTCAATACTGTGGATGATGAAAACAGAAAGGAATGATAATCATGAAAAAAATCTGGAGAAAAATAAAAAACCATACATATTCGATCTGGTCCGTCAGTCTGCTGCTTCTGGTATGCGCGGCGCTGTCCGCCATTCTGCTGGCCCATATGAATCCGGCCGAAACGGTTTCCAGTCAGGAAGCCGCGGCAGAGATTGCAGACAGGATCGTCCGCTTTCATATTCTCGCCAACAGCGACAGCGAGGAGGACCAGGCCGTCAAATTAAAAGTAAAGGACGCCGTTATTTCCTATGTACAGAAAGACGGCGGAGACTTCGGCTCGGTATCGGAAGCCAAGCAGTATCTGGAAAGCCACACCGTACAGATTCTGGAAATCGCCGAAGCGGTACTGTCGGAAAACGGATTTTCTTACGGGGCGTCCGCGGAACTGACTACCTGTTATTTTCCTATTAAGATGTACGGAGATGCAATTTTCCCGGCCGGCTACTATGAGGCGTACCGGATCCTGCTGGGAGAAGGAAAAGGACAGAACTGGTGGTGCGTCATGTACCCGTCGCTGTGCTTTCTTGATACCTCCACGGGATTTTTGCCGGACTATGCCAAAGAAAATCTGAAACAGATCGTAGGCGCGAAATCCTTCTCCGTCATCTGTCCGGAGCCGGAGGAGGAAACGCAGAAAATGCCAGATACCGAAATCAAATTCCGTTTCCGCTATCTGACATTTCTCAACTGGTTATTTGACTAATCCCTGTTTTTCAGGCTTTCCAGCAGGGAAGCCTGCTGATTGCTGATATGCTGTGTAATGATCTTTTTCGCCGCCCGGACGTCCCGGTTTTCAATGGCGCTTACCATATCGAGATGTTCTTCCACAAGCATGGTCCGCTTCTCTTCTTCTTTCAGGTATTCCATCCGGTACCGGTACATCGGTCCGCGCATACTGTTCAAAATCTGGATCAGTCTCTGATTGCCGGTCATCTCGTAGATCAGTTCATGAAATACGACATCACACACGGCGATCCGGGACTGCTCACCGGAACGGATCTCCCGTCTAAAATCATCCAGCGCCTGTTTTAGCGCAGTCAGATCTTCTTCGGTCCTTCTGCGGCACACCAGTTCCATGGCAAGACATTCCAGCACCTTGCGCACTTCCAAAACATCGCGCAGATCTTCTTCCGTAATATTCGCCACAACGGCGCCGCGTCTGGGGATCATCTGCACCAGCCCCTCCTGCTCCAGTTTCCGCACGGCTTCGCGGACAGGCGTCCGGCTGACGCCTAAACGGTCCGCCAGATGAATCTCCATCAGCCGCTGTCCCGGTTTCAGTTCTCCGCGCAGGATCTCATCCCGCAAAGTTTGAAAGACCGAATCGCGCAGCGGTAAAAATTCTCTGTTTTCCATATCAAAATCACGCATTTTCCGGCGCTCCTTTCGGCTGTATCCCATTCTCTTCCGACCGAATCCGCTTTCGATCGATAACAGTAGTCAAAAATACCAGATTCCGCTGCATCTCCTGACGGAGGAGTTCACAGGCCTGCCTTGCTTTTCGCCCATCCGTAAAGATTCCGTACACAGTCGGCCCGCTGCCGCTCATTAACGCGCGTATGGCGCCCGTCTCTTCCAGCCGCTGTTTAATCGCCTGGATCACCGGAAATTCCTTTACGGTAACCGTTTCCAGAACATTTTCCAGGCGTTCTGCCATAGCTTTCAGATCTCCGTTTTCGATTGCCGCCGCGATCCCGCTGATATCCGGATGCCGGGTCAGCGCATTGGCGTTTAAGTTCTCATATACCATTTTGGTAGACACCCGGACAGGCGGCTTTACCAGCAGCACATGACACCGCGGCGTATCCGCAAGCGGAGTCAGCCGTTCTCCGATCCCTTCCGCCCGTACGGTTCCGCCCATGATGCAGTACGGGACATCCGCGCCGAACTTCACGCCGATCTTCTCCATCTCCTCTTTTGTCAGGTTCAGACCGTATAAACAGTTCAGCGCCTTGATCGTCGCCGCGCAGTCGCTGCTGCCGCCCGCCATTCCGGCAGCCACGGGAATCCGCTTTTTCAGCGCGATCTCCAGTCCGCCCGCAAGGGAGTATTCCGAAAACAGCCACGCCGCTGCTTTATACACCAGATTCCGTTCATCCGTCGGGATCATCCGGTTCTCGCTCTGCAGCCGGATCCCCGGTTTTGCCGATTTTGTGAATGTAAGAACATCATACATTCCCACTGTCTGCATGATCATATCCAGTTCGTGATAACCGTCCTCCCGGCGCCGGATCACATCCAGCCCCAGATTGATTTTCGCATAAGCCTTCATCGTAATGGTATCTGTCTGTCTCATGTTTCTTTCTGTCCCCGTATTTCTTTTCCGTATTTATTGATTCTTCTATTGTAGCATAGCAGACGCTTCTTTTACAATTATTATTTTCTGCCCCGGCTCTACTTTTTCACCGGAAAGCCCGTTAATTTCCATGATCGTCCTGATTTTTGTAAAATTCTCTTTTGCGATATCCCACAGGGACTCTGCTTTCTGCACGGAATATCCCACCATACACGGCATTTCCTCCAGCATTTCCAGATCAAACGGTCTTTCCGTTACCCCCGTAATGACCGACTCCTCCATCTGATTGAGTACCAGGGTGTCTAATGAGATCACTGCCTTGATCTCCAGTTCATTCATACTCACCATATTGGCGGAAATGGACTCCAGACCCGGCCGGATAAAATACAGACTGTCTTCCCGAATCCCGGGCACCGAAATATTGTGCGTAAATGGGATGATCCGGGATACCGATTTCAGCGGACACTTGTCGTCTCCCGAAATATACAGCACAGTCACATTGACGATCCCGTCCACCTGCAGGCCGTCCTCTGTCACGCTGATCTCTTCTATTCTTATCATACCCTTTACATTACAGATCTGCATAACCTGCGTATTCTGTTCTCCCAGCGAGATCTTCTGATTGATCTTGCATTTGGAATCATTTTTGATCAGCAGATTCTCATAATGACCGGGCTCACGCACCGGCTCCATCACCGACGCCGTGCCGTACAAATCGCTGATCACATCGATCTTCATCTCCTGGTACACCTTGATATCCAGATCCAGCACCGCGTCCAGGGCAAACATACGCAGCTCCCCGTCGCTGTCCGCCTTTGGCTCCAGCTGCTTATGCCCCAGCTTTACGGAAATCTGCGGGATCATTTCCTCCTGACAGCCTTCCGCCTCGATCAGTCCCCGAAACGGTATGACTGCCTCCAGCCACTGCATGGGCGTCTCTAACTGGGACGGCTGGTACATGATAAACGCCACCAGTTCGCCGCTGACCGCGATCTTATCCTGCATCAGCCTGGTTTCCAATCCCTGTACATTGACGCTCTCCCATAAGATCTGGCCGATATCCGGCTTATTCTGTCCCAGTTCAATATCCTCCTTCACCCGGTATATATCTTTTTTGTGCACAACGATCTCCGTGATCTCCAGCGGTTTTTTCAGATATTCTACATTTTCTCCGATCAGCTCCACCGCCGTTTCACTGTCTGTCAGCCGCTCCACTGTGATCTGCAGTGTAACCACGGCTCTGACACTGATCTTTCGGGAATTGATGGCGGAAATCTGCAGATCATCCAGATCCCAGTCCATATGGATCGAATCTCCCTGCTCGATTTCTTCCAGATTCACGATTTCTTCAAACGGAATCTCTCCCTGCGCCCTATGTACACTTTCCGGTCCTTCATACAGCAGACCGTAGAGCAGTTTCCCTTTGACCGCCGCTTTTCCGTTCTGCGGCGTCACGGATTGGATCTCCACATCCCCCTGGCTGGCGATCATCGCCTCCACGTCCGGTTTGGTATCCGATATGACCACATCTTCCCCGACGGAAATCTGCATCAGCTTATTCATTTTTCGTTCATTCATGTGCACGTTTTTCTTTTTCAATTCTATCATATTCCCATGCTCTGCCTTTCTATCGATTCTTCTATCTAATATATGCATGGAAAAAGACAGGTATGCAAAGAGTTTTTTACAGTTCAAAATATACGGTTCCTCCGGAGTCCGGCAGTTTCAGCACGATCACAGGCCAGGTTTCGGCTTTAACAGGCGCGTCCGTTTTGGCCGGGCCTTTCAGCACAGTTTTAATGTAAATATCATCCTGCTTATGGGTGACATAGGATACTGCAATACTGTAGCAGGTCGTTTTCTGCGTTCCGTATCCCACAGCAAGATACAGATATCCCTGATCCGTGTAGGCAAGCTGAAATACTTCCCGTTTTTTCTTTTCGATCTCCTGGCGGATCCGCTCCGGATATTCCTCCGGCGCCAGAACGGTATAGTCCGCCTTTTCGGCGTTTTGGGCAGAAAAATTGCTCTGACAGCCGGTGATGCCTAACAGACAGACACAGGCAAACAGAGCAATCCATTTCCTGATTTTTAAAAATCCATTCATATAAGTTCCTCGCACAACCCTATTATTAAAGGCTATGCGGGCGGCCTGTACATGATGATACGCGTTTGGGCATTCTCCTTACCTTCCCGTTACATCATCGCATTGATCATTGCCAGAAGCTCGCTTCCCAGCGCGTCTGACTTCTTCTCTGCATCCTCCAGAGAAGTTCCTTTCACGCCGTAGTAGAACTTCACCTTCGGCTCGGTTCCGGAAGGACGAACGCACAGCCATGCACCATCCGGCAGGTCGTAATACAGAACGTTCGATTTCGGCAGACCGGTCTCGGTTACTTCGCCGGTCTCCATATTCTTAACGGTATTCAGCTTGTAATCTCTTGCGGACAATACCTTGTAGCCGGCAATCTCTGTCGGCGTATTATTCCGCAGGTTTTCCATGATCTCCTGGATCTTAGCCAGTCCTTCGATTCCCTTCATGGTAATGGACTGTACGCCATCCTTGTAGTAGCCGTATTTCTCATACATCGCGATCATGGCATCCCACAGAGTCATGTTCTTTGTCTTATAATAAGCCGCTGCTTCGCACAGGGCCATGGTTGCCACAATGGCATCTTTATCTCTGGCATGTGTACCGATCAGACAGCCGTAGCTCTCCTCAAATCCAAACAGGTAGGTGCCCTTGCCGGACTGCTCAAAGCCTAAAATCTGCTGTCCGATAAACTTAAAGCCTGTCAGCACTTCGATCAGTCTTACGCCGTAGTACTTCGCGATTGCGTCCGCCAGATTGGAAGTAACGATGGTCTTAACCAGCGCGCCGTCCTCCGGCAGACCTGTCTTCTCTTTGATCTGACTGATCTCATATTCTGCCAGCAGACAGCCGGACATATTACCGGTCAGGGAAATATATTCTCCGCTCTTGGCATCCTTCACATAAACGCCTAACCGGTCCGCATCCGGATCGGTTGCCAGAACCAGATCCGCATCCTTCTCTTTCGCCAGTTTCAGAGCCAGCGCAAAAGCTTCGGCCGCTTCCGGATTCGGATAGCTGACTGTCGGGAAATCACCGTCCGGCAGTTCCTGCTCCGGTACTACATAGACATTCTCAAATCCCAGCTCCCGCAGTACACGGCGCGCCGGAATATTGCCCGTACCATGCAGCGGGGTATATACGATCTTCAGATCTTTGGCAACCTGCTTGATCGCCTCCGGATTCTTAACCTGTTTCAGCAGCTGCGCGATATATTTGTCGTCAATCGCAGCGCCGATCACTTCATACAAGCCTGCCGCTACCGCTGCGTCTTTATCCATGGTCTTTACCGACGCGTAGTCGGTTACCGCCTTCACTTCCGCCATGATACCTGTGTCATGCGGCGGCGTGATCTGCGCGCCGTCCTCCCAGTATACCTTATAGCCGTTGTACTCCGGCGGGTTATGGCTGGCCGTTACGTTAATGCCCGCGATACAGCCCAGTTCCCGTACCGCGAAGGACAGCTCCGGCGTCGGACGCAGAGACTCGAACACATATGCCTTGATCCCGTTCGCGCCCAGGCACAGTGCGGCCTCATCCGCAAATTCCGGAGACATATGGCGGGAATCGTATGCGATCGCTACGCCTTTTTCCTGTCCGCCTACTTTCAGAATGTAGTTTGCCAGTCCCTGCGTCGCCTTACGAACGGTGTAAATATTCATACGATTCACACCGGCGCCGATGACACCGCGCAAACCTGCGGTTCCGAACTCCAGTTCCATGTAAAACCGGTCCTCGATCTCCTTTTCATTATCGGCAATCGCCCTTAATTCCGCTTTCGTTGCCTCGTCAAAATAAGGATTCGACAACCATTCATTATAAAGTTCCCTGTAATCCATAATAATACCTGTGCTCCTTTCTATTCTTTGGCAATTCGTACTATTATCTTATCACATTCTTTTCCAAAAATAAAGTGAATTCCTTTTTTAATTTCTGCTGTCTGCACACTTTCTCCAGTTTTTCCAGATTCCGCTCATTGATCCAGACTTTATTGGTATTAAAATAGTAATTGAGCACCTTCCAGAACTTTTCTGGATATCTTAACAAAACGAGCAGCACCTGCTGTTCCTCCCCGGAAACCCGCCGCACCTTGTCATAGGCGTGATACAGCTCCAGTCCCAGTTCCGGATCCCACTGGTTTTTCTCCATCGCCTTCCGCAGATACCCGTAGAAATCCTGAATCTGCAGGCCGACATGCATTTTCCCGAAATTCACCACCGCCTGCCAGTCATTCCCGAAATAGATATTGTGATAGTTATAGCTGCCGTGACAGATCTGCGTACAGCCCACCGCGTTTTGATACATATCGTCATAGCCAATCTCCGTCAACATGGCGATCGCCTCCTGCGCCTCCGCGTAGTTTTCATCAAAATACTGCAGGACACGCCGCTCAAATTCCAGCTTCCGTCGCTTTCCCTGGATAAAATTGTAAACCCGTTTCAGTTCCTTGGTCCGGCGTTTCATCTGCACGTCCAGATTCCAGTCCGTCTCCGGGCGGTTCGGGTCCGGCCGCCAGTTTGCCAGCTGCAGCTCGTTCATACAATTATGTAACCGCGCCAGCAGCGCGGCGCCTTTTGCCAGATCCTTCGGATCGGACATATCCGGATTCTGTCCGCCGTACCAGTCTTTTACAATATAATTGGTCCCGTCCGAATCCGTACTGATCAGTTCTCCCGCAGCATTTTCCACAACCGTATCTACCCGGACCTGCCTGGTACTGGCGATTGCCTTCAGGATTGCCGCCTCCCGTTCGATCCTTCCGCTTGTGCCGCGGTATTCCTTTAATATTTTTAAGCCGGCATTGGTGTCACACAGGATCACGCCTCTGCCGCGCATGGTCCGAATTACCTGAAACGTATATTGTTCCAAAACCGCAGTCCCTTTTTCGTTCATAATCTTCTCCTCTCCGTCCATTGTTCCCGGTATGCTCCGGCAGGGCGGAACACACAATACAATGTATGAAAAGGAAGTGCGGATTAGTATTCAAAATGCTTTTTATTTCTGTTCTTTTTGCATGCGTTCATGATAGAGCTCCATGCCAAACGGCAGGAGAAATTCTTTTTGATTGGCTTCCGGGTGATCCAGCACATAATCAAGCAATCCTTCCAGTACGGCGCCCACGGCTTCCCCCGGTTTAACGCCGGCTTCCAGCAGGTCTCTGCCGCTGATCTCCAGATCCCGGATCTGCAGGCAGTCGCCGGCAGAGAGGATTTCCCGGCAGGTTTTTTGGATCCATTCCAGTTTTGTCCGAACATGCTCCCGATCTCCTTTGCTCTTGCCCGCTACATCGGCCAGGCGAAGTTCCAGCCACAGCGGATAGAGATCCGTACCGATCTCGTACATACTGTGGCGGATGCCTGCCGCAGACAGTTCGGGATGATCCCGATGATGGCGTACCAGTCCGACAACGGCGCGCTTTGTCCGGTTGTCAAATTTCAGTTCCTGCATGACCTGCTCGGCAATCGCCGCGCTATAGACCGCATGCCCGTGAAAATGATCGCCGTCTGCTTCCACGGTTTTGCACTGCGGTTTTCCCACATCATGCAGCAGAGCCGCCCAGCGCAGATACCGGTCCGCCCTTGTGTGGGCCAGCACAGCCATCGTATGTGTTCCCACATCCCATTTATGATTCAGCGTATTCTGGCTGGTCGCAAACATGGTATCCAGCCAGGGCATAATATACTGCGACATTCCCGAGGTATAACACAGGCGGATTTTCTCCGGCGCGCCGGACAATAACAGTTTATCCAGTTCCGCGCGGATCCGTTCTTTACTGATCCGGGTCAGATTCTCCGCCAGTTTGGGAATCGCCTGCCAGGTTTCGGGTTCAATCTCAAATCCCAGCTGCGCCGAAAACCGGACCGCCCGCAGCATCCGCAGCGCGTCTTCGGTAAAGCGTTCTTCGGGATTTCCCACACAGCGGATCACCTTCTGCTCCAAATCCGCCATGCCGCCAAACGCATCTACCAGACCGACCTGCGGATTATACGCCATCGCATTGATGGTAAAATCCCGCCGTTTCAGATCCTCGATCAGATCGGAGGTAAAATATACGGCGTCCGGATGCCGTCCGTCCGAATACGTTCCGTCAATGCGGTAAGTAGTGACTTCATAACCCGTGTGGCGGATCACAACGGTAACCGTACCATGCCGGATTCCCGTGTCTACCGTAGCGTGAAACAAACGCTTTACATCCTCCGGAGCCGCCGATGTCGTAATATCCCAGTCTTCCGGCGTTCTCCCCATCAGACTGTCCCGTACACAGCCGCCTACGATAAAGGCTTCATAACCCGCGTCATTTAAGATTTTCAAGATCATTGCGGCGTCTTTTGGTATTTCTATATGCATTTGTACCGATTGTGTACGAATTTCCACTCCTGTTTCCTTTCTTTCCGAGGCCGGATCCTAGTAAGCCTTCCCCCAGTATACCATAGCCTTTGCCGGCTTTCCGCAGCAGACGCAGGTATCGGCCAGATGTTCCTGTTCAAACGGCATACAGCGTGAGGTCGCAGTGGTGTCCTCCTTGATCTTGTCCTCACAGGCACGGTCGCCGCACCACATTGCCTTTACAAAGCCGGGTTTCTCCGCGATCGCCTGCTTAAACTCCTCATAAGTGACAGCAGTCGCAGTATGCGAATCCCGATGCGCTTTCGCGCGCGTATACATATCCTTCTGGATCGTCTCCAGCAATTCTCCTGTCTTTTCCGCGATCTCATCCAGCAATACCACGATCTTCTCTCTCGTATCCCTGCGTACCAGGACAGCCTGATTCGCTTCGATATCCTTCGGTCCGATCTCAATCCGCATAGGGATGCCCCGCATTTCCTGCTCGGAGAATTTCCAGCCCGGACTCTTATCGGAATCGTCGACCTTAACGCGGAACGCGCCCAGCTTACCCCTGATCTCCTCTGCCTTTTCCAGCACGCCTTCCTTGTGCTGCGCAATCGGAATGATCATCACCTGCGTCGGTGCGATCCGGGGCGGCAGCACCAATCCGCTGTCGTCTCCGTGTACCATGATGATTGCGCCCATGATCCGGGTAGACAATCCCCAGGAAGTCTGATGCACATACTGCAGCTGATTGTCTTTATCGGTGTACTGAATATCAAACGCCCGCGCAAATCCGTCTCCGAAATTGTGGCTGGTGCCGGACTGCAGCGCCTTGCCGTCATGCATCAGCGCTTCAATAGTATAGGTAGATTCCGCGCCCGCGAATTTCTCTTTATCCGTCTTTCTTCCCTTGATCATGGGAATCGCCAGCTCCTGCTCACAGAAATCGGCATAGACATTTAACATCTGCTCGGTTCTGGCCTCTGCCTCCTCCTGCGTTGCGTGTGCCGTATGCCCTTCCTGCCATAAGAATTCTGTCGTCCGCAGAAACGGTCTGGTCGTCTTCTCCCAGCGACAGACCGAGCACCACTGATTATACAGTTTCGGCAGATCCCGGTAAGAATGGATGATATTGGAATAAAAGTCGCAGAACAGGGTTTCTGAAGTAGGGCGGACACACATCCGTTCCTGCAGCGGCTCCAGACCGCCGTGCGTGACCCATGCCACCTCCGGCGCAAAGCCTTCTACATGGTCCTTTTCCTTCTGCAGCAGACTTTCCGGAATAAACATAGGCATATAGACATTCTCCACGCCCGTCTCTTTAAATCTGCGATCCAGTTCCTTCTGGATATTCTCCCAGATCGCATAACCATACGGCCGGATGATCATACAGCCCTTTACGCTGGAATATTCCACCAGCTCCGCCTTCTTTACCACATCCGTATACCACTGCGCGAAATCCTCATTCATTGACGTAATGGATTCTACCAGTTTCTTTTCCTTTGCCATTTTTTTCTCCTTTTACCATTTAATTTTGGGAATTACAGGCCGAACAGACCTGTAATGAAAAACGCCGGTCATCCAAGTCCCATCGGGACCGGACAACCGGCGGTACCACCCTCATTAACAATAGCGCTTTCGCGCCATTGTTCCCTTTTATGCCTATAACGCCGGCCTGCGTCCTGCTTTCACAGGAAACTCCGAGGCAGGTTCCACAGGTTCTGCCGAAAGCTCACACCGGCCGCTTCCTCTCTGCGCGCATATCGCTGCGTACTAACCCTCTTCACAGTCAACTGTGTAATTCTGTTTTTGAGAATATAGCTATTTTAAAATAGGACGCGGCGTTTGTCAAGAGAAAAAGTTTGACCAATATTTGCCGGAATGGAAAATAGCAGAAGAATAAATGTATTAAGATGGAAGCACCATATAAACAGTCAGCGGATGCATGTCCTCCTCCGTTTCTATTTCAACCTGAAATACCGGCTTCCCATTTTCATCAATCATCAGTACGCTGTCTTTTACCGTTCCCTGCAATGTTCCATCTGCACTTCTCTGTTTTACAGTTTCCAGTGCTTTCTCCTCCAGAACAGTTTTCGCATCTGCCGGTTTTTTCAAATCGTTATAGGCACCAACCATGTATGCCGTAAAGGTAGTTAACCTCCCGTCTGCATCAATTTGTACATGAATCTCTTCCTCCGTCTGAAAATCACCCAATGGTTTGCGATAAATCACTTCGTAGAAATCCACATCCGCATTTTCCTTCGTGCTTACGAATCCTTCCAGATTGTTATCAAAATCATATGCGTTTTCCAGGTTGTCTAAATGGGATACTATCTTCGACGTATAACCATTCAAATTAAAGTTTTCCCCAAGAAACACGGAAATCGTCTTCGTTACCAGTTCCAGTAACTCCGCTTCTGATGCGGGCGCTTTCTCGTTTTCCAACAGATTTCCTTTGTAAATGCTGGCTGCCTGTATCTGGTCGGTTCCTTCCTTTACATAGAATTCCGCATCGATTCCATCCGACTTCACTTCATAGGATTCAAACCAGTAATTATTGGGGGCAAATCGTTCACAGTCTTCAAAAACTCCAGTATAGGTATGATTCCCGATCTGAAATTCTCTGTCACCCATTTCTTTATCCGGCTCCATGCCGATGCCCATCGTTTGAAACGGATCATAATCATCCAGTTTAATCTTTACATTCTCGTCTGCCTCTGCTTCCCCTGTAACATAAATCTGATAGTCCTGTTTCTCATCTGCGGCAGTTTTGTCATCCTTCTCCCCGCAGCCTGTCAGCAATACACCAATGATAATTCCAATCCATAGAAATTTCCGTTTTGTCATCATGACACTCCTTTCCATTCTTCTTGAAACCTGGATATAAATTCTTTCGCCATATCCTCGATTCCTTATCTAAATCAAATTCCAATTGCCCTGAAGCCAGTATACCTCATGTCCGGTTACATTTTTGTATTCGGTTTTAGGGATAAACAAACAGCTGGTCAAAACCAACAGAATCAATCCCGCAATCAGCTACTTTTCCCATGTTGCCATAAATTCACCTCCATACATATCCCGCATTTCCAAATATTTTTGCCGTATTGATCCCTGAAAACTGTTGTGCGTTTACAACCGACTGCTGCACAGTACATCCCTTCTGGCAGGAATCAATAAATTCTTTTGCCCAAAGATTCGCTTTTGAGCGCTTAATTGTATCTGTAAATCCGATTGTAGCCGTTGCGCCTCTTTTGTTTGTCATCTCCGCAATTGTATTTTCTTTTTCGGGGTCGGCAGTCAGACATGCTACATATGCAACAATTTTGGAAGAGCCTTCGGATAAATCCGGTAAATTATTGCAGATAAAGTAAATTGCTGCATCTTCTCCTATAACAATATGATCATATCTTCCATGTCCACGAAATATAAACAACTCTGAGCTTATCATAGCATTTGCTATCTCTTCAACATTAAAAGAATCTCTATACTGATAATTAATCGGTATTTTTCCTGCTCCCTCCAATATCTCCTTTCCTGTCAAAATTCCGCTTCCCCGTTCACCACTATCACTAGGAACAACTCCAATCAAAGAAGCCTTTGCTTTAATTGGTATATTGATTATCTTAGTAAGTCCCGTCACTTTATGAATCACTTTTAATTTCGTATATGCAGGTAAGATTGCTTTATAGCTCCCGTCTGCATTTATTGAATAATAGTATCCTGTCTTTATTGCTTGATCCAGGTAAGAAAAATCTGTACTTTTCGTCCAGAGTGTTTTTGCTGATGGAACCAGCGTCGTTGTAACCTTACCTGACTGTCCCATATTTACTGTTTGCACAGTGGTGCTATAGCTACTTAATTCCCGGTAGGTATAAGCACTGCTATTACCGTATTGATTCACATTAATCACACGCCAGATAATCGCATCACTAATAGTGCTGGTCAATGACAGATTCGCAGATGATAAACTGCCAATTGCATTCAATTTTAAATACTTTCCCGTATTTTTACTATAAATCCGACATCCCGATCCAGTAACTGTAATTTTCCAGTATGCCCTTCCTGAAGTCAATACATCTCCTGAATATGACAGAACAGGTGTCGTCCCATTACCACATTCCAAAAAAGCCCCATGCTCAGCCTCTCTGACCGTATAATATCCGTTACTTTGCAGATTTAATATCCACTGAATTTTCTTTCCCGATGCCGCTATCGTTGTTCTTCTGCCTATCGGCGGTGCCGCACAATAAAGATATCCTCCTTCCATAAAATTGCTCATGTAATATGTGCCATCTGTTAGTGTAAGAGTTGACATTGGTTGAGTGCTCATACTGTTTACGTCAATCTTTTTTTCTTCATATTCTGTCGCTATTCCGGCAGCACACATTTCTAATTCCGTCATTTCACTGCTCGACGCATACACAGACATCAAATTTCGTCCTAATAAAAAATACGCACCGATAATTATCAAGGCTTTCAATTTCCAATGTTCCATAGTTTTCCCTCCTTTCTGTTCTTATGAATCTATGTTCTTAAATTAATTATAATTTTCTCAAATTATCCTGTCAATTTGGAAAACTTCACAAATATTACTTTAAAATTTATACAACCTATCCATAACAACAACTTAATATTGACAAGCTTCCCATCGAAGCGGCGCGCCGCTCGTGAAGAAATTCGGAATGTTCGACTCAGGTCTGGTTTCCCTGAATCTGACGGAGCGCCAGATCGGCGCGATTGCGGATCTGGATGCGGAATCCCTGCGTATTGAACTGAGCATGGGGCGCAGCGATATGTTTTACACCGGCAGCTGGAAGGATTACTGCGACCTTTACGCATATGGCGCGCGCGGCATCCGGAAAGGCGATCCCGACGCTGTTGTCGGAGGCCCGTCCACTGCTTGGATTGCAGATCCGGGAAACCGTATCCTGGGCCCAATTTCTGGAATCCGGCGTCGACGCTCTGGGCGTTGTCGATACACAGGGACATAAAAAAGCGGCATATCAGGCATTTGCCGTGTATGCCCGTATGCCTGTCGACCGCTATCCGCTTACCGTCTCATCGGGCCGGATCCGCGGTATGGCTTCCGCCGACGCGCACCGCGCTTCTGTCGTCGTATGGAGCAAGTCGCCGAAGGAACAGTCGGTAACGCTGGATCTTGCGTCGCTGCCCTTTGCTTCCGGCATCTGCACTATATACCGGATCGACAGTCAGAACAACAGCTATCCGGCGAATCCGACAGAGGAACTGATTCCGGCGGAATCTATGCCCTACTCTCAGGCAGAACCGTTTTCATGGAACGGAACAATATCGGCAAACGGCGTTATCTACCTGGAAATCAATGACAGCAGCGCCACAGTCGGAAATCCGGATCCGGAACCTGCATCGCCCGGCGATGCAGCGCTCATTCGTCAGGAACATGCTTACAGTAGCCGCGGGAAAACAAATTACGCCTGGTTATACGGATTCGGTGTTATTTCATGGGGGAATCTATGATCAGAAACGGGATTCCGTCCTGCCGTTTGGCTCCGGAAAATCGGCAGATCGGACTATAGAAGCGGACCTTTCGTCTTTTCAGGTTACCCTGTCCGACTATGCGCCGGACGACTGGAACGGACGCTTACTTTTGATATTTGAACTTTAGGACTGCGGCAAAGCGGTTTCTGCCGTGATAACGGTACGGGACTGAACCGATAGCTCCAGGATCCGGTCATACTGACCGTACAGCTTCTGCACTTCATTTTCCAGCAGATAATAATGCGCGATATAGAAAACCAGCAGGACGAGGAGCAGCAGCGCCGGAATCAGCATAGTGAAAAATTCCGCAATCAGGGCGATCCCCACACACTGCATACACAACACAGCAACTAAGGCTGTTACAATTAAATGTACCAGCCTTTCATGCTGGAAAAACGCGATCTGATCCAGATGTCTTTTTAATACCGTTTTCCAGTCTGTCGCCGGATCTGCCTTGGCAAGCAGACCGTCAATCGATCTGCGGTAAGCTAAAATTCTTTTCTTCACGGAAAACTCCTCTTCCTCATCCGATTTCTGCGGATCGTTCCGCTGTATTACACATTTAACATGAAAGCTGTGGCGTCCAGCATAAATTTCGCCGTATTGTGGATCACCAGCACATCTGTATAATTTTCCTGTATTCCCAGAGACTGTACGCCCAGATTATAATACCGGGTATCCACTACAGTCACATGTTCAAAATGATTGACGATAAACGGCAGCATGGCGTGAGCGTAGGAATCCTTGACCACCAGCAGGCTCTTGCCGTTTTTCACGGAAGTCTCGATATCCACAATGGCGTGATTGCCGTCCAGAAATATCGTATATTGATCCTTCTTCTCCAGATTTGCTCTCGCGTACAGCGTATCCGACACAGTCTCCGCCTGATTCAGCATCCGGTCATAAGAGAGTCGGTACGTGATCCCCTCCGCCTGATAAATGTCAATGGAATCCGGGCTCCTGCCGTATACGATCCGGGACTGATTGGTGCCGTAAAAATCTTCTGTCACGGTCTCCTTTTGGAAATCCGACAATGCCATGGGCGTAATGCCGCAGCTGTCCGCCCACTGCGCATACCCGTAGTAAGCGCCCAGCGCCGTCCAGTGATGATCATTTTTAAAATAAATATATTCCCCGCTGTGCGCCTTCAGCGTATCTGTGGTATCTACCAGATTGTCAACCGCCATGCCGTCCTTCAGGCGGGCGATCACAGCGGCCTCGTCAAACTGCGTCGCGTGCGCAGGCAGATAGTCGGTTAAAACTGCGGCGGCCGTCGGGATCATTACCACCTTCACATGATCCTCGCCCAGCTCCAACGTCGTATTCTTCACAAATTTACACAGCTCCGCAATATTCTTATCTACGGTTTCCGCGTCAAAATCCGCATCCGTATAGCGACGGATCAGATAGTCGTTGTCCGCCAGATATACGTCCTTGATATCCTGTTTGCCAAGCGCAGCTTCTACACTTGATTTCAAAGAAATCCACATACCGCGCATTACAAACTGATCGGAGAGATACGTCTCATAAGCGGAGCCGAAACTGCCGTCCATCAGAGACGCCCAGGTAAATTCCGGCATATCCGCAAGCGTTCGGTTTTCCAGCTCCGAGATCGCTTCATCCGGTTTGAAATGAGACCAGACCGCCAGCGTAAAGATCATAGTCAGAAATAACACGACCGGGATCGTCTGCAGGATTTTCTTTTTCATACGCTGCACACCCCTTTCTAAAACCGGAAATACAAAAACGGATTAAAGGAAGAATCCACCAGATAAGCCGTCGCCCACAGAAAGATCCCGACAATAAACACGCTTTGCAGAATCGTATAGACTACCTGATACTTTCGCTCCCCATATACGCCGGTTCCCGCTTCTACTGCTGCCGCCCGGTCCGGATTCTCCGTTTCAGGCGCGAACAGCCTGCCGATCAGCTTGGACGGAAGGTTCGTTGCCGCCACGATCAGGATCACAAACAGCACCGCGTTGCTCATCAGCAGATACAGTCCCCGCTCATCCGTCAGGCCGCCGGTTCCCATGCCGAACATGGTTTTGATATACGCCGCCCCGTCCGTCATATCGTTATAGGAGAAGATCGCCCAGCTTATCACGACCAGAAACAGCGTGTAAATATGGCCGAACACAGCCGGAATCCGTTCCAGCACTTTTAATAAAAACAGCTTTTCCAATATGAGAAGCACGCAGAAATACAGGCCCCAGATCACAAAATTCCAGGAGGCGCCATGCCACAGTCCGGTCAAAAACCATACGACCGCGAGATTAAATATCTGCCGTCCCTTTCCTTTCCGGTTTCCGCCAAGCGGTATGTATACATACTCCCGGAACCACGTTCCCAGGGAAATATGCCATCTGCGCCAGAATTCCGTAATGGAGCGGGACATATAGGGATAGTTGAAATTTTCCAGAAAATGAAAGCCGAAAATCTCTCCCAGACCGATCGCCATATCCGAGTAACCGGAAAAGTCAAAATACAGCTGCAGAGAAAAGGCGATAATGCCGATCCAGGCCGTCAGCATACTCAGGTTTTCCGGCGCAATCGCGGAAATCTCCGTCCATACAAGCCCGATGTTGTTGGCAAGCAGCACCTTCTTCCCCAATCCGGTCATAAACCGGGTGATCCCGTAAGAGGTCTGCGCCATCGTGTGGATCCTGTGATTCAGCTGCTCCGCAATGGTCTGAAACCGCACGATCGGACCCGCAATCAGCTGCGGGAACAGCGCCACATAAGCGCCGAACGAGATGATATTTTTCTGAACCTTCGCGTCGCCCCGATATACGTCTACCGTATAGGACATAGTCTGAAAGGTGTAAAAGGAAATCCCGATCGGAAGTCCCAGATTCATAGCGCCGATCCGGGTACCGAATACGGCATTGATATTTTCAATAATAAAATCCCCATATTTGAAAAAGCCCAGCAGACTCAGATTCACGACCATGGAAATTGCTACAAAGATTCTGGCTTTCCCCCGGTTTCCGCGCTCCAGATTTCTCGCTACCATTCTGCCGCTGGTATAATCCACAACCGTGGAAAACAGCATCAATACCACGTAGACCGGTTCGCCCCATGCGTAAAATACCAGGCTGGCTAAAAACAGGACCAGGTTCCGCATGCGGTTCGGTACAATAAAATAAAGCGGCAGCACGATCGCTAAAAACCGGAACAAAAATAACAGACTGCTGAAAACCATTTCCCTTATACTCTCACTTTCGTATCAGATACTCCATTTTCCGCTTTGAAATGCGTTTCCATTTTACAACATTCAATTCTATTTGACAAGGTAATTTCTTTATAATCTGGGCAGATTGCAGGCTTCTTTTACGATTGTTACGATCAGGACATAGGCGACAGGGCCGTAGAAGATCCCGAACAGTCCGAAAATCTGAAACCCGATGTAGATCGCCAGCAGACTGGCGAAGGAGGAAATTCCCATCCCATTTCCCATCAGGCGGGGTTCCAGCAGTTCCCGGATAAAATATGTGATTAAAAACAGGATTGTCAGTCCGATCCCCTGATAAAGATCGCCCTGAGCAAAACAAAAGATCGCCCAGGGGACAAAGACAACGCCGGTTCCGATAAAGGGAATCGCGTCCAGAATGCCGGTTCCCAGCCCTAACAGCAGACAATAGGGATTTCCCAGCAGCCACAGCCCGATCACGCAGGTAACGGATATCAGTCCCCAGAGCGTCAGCTGGCTTTTACAGTAAGCGACCAGCGCCACCTTCAACTGGTGACAGATCAGATTGACTTCATCCCGGTAGAGAAAACGTTTTCTCCACTCCCCGATCTTTTCATTATCCCTGGCAAAAAAATAGGCCGTGATCCACGCCAGGACGCCGTCTACGATCAGACTGCCGACTATATTTACAATGCGGGCGGCATGGCCGGTAATCTGCCCCACATCTCCGCTCTGTTTTCCGATCTGTCCGACTGCATTGTCAAGCCACTGTCTGCACTGCTCCGGCGAAACGGGAAACCAGCGGCTCACCCAATCACAGATCCCGTTTCCCATTTCAGACAGCATCGCAAGCATTTGATCCGTATGGTCCAGCAGCACAAGCAGCTGCCTGACAGTCGTCCCGACCAGCCAAACCACCGCCGTGATCAGAATAGAAAGCAGCAGAAACAGCAATACCACGATCGCGATCTGCCGCTTGATATGCCAGTGCGTTTCCAGCCAATAGACCATCGGACGGACAATGCAGGCCAGCGCGTACCCCAGCAGGATCGGCCATAAAACAGGCATACCGAAGGCAAAAAAAATCCAGACACCCAGAACTGCTCCAAGCGTCCAAAACCATACCTTCCATTTTATGCTGATCTGCCGTTTTCCCATCCTGAAATCCTTTATAAAAGTGTTCTTTACAAATTTCCGGTTTCTCCGTATACTATAACCAGTTTTTACTTTTTCATTCTATGCTACAGGGAGAAAACAGCGAATGCAGCCTGATATTCTATATGAAGACCAAGAGATCATTGTATGTCACAAGCCCGCCGGGATCGCAGCGCAGGCAGATCGTTCCTTTTTGCCGGATATGGTCAGCCTGATCCGCAATCACCTGGCGGCTTCCGGACAGACTGACAGCGGACAGATCCCTTATGTAGGCGTGGTACACCGTCTGGATAAGCCTGTGGAAGGGATTTTGGTATATGGGAAAACGCCTGCTGCCGCCGGCTTTTTGAGCAGACAGGTTTCCGACGCCGGAAGCCTCAAAATGCAGAAGCGCTACCGGGCCGCCGTTTACGGTACACTGCCCGTTGACGGCAAAGACGGCAGCTTTCATCTGTTAGAGGATTTTCTGATCCATGACAAGCGCAGCCGCAGTGCCCGCATCGCTGCAGGCAGTTCTGCGTCAAAAGACGGAAACCGGGCAAACGCCAAACCGGCACGGCTCGCTTACCGCTGTATCGGGCACAGTGAACGGAACGGACAGCCGGTATCACTGCTTGACATTCAGTTGTTCACAGGACGCTTTCATCAGATCCGGGCACAGCTGTCTCATCTGGGCTATCCTATCGTGGGAGACACCAAATACGGCGCGCCCGATCAAAAATGCCCATTGGAGCTGTGCGCCTGTTCGCTGACCTTCACACATCCCAATGGGCAAACTATGACTTTTTCAATTACGGAACATCCGCAGCCGGACGCTGTTTCGGCTGATCCGGACTAACCTTATGCCTGCAGTTCCGCTTTCAGTTCTTCTACCTTATCCAGCGCTTCCCACGGCAGTTCCACATCGGTTCTTCCGAAATGTCCGTACGCCGCTGTCTTTTGATAGATCGGTCTGCGCAGATTAAGCATCCGGATAATACCTGCCGGCCGCAGATCAAAATGCTTTCGGATCACAGCTACGATCTCTTCGTCCGGAATAACGCCGGTTCCAAAGGTATCCACCATAATAGACGTCGGCTGCGCCACACCGATCGCATAAGAAAGCTGGATCTCCAGCCGTTTCGCAAAACCGGCTGCTACCAGATTCTTCGCCGCATACCGCGCCGCGTAAGCCGCGCTGCGGTCTACTTTCGTGCAGTCCTTGCCGGAAAACGCGCCGCCGCCGTGACGGGCATATCCACCGTATGTATCTACGATAATTTTCCTTCCGGTCAAACCGCTGTCGCCCGCCGGACCGCCAATGACAAAGCGTCCGGTAGGATTGATAAAGTATTTTGTATTTTCATCAACCAGTTCTTTCGGCAATACCGGATCCAGCACATACCTGCGGATATCTTCGTGGATCTGTTCCTGCGTTACCCCGGCGTCATGCTGAGTGGAGCAGACTACCGCGTCCAGGTGGACCGGCATTCCGTTTTCATCATATTCCACCGTCACCTGTGTCTTGCCGTCCGGACGCAGATAAGGCAGCGTACCGTTCTTTCGCACTTCCGTCAGCTTCAGGGCAAGCTGATGTGCCAACGCGATGGAGTACGGCATATAGCTGTCCGTCTCGTCTGTCGCATAACCAAACATCATTCCCTGATCACCGGCTCCGATCATCTCAATCTCCGCATCCGACATCACAGACTCCGCGTCTCTTGCTTCCAGCGCCTGATCCACGCCCATGGCGATATCCGGCGACTGCTTATCCAGCGCTACCATCACGGCGCAGGTATCGGCGTCAAATCCCTTTTCGGAACTGTCATAGCCGATCTCCCGCACGGTGTCCCGTACGATCTGCGCGTAATCCACATTGGCCCGGGTCGTAATCTCTCCCATTACCATTACAAAACCGGTGTTTGTCAGGGTCTCACAGGCAACCCGGCTCATCGGGTCCTGTTCCAGCAGCGCGTCCAGAATGGCGTCGGAAATCTGATCGCAGATCTTATCGGGATGTCCTTCGGTTACGGATTCGGATGTAAATAATCGCTTTTCCATTTGTATCTTCCTTTCCTCTAAACTCAATTAAAATGCAAAAAAGGAACTCGCAAAACGGGTCCCTTATCGTTTCTCTGATAATGCGCCCTTATTGCTCGAATCTCATTCGCTCAGGTTGGCACCTTCCGCATGCGGGGTTGCCGTGACTTCACAGATCCTATGTATCTCCATCACTCTGAATAAAGGTTATTAACTTGATTGTATTTAACTCACTACCTTCAGCTTGAACTTCTCGATATCCCGGTCCGTCTCCACTCTGGAAATCTCCGCGCCAAGCTGCTGCAGCTTTTTATCAAATTCTTCGTATCCTCTCTGGATATATACGATATCTTCTACCACGGTATAGCCCTGCGCCGCCAGTCCCGCGATCACCAACGCGGCGCCTGCCCGCAAATCCGGTGCTGCCACTTCGGCGCCGGTAAATGCCGGAACTCCTGTGATCACTGCCGTGTTATCAAGCATTCTCACATTGGCTCCCATCCGGACGATCTCATCTACATACCGGAAACGGCTCTCAAAAATACTCTCGGTCACAATACTGGTACCGTTCGCAAGCGCAAGCGCAACAGAAATCTGCGGCTGCATATCCGTCGGAAAACCGGGATACGGCAAAGTCTTGACATGGGTGCTGCGCAAATGTTCCGCTCCGATGACCCGTACCGCGTCATCATATTCGATCACCCTGCAGTCCATCTCGTTGAGCTTCGCTGTGATCGCCTCCAAATGCTTGGGGATCACATTGTGAATCAGCACATCTCCATGGGTAACCGCTGCCGCCATCATAAAGGTCCCTGCCTCGATCTGGTCCGGAATAATGGAATACTCCGTTCCGTGCAGCTTCGGGACGCCCTTGATCCGGATCACATCCGTACCTGCACCGCGGATATTCGCGCCCATGCTGTTCAGCATATTCGCCACATCTACGATATGCGGCTCCTTCGCGGCATTCTCCAGGATCGTATTCCCGTTGGCATTCACTGCCGCCAGCATAATGTTGATCGTCGCTCCTACGGAAACCACGTCCAGATAAATATGATTTCCTCTCAAATGCGCTGTCTTCGCCGACAGCATTCCGTGTTCGATCTTCACATTCGTACCAAGCGCCTTCAGCCCTTTGATATGCTGATCTATGGCGCGGCTGCCGATATCGCACCCGCCCGGCAGCGCCACATGCGCTTCGTTATACTTCCCGACCAATGCGCCAAGCAGATAATAGGAAGCCCGGATCTTCCGGATCTGGTCATTATCCACCGTCAGATCGGAAATCGTACTGCCGTTGATCTTAACCGTATGCGCGTCGATCCGTTCTACGGTTGCGCCAATCTCTGTAATCACCTGCAGCAGTACATTCACGTCACTGACATTCGGCAAGTTCTCCAAGAGTACCGTCTCATCTGCCATAATAGCGGCTGCCAGTATAGGCAGAGCGGCATTCTTAGCTCCCCCGATCTCAACCTCACCCTGCAGTGACTTTCCACCTCTTATAATGTATCTCTCCATCATACACCTCAATAGCTGTTGTCCACGGTAAGATCCGTGACATCTTATTCATTATATCACAAATCTTCTGTTTGTCTATACTAAAATTGGGCTGCCGTATTATTCTTTTACAAAATCCAGCGGTTCAACCTGTGTACCGTCCCGTAAAACTTCAAAATGCAAATGCGGACCCGTACTGTTTCCGGTACTGCCGCTGCGCGCAATCACTTCTCCCTGCTTCACGGCCTGTCCGACCGCAGCCAGCATCTCGCTTAAATGCGCGTACCGAGTCTCATATCCGTTTCCATGGTCGATCAGAATATAATAACCATAGGAATCATTCCACTGCGCTTCCTCTACAATACCGTCCCTCGACGCCATAACTTCGCTGCCCAAAGGGATCGCCCAGTCATGTCCCAGATGGAATTCTCCCCAGCAGGGCCCGAAATAAGAGCTCGTGACTCCGCCCTCGATCGGCCGGATATACGCCGGCCGCTCCTTCGTTCCTATAGCAATGACCTCCGGCCACCCCTCCACAATGATCTTTTCGGAGATTTGTTCCCGGCTGAGCTCCGTTTGGTTCTGAAAAACAACCCGTTCCGTGACCGCCTTGATCCCCGTTTTTGCCTTCTGCACCACCTTTTTCTCTCCCTGATACAGAAAATCCACCTCTACATATTCCGTCCCACACTGATATTCGACTTCCCGGATTACGGTTTTGGGACGCGGAAGCGCTGCGGCCGCCGCCAGAACATTCGCCATGGCTTTCTGTCTGGTTTCCATAAGGGCCTGTCCCGCATCATTTTCGGCGCTTTCCTCCGCAGCCACGGCAGTTTCCGATCGCTTTTCATCCGCATGCAGTCCGGGATTCTGTCCCATCCCGAAATTTCCAATGAAAAAGGCGGTGCTTAGCAAAATACCCAGAATTCTCTTTTTATGACAGGAAAAAAAATGCCCCACTCTCATCGGTGATACCTCCATATCTATTACAATTTTATTTTTAACACTTTTGTAATATTTATGCGTTTGGTATCTTCCGGATGAGAATGGGCTTCCGCTTCCCTATCCCAATGCCTGTATCACTGCCTGTATCGTCTCTTCAATACTCTTTCCGATTTCCTCCACTGTAATATGCGCGTATTTTTCATATAAGACACTGCGTTCCCGGTACAGATCCGACAGGGTCTGTCCGTCCCGCATAACAACGCCCCGGTATTTCAGGTCGCCCAGCCGGTTCCGCAATTCTTCGTATTCCAGCTTCAGATAAACCACCGTGCCAATGCTCCGCAAATGTTCCATGGCCTCTTTTCCGTAGACCACGCTGCCGCCGGTGGCGATCACAGAGCGTTCCGCTTCCAGCGCGGCGTTGACCCGGTTTTCTATCTCAATAAATCCGTCAACGCCTTCCTGCGCAATGATCTCATGCAGCAGCCGGTGCTCTGTCTCCTGAATCACCAGATCTGAATCGACGAACCGATACCCCAGAATTTTTGCCACTACGACGCCGACCGTACTCTTTCCCACGCCGGGCATCCCGATCAAAATAATATTATTCTTTTCCATGTCCGTGAAATCCTCTCTCCGGTGTTTCTTCCCGCAGCATTTCCAGCTTGTCCGCGCGTCTCACAATATCTTTCCCGTATTTGCCGCGGAGCGCGTCCAGCGCGACCTCCAGTTTCCGCTGCCGGTCGGCGTCCGGTCTTCTCCGAGCCTCCGGCCCCTCGCCGGAATCAGCCCAGTCAAAAATAGACAGCTGGCTGGGCGCGTCGGGTTCTGTCAGCCGGGCAGTCCGAAGTCCCAGCAGCCGGATCGGTCTGCGGTCCCATAGCTTTTCAAACAGTCTGCAGCCTGTTTCATACAGCTTCTTTCCCACATCGGTAGGCGGTTCAATCATGGTCTGATGAGATACTTTGGTAAAATCCGCGTATTTGATCTCCACGCTGACCATACCCGCCTTTTTCCCGTACCGTCTGAGCCGTTCCGCCACCTTGTCCGCCAGCCGCTGTAAAACAACCTCGGCTTCCTCCGTTGTAACCGCGTCTTTCGGCAAAGTAACCGAATTTCCGACGCCCTTCATCTCCTCCGGTTCCGCATGGACTTTGCTTTCATCCATCCCGTTGGCAAATTCCCACATTCCTCTGCCGTGGCTTTTAAAATGCGCTTCCAGGATCTCCACCGGCGTATTGGCCAGTTCTCCGATCGTCCGGATCCCGAGATTATAAAGTCCCTGTACGCTGGAACTGCCTACCATAAACAGATCGCCCACCGGCAGCGGCCACATTTTCTCCGGGATTTCCTCCGGAAACAGGGTGTGGACCCGATTGGGCTTTTCAAAATCCGAGGCCATTTTTGCCAGCAGCTTATTGCTGGAAATTCCCACGTTTACCGTGAATTTCAGTTCCGCATAAATACGGTCCGCCAGGATTCTCGCCGCCTCTTCGGGACGCATCCTGCTGCCGTCCGGATACAGAAAATTTCCCGCGATCGGAGTAAAATCCAGATAACATTCGTCTACGCTGACCTGTTCAATATCCGGCGTATACCGGCGGAGCAGTTCGATAAACCTCCTGCTCTGCTCATGATAATAGTCGTGCTCCGGCGGAAAGACCAGAAGCCCCGGACACTTTTTCAGCGCGGCAGCTACCGGTTCTCCGGTTTTGATCCCATAACGTCTGGCAGGCACCGATTTCGCGAGCACAACCCCGTGCCGGCTTTCCTGATCCCCGCCGATGATCGCCGGAATCTCCCGGATATCCGTATCCGCGCCCTCCTCCAGCCGTTTTACCGCCGTCCAGCTTAAAAACGCCGAATTGATATCGATATGAAAAATGATCCGTTCCATATATGTCCTATTTTTCTATGTTCTGTTTTTTCCGAACTGAATACCCGAACTTGCCCAGCTTCTCTCCCAGTTCAAAATACTCGCCGTGAGAATAAGCCACCAGTCCGGTGCTGTTTAACTCAAATTTTCCACTTTCATCCATATAACGCTCGTCTGCCGTGACCGCCGTGATCTCCGCCAGAAACATATCGTGGCTGCCCAATTCCATGCACTGCTTCACTTTACATTCCAGACTGACCGGACTCTCCGCGATCCCCGGCGCAGACACTGTCTCCGAACGGAACGGCGTCAATTTCATTTCCCGGTATTTATCCGTAACGGCGCCGGATTTTACGCCGCAGTAATCCGCCGCAAACAGCAGATCCTTTGTGACCAGATTGATCACAAATTCCCCCGTTTCCGCTATGATATCGTGCGAATAGCGTTCCTTCCGCACGGATATCGATACCATCGCCGGATCGCTGTTGATCGTACCCGCCCATGCAATGGTAATAATATTGGGCCGCTCTCCCGGTCTTTGGCAGCTCACCATCACTGCCGGTACGGGATATAATAAATTGCCCGGTTTCCAAACCTGTCTTGCCATAATTTCCTCCAGTTTCAACTGTTCGCCTGCCGCTCCTAATTCTGGATCGCCGCCATCAGCTTGGGCAAAAACTGCTTCTTCCGGGACACTACGCCCTCCAGCACAAGCTGTCCGTTTTCGCTCTTTTTCCCAAAGGCTTCTTCCAGCAGGGCTTCCGCCTGATCTCCCACATAGATAATCTCCGAGGTTTCATCCAGGATATTTGTCAGCATAAAATAAATCGTGTCGATATCGTCGATCTTTCCTGCGTGGTCCAGATACTCCCGCATCTTTTTCTTGATCGCTTCCTGTTCCTCCCGGCTGACAAAGCTGATCTGTCCGATCCCGAAATTCAGTCCGTCCATGGAAAACTTCTTAAAATCCTGATAAAAGATCTCTTCCGCCGATTTGGAGGACAGATTGCTGCCCGCTTTAAACATCTGCTCCGCCAGCTCTGTGATCTCCACGCCGGCAATCTTTGCCAGCGCCTCCGCCGCCTGCCGGTCCACCTGGGTACAGGTAGGGGAGCGGAACATCAGAGTATCGGAAATGATCGCCGATACCAGCAGCGAGGCGATCTCCGGTGGAATCGCTATGCCCTTCTCCTGAAACATCTGATAAATAATGGTCGCCGTACAGCCTAACGGCTGGTTGCGCATGTAGATCGGCGTCATAGTCTCCACGGTTCCCAGTCTGTGATGGTCGATGATCTCCACAATCTGCGCTTCTTCGATCCCGTCCACCGCCTGGTTCTTTTCATTGTGGTCCACCAGAATGATCTGCTTTCTCTCCGCGTTCAGCAGGTTCCGTCTTGACATCATCCCGATATATTCGCCTTTTTTATTCAGAATCGGAAAATAGCGGTGCCGCTTTTTCGCCATTACATTCTTCACGGTCTCGGTAAAGTCTTCCAGCGTAAAGGTGATCAGATCTTCCCGGCACATAAAATAACTGATCGGCATACTCTGATTGATCAGACGCGCCACCGTAAAAGTATCATGCGGCGTACCGATCACCGTACAGTTATGCTCCGCCGCCAGGTTCTGGATCGTTTTTGAAACCTTCACGCCGTCGCAGACCACAATACAGCCCGCCTGCATCTCAATGGCGCAGAGCTGGGTTTCGTACCGGTTCCCCAGGATCACCAGATCGCCGGGTTCAATATATTCTTCCATAATATCCGGATTGGCGGCGGCGATCAGCACTTTCCCTTTTGTAAAATACGCTTCCTGATCCCCTACGATCAGCTGGGCGTCCAGAGTCCGTACAATATTGGAAAATTTCGTATGCGCCATGGATAAGATCGTATTGTCATAGACATCCATATATGCCTTGGCAATATCTTCCGTAGTAATCACGCCTTCCAGATGCTTGGAACGAATGATCGGCAGCGTGACGGAACCGTTTTCTTTCATCAGGTTCCAGGCTTCCTTCAATGAGATTGTGCGGGAAACGCCCTTTGTTTTACGGATCTCAATATCCCTTACCTGGGTAGAAACATCAGAAATATAGTCCGGCGCTTTCATGCCGAACCGTTTCAGCACATATCTGGTCTCTTCATTGATCTCTCCAGCCCGCTTCGGGATAAACTGCTCTCCCTCTTCCGCCAGCTGATTCTTCAGATAAGCGTAAGCGATCGCGGAACAGACAGAATCCGTATCCGGGTTTTTATGTCCTATTACAAAAGTCTTCTTCGTTGCCATAGTTACTCCATTCCTGAATTGTTTTTCGCATCCGATAGAAACAATAAGGTATCCGTGATCAGCGCCGCGTGATCCCCGGCAATGCCGCCGGTGTCGATTACCTTGCTGTCACGGGTTCGGATATATTCCATCTGCCGCACGGTATTCTCTACAAGCGCCTGCAGGGTGATCCCGCGCTCCGCATTGGTAAGCGTCAGCAAATATTGAGAAGTTTCTCCTTGCTCCGACTGTTTTTCCAGCCGCACATCATACCACAGCGCATCCGCCGCATCGTCTCCGGCCAAAGCCGCTACCTGCTCCCTGCGAAGCAGCGCCAGATACAGTACCGTAATGATCCGAGTCCGCGGGTCCCGTTCTACGGCTCCATACGTCTTAATCTGTACAAGCGGAACGCCGGTAACGGAAGTCTCTTCCTCCAACTCCCGCGCGGCTGCCGTTTCCAGATCTTCCCGCATCTCCACAAAACCGCCGGGCAGCGCCCACATCCCGATACTGGGATGATTCTTCCTCCGGATCAGCAAGATCTGAAACCGCTCCGGCTGTCCGCTGCAGGTCACGACCGCGATATCCACGGTACTGCAGGGATTGTCATACCGTTTCGGGTCATAGGCTTCCAGAAAAGTCCGGAGATCTTCTCCCGCCTCATTGTTCTGTCCGGTTCCTAAAAAAGGAGTGATATCCTGTAAATACATGATGCCTCCGCTCTATCCTCTGATCATTTCGTTTCTTTCATGGTAAATTTAATATCTGTGATCTCGTAACCGCCATCCTGTTTGATCCGGATCTGATACAGCACCTGCACCTTATAAGCGCCTTCATAGCTGGGCGAATAGCCGTCATAAAAAGTGGTCTTCCGCGCAGTACGGTAACGCATAACAGCCGAAAACCGTACCTTTGCCAGATCCGCTTCCTCCATTTTCTGCGAATCGATCTTCAGATCGTCCAGCGTCAGCTTCTCTACTTCATAATCCTCCCGTACGTTCACCACATCTCCGTAAAGCTGATTCCGCATATCCTGATACGCTTTGGATACCTTGTCCTTCAGGGCAGCCGGGAACAGAGGCGTGGCTTCTTTTACCGGCCGGAAGTCGGAAGCCGTTTTGTACAGCTGGGACAACGTCTCATTGTGAAACTCCTGCAGAGCAGTAACCGCATCCTGTCTGGGAACGATCTTCTCCTTCTGATACTCCAGTACCGTATCATTTCTCGTAATCTCCACATCCTCTGTGACCTGCTCCGTATATGGAGAGCCGATGGTAAGATGATGCATCCCTTTATAAATCGCGTTGGCATAATACGCGACCGCATTGGTCTCTCCGACCGTCTCCTTCTTCGTGCTGATGCCTTCATGCCCGTCCACATACAGCGTACAGCCTTCCGGTACCAGAATCTTTACCGTATGGACGATCCGATCCGAGAAATCCACCTTCCATTTTTTGATCAGATTGAAAAATGAAGTGTTTTCATTAATCAGTTTAATCTCCAGATGCTTCTCTTCTCCGGTCTCCGGATCTTCATACGGAACCTGATATACGACACCGCCGTCAGTCTTCTCATAGTCTCCCAGCTCCGCAGCGGTAACCTTGCCGAAATTCTCATCCTCCTGCAGAACCGACTGCAGCGTTTCAACCGTCATCAGATTGCCGTCGCCGTAATTGATCACATCATAGATCAGATCAGCTCTGCCGCTTACATAACCGCTCAGATACTGATTGGCCACTGCGGCCGGGTCGCTCTTCTTCTCAATAACCGCATAGCCGGCTCCTATACTTGCCAGCAGTACCAAAAACAGGGCCAGCTTCATGGTCTGCCAGAAAAAACTGCCCCGTATCTTTCTCCATATTTTCTTTTTTTTGCTTTCCTCATCAAATAAAACCGGTTGTTCGTCTGTTACTTCTGTTTTCTCCTCTGCCACAACGCAAACTCCCTTCCTTTCAGATAGACTTATTTTAAATCCTACGGAAAGGGATGTCAAGATTAGGCCCAAATAATTCACAATCTTGACATTCAGGTTTCGCTATACTAAAATGATTGCATCATAAGAATTGGAGTTTGAGCTATGGATGAAAAACGCAGATTTCAAGATTTACTGGCGCAGCTGGTGGAGCTTGCCGCCGAAAATGACAATATATTAGACAAAGAGACCGTAGAATCCCATTTTGCGGAGCTGGGTCTGTCCCAGAGCCTGTATCCGCCAATCTACGACTATCTGAAGAATCACAAGATCCTGGTCGCCGGCGTACATGACGCCCGCATCCGCCGGGAAGCCCCGAAAGACGACTACACGCTGCCGGAGGATTTCGATATCAAAAAGGAAGAAGGCAGATTCCTGGATCTGTACTATGCGGACCTGAAAAAAGCGCCCGTATATGATACGGACGCGCTGCTTGCTGCGATCGCCGACCTGCAGACCGAAGAGAAAAAACCGCGGGCCGTTTCCCTGCTGACAGAAGCGCATTTGTCTCTCGTTGTTACGGTTGCCCGCGCGCATACCCGCAAGGGCGTATCCTTAGGCGATCTGATCCAGGAGGGCAATCTGGCCATGATGCAGGCGATCCCCGATTATAACGGCGCAGTTTCCATAGAAGAATTTCAGCAGTATATTACCCGTGCCGCTGCCGCCGGCATGCAGACCGCCATTAACGAGCAGATCGGCGCGGAACGCATCAGCCGCCATCTGGCGGATCAGGCGAACTATCTGGATGAAGCATCCCGCAATCTGTCTAAAGAACTGGGCCGGGAACCCACATTGGAAGAACTGGCGGAGTACACCCACCTGGATGAGTCCGAGGTGCACAATATCCTGAAGCAGGCGCTGGACGCGCTGAATGCCTCTGAAGAATGATCTGACTTTAACATTCTTATCATAGATCAATTTAATCCCGATCAAAAAAACCCGATTTCAGCAAACATACCGAACCGGCAAAATTTCTCTGAGCCGGAACGATATTGTTTGTGAAATCGGGTTCTTTCATGATCTGTTTTATACGAAGGATTTTACCTTCTCATAGATGCCTTCCGCATCCAGTCCGTACTTATGGATCAGCTTCACAGCCGCGCCAGACTCGCCAAATACATCCTGAATACCAACCTTCAGTACAGGGGTCGGCGCTTTCGCGCACAGCGTGTCGCAGACTGCGCTGCCCAGGCCGCCGATCACGGAATGCTCCTCAACGGTTACAACCTTGCCCGTCTTCTTAGCAGACGCAACAATCAGATCCTCGTCCAGCGGCTTGATCGTATGGATATTGATCACTTCCGCGTCAATCCCATCCTCAGCCAGCTTCTTCGCAGCCTCTACCGCCTCGCATACGCACAGACCGGTCGCTACGATGGTGACGTCTTTTCCTTCTTTTAATAAAACGCCCTTGCCCAGTTCAAACTTGTAATCCGGGTTATCGTTGATCACAGGAACTGCCAGCCGGCCGAACCGGAGATAAACAGGGCCGTCATGCTCGATTGCCGCCGCAACGGCTGCCTTTGCCTCTATATCATCGGAAGGATTGATCACTACCATGCCCGGGATCGTTCTCATCAGCGCGATATCTTCATTACACTGATGGGTCGCGCCGTCTTCTCCGACGGAAATTCCGGCATGCGTCGCGCCGATCTTCACATTTAACTTCGGATAACCGACCGAGTTACGAACCTGCTCAAACGCACGTCCTGCCGCGAACATAGCAAAGGAGCTGACGAACGGGATCTTGCCGGTCGTTGCCAGACCTGCCGCAATGCCTACCATGTTGCACTCGGCGATACCACAGTCAATGTGGCGCTCCGGATATACTTTCTTAAAAGTACCCGTCTTGGTTGCGGCAGCCAGATCCGCGTCCAGTACGACCAGATTGTCGTATTTGGCGCCCATTTCCACTAAAGCGTTACCATAGCTTTCTCTTGTTGCAATCTTCTTTACTTCTGACATAACGCTTCACCTACTTTCTCTAAATCTGCCATTGCAACCGCATACTGCTCGTCATTCGGAGCGGTGCCGTGCCAGGATACATTATTCTCCATAAAGGAAACGCCCTTTCCTTTGGTACTCTTCGCAATGATCGCGGTCGGCATTCCCTTGGTCGCTCTTGCCTCGTCAAATGCCGCTTTCAAAGCGTCAAAATCATGTGCGTCCACGTTAATAACATGGAAATTGAACGCCTTGAATTTCTCATCGATCGGGTACGGGGAGCATACATCGGAAATCGCGCCGTCGATCTGCAGATTGTTGTTATCTACGATGACAACCAGATTATCCAGCTTCCTGTGGCCTGCGAACATAGCAGCCTCCCAAACCTGACCTTCCTCGATCTCGCCGTCGCCCAGCAGGGTGTAGACTCTGTAGTCCTCATTGCTTAACTTCGCGGACAACGCCATGCCGACTGCCGCGGAAACGCCCTGTCCCAGAGAACCGGAGGACATATCCACGCCCGGAATGTGCTTCATATCCGGATGTCCCTGTAAATAGGAACCCAGCTGACGTAAGGTCTTCAGATCCTCAACCGGGAAATAGCCTCTCTGCGCCAGTACGGAATACAGTCCCGGCGCGGTGTGGCCCTTAGACAATACGAAACGGTCTCTGTCCGGTTTCTTCGGATCCTTCGGGTCGATGTTCATCTCCTCAAAATATAAATAGGTAAAAATATCTGCCGCAGACAGTGAGCCGCCGGGATGTCCGGCTTTTGCACTGTGAACCGCCGTCACGATGCCCTTGCGGACCTCGTTGGCAGTCTTCTGAAGTTCTAATTTATCCATGTGCCCTTATCCTTTCTTATTCACCAAATACAGCCTTGTAGTCAGCCTGGAACTTTGCGATTCCTTGATCGGTCAGCGGGTGCTTGGTCATCTGCTCGATTACCTTATAAGGAACGGTCGCGATATCGGCGCCTGCCTCCGCGCAGTCGATCACATGGATCGGGTTACGGATGGAAGCTGCGATAATCTTGGTCGTGATTCCTTCGGATACTGCGAAAATATCGGAGATCGCACGGATCAGATCAATACCCGGCATAGAGATATCATCCAGTCTTCCTAAGAACGGAGATACATAAGTAGCGCCTGCTCTTGCAGCCAGTAAAGCCTGAGCGGCGGTAAAGATCAATGTAACATTGGTCTTGATTCCCTTTGCGGTCAGTGCCTTGCAGGCTTTCAGACCTTCTACGGTCATCGGGATCTTAACAACCATGTTCGGATGGATTGCTGCGATCTCAATGCCTTCTGCGATCATGCCTTCCGCGTCTGTCGTAGTAGCCTTAACCTCGCCGCTGATCGGTCCGTCTACGATGGAAGCGATCTCCGCGATCACCTGCTTGAAGTCTCTGCCTTCTTTCGCGATCAGGGACGGGTTGGTCGTAACGCCGCAGATCACGCCCATATCATTTGCCTTTCTGATGTCTTCCACATTTGCTGTGTCCACAAAAAATCTCATTTTCTGATTCCTCCTGTTTTCATATCGTTCGATTAAAAAATCTATGTTTTATTTTACCCTTTGACAGGGGTTTTTGCAAGTCCTAGTTTTGGCCGTAGTACGCATTAGCACCGTGTTTTCTGTAGTAGTGCTTATCCTGCAGTTCCTGCGGAGCCGGCTGGATTCTTGCGTTGATCGTCTCGGCACGGTACGCCATCTTGGCAACCTCGTCCAATACGACTGCGTTATGAACGGCTTCATGCGCATCCTTGCCCCATGCGAACGGGCCGTGGTTCTTGCACAGTACGGCCGGAACCGCCATCGGGTCCTTGCCCATCCGGGCAAATTCACTGACGATCAGCAGACCGGTATTTTTCTCATAATCGCCTTCGATCTCTTCCTTCGTCAGGCAGCGCACACAGGGAATCTCGCCATACATATAATCCGCATGTGTCGTACCGTAACAGGGAATGCTTCTGCCCGCCTGCGCCCAGCTGGTCGCGTAAGAGGAGTGGGTATGTACCACGCCGCCGACTTCCGGCCATGCCTTATAGATCTCCAGATGCGTAGGCGTATCGGAAGAAGGTTTATATCTGCCTTCTACCCGGTTGCCGTTCAGATCCATAACAACCATGTCATCCGGGGTCAGCTTATCATAATCCACGCCGCTCGGCTTAATGACAAACAGGCCGGACTCCCGGTCGATCGCGCTGACATTGCCCCAGGTAAAAGTTACCAGTCCGTACTTGGGCAGCATCATATTCGCTTCATATACCTCTTGTTTTAATTGTTCTAACATAGCTACCTCCGTTATTATTTCAAAGAATCTACCGCCGCACGCTCAATCGGCAGCCCTGCGGTATAACGTAACAGGAATTCGTCAAAGCCTGCGACATCCTTGGGATCGGGCTCTACCGTCTCGCCTTCCTGACCTGCGAATACCTTATTTGCCAGATATGCATCCAGGGTCTCTCCGTCTTCCTTGTTCTTCATGTAAGAAGCCAGCAGAGCGATTCCCCATGCGCCGCCTTCTCCGGCCGTCTCCATCAGGGTAACCGGCGTATTCATGGCTGCCGCCATAAAGTTCTGTCCGACGCCCTTGGTCTTGAACAGACCGCCGTGTCCGGTGATCCGATCCATCTCGACGCCTTCCTTCTTGATCAGGATATCCAGACCGGTCTTTAACGCGCCCATTGCGGTAAACAGATGTACTCGCATAAAGTTTGCCAGATTCAGCTTGCTCTCCGGCGTGCGGACAAACAGCGGACGGCCTTCTTCAAAGCCTGTGATGTGCTCGCCTGAGAAATAGTTGTAAGCCAGCAGACCGCCGCATTCCGCGTCGCCTTCCAGTGCCTTGGTATACAATACCTGGAACAGCTTGGTCATATCCACTTCTATGCCAAAGGATTCCGCAAACTCTTTAAACAGGTTCACCCATGCGTTCAGATCGGACGTACAGTTATTGCAGTGTACCATCGCAACCAGATTGCCGGTCGGCGTGGTAACCAGATCGATCTCATCATAAACATTCGCCAGTTCCTTCTCCAATACCACCATAGCGAAGACAGAAGTACCCGCAGATACGTTGCCGGTCCGCTTGGTAACACTGTTGGTAGCTGCCATACCGGTGCCCGCGTCACCTTCCGGCGGACACAGCGGAATCCCTGCTTTCAGAGTTCCGGACGGATCCAACAGCTTCGCGCCCTTCTGGGTCAGTCTGCCGGCGTATTCGCCTGCCAGCAGCGATTTGGGCAGCAGGTCGGACAGCTTCCACGGAAATCCCTTGGCTGCGACCAGCGCGTCAAACTGATTGATCATCCGCGCGTTATAATCCTTTGTCTCCAGATCGATCGGGAACATACCGGATGCCTCGCCGATCCCCAGCACCTTCTCGCCGGTCAGCTGCCAATGGATATAACCCTCCAGCGTAGTAAAGAAATCAATGTCCTTTACATGCGGCTCTCCGTTTAAGATCGCCTGATACAAGTGGGCGATGCTCCATCTCTGGGGAATGTGATAATTAAATAACTCTGTCAGGCGGCTGGAAGCGTCTTCCGTAATATTATTTCTCCAGGTACGGAACGGCACTAACAATTCGCCTTCTTTATTGAACGGCATATAGCCGTGCATCATGGCACTGAATCCGATCGCGCCGATCGTCTCCAGTTCAATATCATACTGATTTCTTACGTCATCCGCCATATTCTTATAGGCATCCTGCAGACCGGTCCAGATATCCTCCAGCGTATAGGTCCAGATGCCGTCCACATACCGGTTCTCCCAGTCGTGGCTTCCGGATGCGATGGGAACATTGTTGTCATCTACCAGAACGGCCTTGATCCGGGTAGAGCCGAATTCAATGCCCAGGCAGGTTCTTCCCATTAAAATATCATTTTTAATTGTTTCCAGACTCATTCGGGTAATCCTCCAATTTCTTAAGTTGCCGTCTTCCGGCATGGTATAGTCCAAGCCTGAAAGAAAACCTCTCAGGCTTGGCATTCATTCCTTATTTGTAAGCGATGGCGTTCCATCTCAATTCGTTCTTGAAATCTCTGATATTGGTGTTCTCATCAATTACAACGGCCTCAATACCCATAGCTTCTGCCCAGTCTACCATCTGGTCAACAGTCAGGTCATAGGAGAACGCGGTATGATGCGCGCCGCCTGCCAGGATCCATGCTTCAGCGCCAACCTTCAGGTTCGGCATCGGCGTCCAGAATGCGGTCGCAACCGGCAGCTTCGGCATCGGCTTCTCGCACTTCTTGCATTCAACAGCGTTGATGATCAGACGGAACCGGTTGCCCAGATCGATCAGAGAGGTTGCAACGGCAGGGCCTGTCTTGGAAGTAAATACCAGACGCGCCGGATCTTCTCTGTCGCCCATCGACAACGGATTCACCTTAATTCCGATCTCACCGTCCGCGATCGTCGGGCAAACCTCCAGCATATGCGCCTGCAGGATGCCTTCCTTACCCGGTACCAGATTGTAGGTATAGTCCTCCATGAAAGAGGTACCCTTCGCATTCGGAGTTCCGGCAGTCATAATCTTCATCAAACGAACCATAGCGGCGGTCTTCCAGTCGCCTTCTGCGCCAAAGCCGTAGCCTCTCTCCAGCAGTCTCTGGATTGCCAGGCCGGGCAGCTGCTTCAATGCGCCCAGATCGCCAAAATGCGTAACAACCGCATGATAATCCCGCTCGGTCAGGAACTTCTCAAAACCGATCTCAATTCCTGCCTGTACGGCAACATGCTGTCTGAATTCTGCCGGATCTCTGCCCTCGTCAATGATCTTATACTTGCTGTAGTACTCTTCTACCAGCGCGTCGATCTCGTTCTGCGGAACCGCAGCCACATACTCTGCGATCTCGTTTACCGGATAAGCGTCGATCTCCCAGCCGAACTTGATCTGCGCTTCTACCTTGTCGCCTTCCGTTACGGCAACATTTCTCATGTTATCCGCGATACGGCAGACACGGATATGGCTGGACTCCAGCACGCCGATGGCGGTTCTCATCCATGCGCCCACTTCCTTCTGAACTGCTTCATCAGCCCAGTGGCCCACAACGATCTTTCTCTGCTTGTTCAGACGGCTGAAAATATGACCGTACTCTCTGTCGCCGTGCGCGGACTGGTTCTCGTTCATGAAATCCATATCAATGGTGTCATAAGGAAGTTCTTCGTTAAACTGCGTATGCAGATGACATAACGGTTTTCTCAGTTCCTGCAGACCCAGGATCCACATCTTGGCCGGTGAAAATGTATGCATCCAGGTGATCACGCCTGCGCAGTTCGGATCATTGTTCGCATCATTCATCGTCTTTCTGATGACAGCCTGAGAAATTAAAGTAGGTTTCAAAACTATCTCGAACGGTAAATTACCGGATGCATTCAGCGCTTCTACGATCTTAGCGGAATGCTCTGCAACCTTACGCAGGCACTCGTCTCCGTATAAATCCTGTGATCCGGTGCAAAACCAGAACTGATAGTCTGTCTTAGTTTGTAGCATTTTGTTATATCCTCCTTATAATAATATTTGTTATGTATATTGCTATTTTACCCATTTTTTGAGAATAAATCAAGAAATATTTGCATATTTGCACAAAAATCAGTATAATAAACACAGATTAAAAACAAAGGAGACTTTACACATGTCAGAATCAACTTCAACCTATTCCAACGCTTCTTTATGGAGACGGGGCGTTGCTTATATACTGGACTGCCTCATTGCCGTTTTCCCAGCGATGGTCGTCATGTTCGTCTTTACCGGGGCCCTTTGGCACCCCTCTTATCCGCTTACGCCGTTCCCGGTGACCGGTGCGGTGATCCTCGCCCTGGATCTTCCCGCGGATGTGAACACCGCGCTGAATACGGAGGACGGGATCTACCTCTTCCGGGACAAGAACCCCGACCCGAATCTCGTAGTCTCCGCTCATGAAGAATACAATGTAAGCATTCTCGCCACTGCCTGCCGTATGGGCTCCGTCCTGTGCGTTCTGTTCTATGCGGGCTACACCGTGCTCTGTACGGTCCTCTTTGACGGCAAGACCATCGGGAAGAAGCTGATGCATATACGGGCAGTGCCCCGCGAAGATGTGCCGAAGCCATGGAAGCCCCTGCTCATCCGCGAAGCACTGGGAAAAGCAGTATTAAATTCTCTTGGAGTTCCCGTGCTGATCTCCCTTGTCACCGTACTGGCAACAAAAGAACATCTGGCGCTACACGATATGATCGCCAAAACCAAAGTAACAGAAGCATAATTCTGTAATCATACGCTTTCAAACTGAGCCTGATACAGCTGATGGTAAAATCCGCCGGCTTCCATCAGGCTTTTATGTGTCCCCTGCTCTATTACCTGTCCGCCGCGCATCACCAGAATATGATTCGCTGACCGGATCGTAGACAAGCGATGGGCGATCACAAAACAGGTTTTGTCTTTCATCAGCTCCCGCATTGCCGCCTGGATCTGCTGCTCTGTCTGCGTATCCACATTGGAGGTGGCTTCATCCAGAATCAGCATATGGGCGTCCAGCAGCATGGCCCTCGCAATGGTCAGCAGCTGCTTCTGCCCCTTGGATATGCTGGTTCCGTTATCGGAAAGGATCGTTTGATATCCCTGCGGCAGTCTCGAAATATAGGAGTGGATTCTTGCCGCTTTCGCCGCCTTCACCACCTCTTCCATGGTTGCATCCGGTTTTCCGTATGCGATATTTTCGAAGATAGTTCCATGAAACAGCCACGTGTCCTGCAAAACCATGGTATACGCCCGTCTCAGGGAATCCCGGGTCAGATTCCGGACATCCTGCCCGTCCACCAGTACTGCTCCCCTGTCAACATCATAAAACCGCATCAGCAAATTGATGATCGTGGTTTTCCCCGCACCGGTGGGACCTACAATAGCCGTCAGCGAACCCGGCTCTGCCGTCATGCTGAAATCCCGGATGATGGGATTGCCCGGTATATAGGAAAAGTCCACATGGTCTAACTCCACGCGTCCCTTCACATCCGTAAGGACAACCGCATCCGGCGCATCTGCCTTTTCCGGCTGCGCGTCGATCAGTCCGAACACACGCTCTGCAGCGGCAAACGCACTCTGCAGTTCCGCAATGATATTCGCTACCTCATTGATCGGTCCCGAAAATTTGCGGGAATACTGTACAAAGCTGGAAAGATCACCGATCCGGATATCGCCGTGCAGAAACAGCAGCGCTCCGAATACACAAACCAGCGTCAGGGAAATATTGTTGATAAAATTGACTGCCGGACCCGTAACCGTACCGTTTGCCTCAGCCGTTGTATAGGCGTCCACAGCCGTCTGATTTTTCTCGTCAAATTTGTCCAGTACCGCTTCTTCCCTTCCGTATGCGCGGATCGTTTTCTGCCCGGACAGCATCTCCTCTACAAACCCGTTTAACTCACCCAGTTTGGCGCTGCGCTGGCGGAACATGGGGCGTACCCGGTTTGCCAGCCAGCGGGTAAAAAAAGCCGTCGCCGGGATCGTAAACAGGAAAATGACAACCAGTTTCGGCGCAATCGCCACCATCATCACAAAGGATACCACCACTGTGATCACACTCTGCAAAATCTGCAGCAGATCCGAAGACATAGACTGATTAACCGTATCCACGTCATAGGTCACGATACTGATGATATTTCCGGTCTGGTACTGATCATAAAAGCTGACCGGAAGAGACGCCATATTTTCAAAAATATCATGCCGCATCTGTTTGGATATCTTCTTGGAAAGCCGGATCATAACCGCATTGAGCAGATATGTAAAAACAGAGGACAGCAGATAAAATACGATCATCAGGATCACACACCGGAAAACGGTGTCAAAATCCACCGCTCCCTTTCCCAGATCGATGGCATTGATAGCCTCTCCGGAAAGCTTGGGTCCGTATAGCGCAAGCAGACTGCCGGATACGGACAGAACCAGAGCGAGGATCAGCGCCAGCCGGTTTCGTCCCATATACTGCCAGAGCCGTAAAAGTAATTTTCGTTTCGACATTACGCCAACTCCTTCCCTTCCCCCATCTGTGACCGGGCAATAGTTTGATATTCTTCACAAGTCCGCATCAGCTCTTCATGAGTTCCGTAGCCGATTGTTTTCCCATCCGACAAAACCAGTATGTGAGTGCACTGCCGGATGGAGCTGATTCTCTGCGCCACCAGAATGGTTGTGGCGTCCTTATAATTCCTGTGCAATACCTTCCGCAATTCTGCATCCGTACGATAATCCAGCGCAGAGGAAGCGTCGTCCAGCAATAAGATCTCCGGTCCGGACGCCAGTGCACGCGCGATCAGCAGGCGCTGCTTCTGCCCGCCGGAAAGATTATTTCCCCGGACTGCCACAGGCGCCTCCATTCCCTGCGCGCGATTGTGAATAAATTCTGCCGCCTGCGCATCCGCAGCGGCCGTTTCCAGATTTTCCTCAGGGATTTCCCGGAAAAACCGGATATTGTCTTTCATGGTTCCTTCCATGACAAAGTCATTCTGAAATACCACGCCGAATTTTGCGCGGAGTTTATCCGGCGGATAAGTACGGATATCTTTTCCATCGATCAGGATCGTTCCCTCCTGCGGATCGTAAAAGCGCATAAGCAGATTTAAGACCGTAGATTTCCCCGCGCCGGTCTCACCCAGGATACCAAGGCTTTCTCCCCGTTTCAGTTCAAAACTCAGGTGCTGCAGATTGGCGCCGATTCCCGTATAGGAAAAAGTCACGTCCCGAAATACGATATGCGCCGGTTGTTCTTCTTTCCGCTCATCTTCTCCCGTAATCGGAATCAGATCCGCAGGCAGCGCCAGAACGTCCGCAACCCTGTGTGCACTGGCCTCTCCTTTTGACCACATGATAAAAATACGGGTAACGCCCAGCATGGCATTCGAGATCATGACGAAATATTGTAAAAAAGCAATAATGACACCGCTCTGACAATTCCCCGAGTTTACCCGGAACGCGCCGACCAGCACGACCAGAGTAAGTCCCAGATTCAGCACCAGCGACGTGGAAGGATTCGTAATCGCCGTGATCATTCCGGCCTTCTGGTCAATCCGGGTCAGTTCACTGTTGACGCCGTCAAACCGCTTCTTTTCATAACCGGTTTTGCTCAGCGCTTTGATTACGCGGACTCCGGTAATATTTTCCTGCAGCACCCGTACGACCCTATCCAATACCGTCTGCTCTTCTTTATACAGCGGTACGCTCTTTTTGGTAACCACATACACGATGATTCCGATCAGCGGCAGCATTGCGATCAGGATCAGGGCCAGCGTCATATCCATACTGACCATCATGAATACACCGCCCAGCAGCAGGATCGGGGCCCGGACTCCCAGGCGCTGCATTCTGGCCAGCAGCTGGTTAATATTATACGTGTCGCTGGTCAGCCGCGATTCCGCGGAAGATATTGTCAGTTCATCCATCTGTCTGGCGGACAGGTATTCCAGCTTTTCAAAGAGATCATGTCTCAGTTTCCGGGTAATCCGGCCGGAGCTGACTGCCGACATCCGGTTTGCTCCTACATTGGCGGCAAGACAGCCTGCCGCACAAAAAAGCATCAGACCGCCATATAGAAAAATACTGCCCATGGCCCCTGCCGGCACAACATCGTCCAGAATCACTTCCATAAAATAGGGAATCAGCAGTTCCAGTACAGCGCCCAGCAGCTTAATCCCCATTGTCAACACCATATACCAGATATACGGTTTTATGTATCGCCCCAGTTTTTCCATCTGTAATCCCTTTCCGTCCGTTATGTCTCACTGTTTATCAGACAATAATAGGTCTGCCCTCCGGGTTCTTATATATTCCGGATGACAGACCCATATTCAAACATTTCTACTGGAAATTGGTTTCCTTTAATACGCCCAGATTATCCTTGCTCTTTTTGGAAAACGCACTGATGATCTTGCCGAAACCGGTGTGCTCGGCGCGTTCGATCGCGTCGTCGATGATCTCTTCCACGCTGCTCTTTTCAAGTCCGCGATTGATCCCGTAAACTTCATCGATCTTCGCGTACAGCGCCAGCGTTCCCATCTCATCGATCAGATAACCGGATTCTTTTGCGTAAGCCTTAGCATAGGCCACCCACTCATGAATATCATATTCCTTAATGACGATCCGATTCTCAAACATGGAATCCATGAACGGATACGAGTTCAGCATATGCTCCATGGTCACCCGTTCATCCTCCAGTACAACGATCATTTCATCGGTATAGCCCTTAAATGTGTCGATCATCTGACGCATCATCTTCGGATTGATCACGCCTGCATCCTCGATGATCAGATCACTGCCGATCAGACGCGGCATCGCAGTCAGGATTCCCCGTTTGTTGATAATATTGCCGTTTACCTTGGCAACCTTACGGCTCTTTCTGCCAAGTTCTTTGTTTGCCATCTTGATCAGCTCCAGCGCGATCGTCGTCTTGCCGCTCTTCTTTTCCCCCATGATGATCACATTATTCCGTTTGGAGGATCCGTCTTTATCGTTATTCTCCACCAGATTTTTCAGGGTTTTCGCCAGCGCGTACTCCAGACCCGGCGCACCGAGATATTCTTTAAACACCTGACGCTGATCCCAAGTCAGACGCAGTGTCTGATCCGGCGTATCCGGAATATCAAAATCCTCCGTTGTCTTTTCTTCCTCCGGCGCTTTGGATTCCAGCCGTTCTACCAGTTTCAGAACGTCTTCCTCCTGCTGAGCTTCCCGTTTTTCCCTGCGGAGCTTCGCGCGTTCTTCTTCCGACATCAGATCCTGAATTCCCAGTTCATAAATATCCTTTTCTTCGTCTATAAGCGCGGCATTCTCAGGTTCCTGAAGCAGCAGATTCCCTTCCTCGTCCACATCCAGCTTTACCTGGGCCGGATCTTCCGGTTCTTCTTCCGGCGGAAGATCCAGCTTCGGCAGCGCGCCGGTTCCTTCCTTTACGACATTGATCGCGCCATTTACCGTTTCCGAATTCAGGATTCCCTGGGCTTCCAGCTGCTTTAATATCTCATCGATCGAAAGCTGTCCGGTAATCTGCTTGTCCGGCATATGCTTCTGATCTACATCCATGCTGATCTGTCCGTCTATATCCAGCTTCAGTTCCGGCGACAGTTTGATCTCAGGCAGCGGTTTCTCTTTCGCAAATTGTCTGATGTTGTCCGGTATACTGCCGATCGGGTCCGCATCTCCCTCTCTGGTCGCAGCGGCTTCTTCGTCTCCCTGACCTTCCGGTTCCGGGAGCTCCGTCACCTCCGGTTCCTGTACCTCGGGGAATTCCGTCTGCTCTGCCTCCGGTATTTCCGGAGCCGGCTGTATTACTTCCGGAGCAGCCGTATCCGGTGTCTCCCGTATCTCTTCCGCAGGCATCTCTGTCGGTGCCTCCGACGGTGCTGCTGCCGGGGTCTCCGACGGCTGTTCATTTGCTGCCGGCTGTTCGTTCTCCGCAGGTTCACCATTCTCAGCCAACTGTTTCTCCGCTGCCGGCTTAGTATCCTCACCTGCAACTGCCGACTCCATATTTACAATATCCTCCATAGAGAGGCCCGCCAATACTGCCGTATTCTCCGAAACTTTTTCATCGTTATCCGCGGTCTCTGTCTCCTCCTCTTCCGGCTCTTCTGCTCTGAGTTCTTCCGGTACAAACAAATTGCGCAGCTTTCTTGCCTTCTTTACATAATCGCCCTTTCGGAACCAAAGGATGATTTCGTCACATACGGCAATGCACTCCTCTTTCTGGTCGTTTTTCGCATACAGCACCGCCAGCTGATACGCCCATTTTTCATCCATATCCTCTTCAAATAACTGCTTCAGAATCTCAATCTGTCTGCTGATATCTGCGCCTTTGGCCTTTTCAAGCCGGTACTGCAGGATCAGTCTTGTAGAATCCGAAGGGGATGATACCTCCAGAAAATCCTCATAAAACTCCTCTGCTTCCTCAATCTGATTTAAACGGATGGAAACCGTGCACAGACGATAGGCAAGCTGCCTGCCAAGCGGCGAGCGTTCATACGCCAGAAGCAATACCTCTTTTTCTTTTTCAAATTCTTTGTTTGCTCCATAGACGTTAGCAGCCAGGTTTAAAAGTTTTCCCTGTTTGATCCGGTTCCAGTCAAACTCATCTGCGATCTCCGCAGCAGACGCATACTCTCCCTCCTGGGCATAAATCCGCATCTGTTCCAATTTCAGATTCATCTCGTACTTATCCACGTTTCTTCTCCTTACTATAACTGTGTTCTGCCTTCCAGGGCACGCAACAAAGTGACTTCATCAATATTCTCCAGATCGCCGCCTACCGGAACGCCGCTGGCGATCCTGCTCACTTTGATCCCAATGGGTTTGATCAGTTTGCTGATATACATGGCGGTTGTCTCACCTTCCAGGCTGGAGTTCGTGGCAATGATCACTTCCTCCACATCCTGCTTCAGCCGTTCCAGCAGCTCTCTGATCTTTATTTCATTCGGGCCGATCCCCAGCATCGGGGAAATGGCGCCGTGAAGCACATGATAAACGCCCTCATATTTTCCTGTTTTTTCATATGCAGCCAGATCCCTCGTGGTTTCCACCACCATGATCATCTTATGATTCCGTCCGGGATTTCTGCAGATCGGGCACTGCGTATCGTCAGTCAAAGTAAAACAGGTCTCGCAGTAATGGATCTTCTCTTTGGCGCCGATCATAGCTTCCGCAAGCTGTCTGACCTGTTCCTCCGGCATTCCGATAATGTGAAATGCCAGCCGCGCCGCTGTTTTGGCGCCGATCCCCGGCAATCCGCTCAGTGCCTCTATCAGTTTACCTATATTTCCGCTGTAATATTCCATAAGGATGCTCCTGTTTTCCACATTCCTCAGATATCTGCTAGAATGGGAACCCGCCTCCCATACCGCCGGTTATCTTCGCCATTTTTTTCTGGCTTTCTTCTTCCATCGCGCGCAGCGCTTCATTGGTTGCCGCCATGATCAGATCTTCCAGCATCTCGATATCATCCGGATCTACGATCTCTTCCGTCAGCTTTACAGAGGTTACTTCCTTTTTCCCGGATACCGTAACTTCTACCGCGCCGCCTCCGGCTGTCGCGGTATAACTGGATTCTTCCAGTTCCTTCGTGGTTTCTTCCATCTGGCGCTGCATCCTCTGTGCCTGTTTCATCAGATTCGCCATATTGCCCGGCATCGCGCCGCCCGGATATCCTCCTCGTTTCGCCATTTTAAAAATCCTCCTCTTCTATCTCAAAGTGTATATGTCTTTTGATCTCTGTATAATTGTCTTCAAATCGCTCTCCTGACAGCAGCTGTTCCAGCCGTACCCGGATCGCCTTTCCGGTCACCGCGGCGATTGCTTCTTCGATCTGTTTCTCGCCGTTTCTCTGTTTGATCGCTTCAAAATAGGTCTTGTCTTCCAGGACGATCAGAAGCGTATCCTCCCCTTCCACGCTGAATTGTACATGGCGCAGATAAAAGACCAGCATTCTATCGATCTCCGCCAGAATTCGGTTCCAATGATCTACCACATTCTGTACGTCCTCCGGTACGGGACGCTCCGGTTTTTTCTTTACCGGCTTTGCAGGCTTTGGTTCGGCGTTCTGTCCGGCTTCCTCTTCCGGTCCTGCCGCCGAATTATCAGTCCGGACTGCCGCAGCGCCTTCCGCAAGCTGTCTCTCCATATCCTCCATCCGCTGCAGCAGGGATTCCATATCCTGTTCCATGGAAGGGCGCATCATTTTAATCAGCGCGATCTCCACAAAAACCCGTTTTGAAGATGCGAATCTGATCTGGTTGGAGAGTTCCGACAAGATCCGGATGTAGCGCATCACCGTACTTTCGCTGATCCGGCCGGCTTCTGCCTTCATAACCTCCAGCCGCTCCGCCGACACATCCAGAAATGTCTCCGCGTCCGCTCCGGTTCCGATCAGCATCAGATTCCGCAGATACCAGGTAAAATCCAGAACAAACTGTCCCAGTTCCCGGCCCTGCATTACTACTTCTTCAATCAGCTTCATGGCTCCCGTCACATCCCGGTCGGTTACCTTCTCTAATAACCGGCTGAATATGGAGGTATCTACCGCTCCCAATACATCCAGCACATGTTCATATGTCAGTTTTTCATTCATATAAAAAGCGGCGCACTGGTCTAGGAGGCTCTGGGCATCCCGCATCGCGCCGTCCGCCTGACGGGCAATGTAGCGCAGCGCCTTGTCTTCCACATCCATTCCCTCTGCGGCAGCCAGTTCCTTCAGACGTTCCGTGATCGTATCCACTGAAATCCGCTTAAAGTCATACCGCTGGCATCTGGAGAGGATCGTAACCGGAATCCGGTGTGCCTCAGTCGTCGCCAATATAAAGATCACATAAGAGGGCGGCTCCTCCAATGTCTTTAACAACGCGTTAAACGCGCCGATCGAGAGCATATGCACCTCGTCAATGATATAAACCTTATATTTCCCTACAGTCGGAGAATAGGCGACCTCATCCCGGATCTGCCGGATACTGTCTACGCCGTTATTCGAAGCCGCGTCGATCTCGATCACATTCATGGAACTGCCGTCCGCAATCGCTCTGCAGCTTTCACATGCATTACAAGGGCTGCCGCCGACAGGATGCTCGCAGTTTACGGCTTTGGCAAAGATCTTCGCCACACTGGTCTTACCGGTTCCCCTTGTCCCGCAGAACAGATACGCATGTCCGATCCGGTCTGCTTCGATCTGATTCTTCAGTGTCTTTACGATATGCTGCTGTCCTTTGACTTCTTCAAACGTCTTAGGCCGGAATTTCCGGTATAATGCAGTGTACGACATCCTTATCTCCATTCTGTTATCAACTTTTCTTATTATATACCATATTGAAAAGATAAACAAGATAAAAAATCCGCACGTTTTGCGTTGTATCTACCCCATAAGCGTTACCTTGGCAGTTAACTCAGTCCAGGCGCCCTCACGGCACACAGGAGGTTCCACTTAGTGCTGCTCCATTCCTGACCTGACACGGTTCATGGATTCCTGTTGCGTAAGACCCAAACGTCATCGCCACTTACCAAGGGCAGCCCTACAGGCATAGATCCGAAACAAAACATCACCCCTGCTAGAGCGGATTGCAGGTACAGGGCACCGCTAACTCCCCGGCTGTGCGGAAATATGTTGACCATTTAAAATTGAAAATGCGCAGGATTCTTTCCCGCAAGTCTTAATTATAAAATAGGACTCAGGTTTTGTCAACCTTTCTTCTTGCTGCGCTCCCGCAGCTCTTTAAAAAATGAAGTCAGCATCTCACTGCAGCTTTCCTCAAGCAGTCCCCGCTCAATCTCCACCTGATGATTGAACGCGTCTACCTGCAGCAGATTCATGATACTGCCGGCACAGCCCGCTTTCGGATTGTCGCACCCGATATATACCTTTCGGATCCTCGCCTGTACGATCGCGCCGGAACACATCTGACAGGGTTCCAGCGTCACATACATTTCGCAGTCATCCAGACGCCAGTCTCCCATCGTCCTGCTTGCTTTCCGGATCGCGTTGAGCTCCGCATGGGAAAGCGTATTCTTATCCGCCTTTCTGCGGTTATAACCTCTTCCTATGATCTTATCCTGATAAACGATCACGCAGCCGATGGGAACTTCCCCAATAGCCAATCCCCGCTTCGCCTGCCGGATCGCCTCTTTCATATATTTTTCTTCTCTGGTCATATTTCTCCATTCCGAAGCGTCTTACTGATGATCCGGTCTCCGTAAAAAAAATTTCTCAAACCGACCGATCTGTGCTATACTGAATCTATCAAAACCCTAAGGGAGTCATTATGCGTACACGTTATGAAACCGACCGGCTGATCCTGCGGATCCTGAACGCGCGCCACCGGCGGAAGATCCTGGAATTTCTGCAGAACAACCGAACTGTCTTTGACGCCTGCGAACCGCTGAAACCGGCTGCCTTCTATACGGAAGAATTCCAGCGCAGGCTGATCGCGCAGGAATACCATTCTTCCATGCGGAATACCTTTTTCCGTTTTTATATTTTCCGAAAAGAGCTGCCCGATCAGATCATCGGGTCCGTTTCCTTCGGACAGATCCAGGAGGCGCCGTTTTACAGCTGCTCGATCGGCTATAAATTAGATGCCCGCTCTCAGGGCTTCGGTTACGCCCGGGAAGCGGTTTCCGCGGCCATATCCATTCTGTGCGATACCATTCCGATCCATCGGATTACGGCTTATATTCTGCCGGAGAATACCCGTTCCATCCGACTTGCCGAAGAGCTGCATTTTCAGTATGAGGGTACCTGTATGCGGCTTGTCAACATCGGCGGCAACTGGAGGGATCATCTGAAATATGTATATATCAATCATGCCGCAGAAGCGGAAGTTCCATACACCAATATCCATTAAAAACAGCGGCCAGGGCGTTCCGGCGCCGTTCTGCCATTTCCATAAATTCAGAAAAGCCGAACATCTCCGCCATTTTCTTCTGCTGCGCGTTCTGAATCCCCGGTACGCCGGCATAATACCGATAGCGTCCCCGATCCGTATACCGCAGCAGCACGACATAATGGTACTGATAATATCCGTGCAGCAGGAAACTGTTCTGCTGCAGCTGCCAATAGCATCGGGGCAGGCAGCGCAGTTCCGAAGGTACCAGTTTGATACATTCACAGTCTTCCCGGAGCATACGACCCGAAATCTTGGTATAGTGGGAACCGATCTGATCCCACAGGCTTCTCTCTCCCGGAATCCGGGTTCGGATCTCCCCCGTTTCCAGACTGACTCCGGATAAGGGTTCTTCGTTTTCTCCTTTTTCCTGCGAACCGCTCTCTTTCCGTAATCTGTCCTCTTCCTGCAGACCGCTCTCTTCCTGCGGTCTGTCCTCTTCCTGCAGACCGTTTTCTTCCTGTGCTCTCTCCCACGGCTGAAACTGTTCCTGCCGGAACGCGGCGCCATTCCATAAGCTGATCAGATAGTACGGCTCCTTTGTCCCAACCGCGATATAAACGCCGCACATATTCTGCAGTCCGAACTCCGTTCCTCCTATCCGCGCAGCGTCAAACAAAAGCGGCCGGCTGTTGAAAGCATCGAGACACATCGTGCCGATCCCGATTCCCGTCATCCCCTGTTCTGTCTGCCTTAACAGATAGGCAACGCCTTCCGCATCATATAGTTCGGAAGGCGTCTGCATTACAAATGTGATCTTGCCGCGGTCCCCGCGCCGTTCAATTTTGGCAAACCCGGCATTTCCTGTCTTTTCATCCCCGCAAAACAAATCCATATATGCGATTCTTCTGTCATATTCCATCAACCCTGCCTCACTCCTTTACAGATTTCTGTAAACAAGTGTATGCAGCCTGTCCGCCGAATATGCCAGGATTACTTAAAATATTTGGAAACAACCTTCCAGATATCGGAAGATTCAAAATGCAGTCTCCAGTAGGCCGCGCCAGCCAGATTATACTGGTTCATCAGATCCAGTTTTTTCGCGACGGACTTGGCGTCTTCCACCCAGATCTTATAAAGGCCGCCGTCTCCGGAATATTCACAGTAATACTGACCTTCCTCTTCGCTCCAGTTCTTCTTCGCCTTATGCTCCTTGATTCTGGACTCGGCTTCATCCATGCCTACCGCCTCACTGGAGATTCCGCCGTTTTCATTTTCAAACCATACTCTGGTATAGAACGGCAGCGCGTTGATCACTTTCTCACTGCTGCCCACTTCTTCAACCGTCTTCTCAATACCGGAAATGACAAACGGCAGAGACGCAACAGAACCGGCCTCTTCACTGCCTACCGTATGCTCGTCATATCCCATGATGATCAGATAATCACACACAACGCCCTGTTCTTTCCTGTCATAGTGGAACGTCCATGCGGAAGCCACATAGTTGTCAACTGACAGGACAATGCCTGCTTTTCGGCATTCTACGGATAATTCCCGCAAAAACTGAATATAGTTCTCTCCGTTATCCGTATTGATATATTCAAAGTCCACATTGATGCCGTCCAGATCATGTTCCTTAACCTCAGCCATCAGCTGTTTGATCAGGCGCGCTCTCCGGCTTGTACGCGGCAGAATGCTCCGGATATATCGGTTTCCGGCGTCATCGGATTCAAAATCATCGATCAGACCCCATACCTTTAATCCCATTCTGTGCGCTTCTTCTACATAAGCAGAAGTCGCGTAGCTTTCTATATGACCCTGGGTGTCCGTCAGTTTAAACCAGGTCGGCGTAATGACATTCACGCTCTTTACATTCTGCATATATTCCGTCAGCGTGTCGTTGCCGGCGACTCCACTGACCTGATGCCATACCATACTGATCTTATCTTCATAGTGAACGCTGGTATAAACGGGTTCTTCAAATCCGGTATGAACCATTTCCGTTCTTGTAACAGAAAGCTCTCCGGTCGGCACATATCCGACCAGCCCGTCCGAAGTCGTTACCTTAGTCCATCTGGCTCCCTGATCAAAAACAGTCAGTTCTTCTTCCGCATTCAGATTCCGGATAATCCCGCTGCCGGAATTCGCCTCTTCCCGCATGCTGACGTCCCCGGAAACAGTTCCGTATTGGAACTCCTTGCTGAAATCATTTAAAATCAGCACTCTGCCCGGATCGTTGTGAATCGTATACTGGATATTAGTAAACAACTGGATAAACTTCAGATCCACCTGAACAACTTCCGTCTCCTTATTGTACAGTACCGCAGTATAATCCAGCTTCTGATTCTTTCCGGATATCTGATACGCTTTCTTTCCGGGCGTTACTTTGATCACGTCCAGCGGTGTGGTATAGACCAGGATATGTTCCTTCTCATCCCAGTAAAACCGGCTGTTCAGTACCTGGGCAAATTCAAAATCCACATAATATTCCCCGTCCACGATCTTAGCCTGATCCTTCTGAATCTCGGACTGCAGAACCAGCGCCGCCGTATCCGCGCCCAGACGCGCGCCGTTTACATCCTTCATATGAAATACGCTGTAAATGTCCGCAGGCTTACTGCTGCCTGCTCCTCCTTCAAACCAGCCGTTGATCAGACCGAGAATCAGGATCAGAACAATCAGTCCAATAGCAGTCAGCATGGGAATATAGCGTTTGATTCCTCTATAATAATACATCGTACTCCTCCATATGATAGATAATGGGTATAGTATAACACCTTTTTCAGGTTTCGTCATTATTTTTCTCGATAAAATTGATTTTTTTCCATCAGACGCCGATGGAACGATCCAGAGAATAACCCGCCCATTTTATTTGCCTAAACAGAACGCACCGCCGTCTTTTCTGTCTGTACACCTGCTTCATCCCGCCCATTTTTATCCTCTTTTTGCATATATTAACATTCTTTTTAAATGAATTCAACTCTTTATTGAGTGTTCACACAATTTTTAGATTTTTTCTGATAATAGCTTTGACAAGTACATGGAGAATGGTTTATACTAATGATGTGTAAGTATCTTTGCAAAGGCTGTGTCTTGACACAGAGATTGGAGTTGTTTTATGAAAATTGAAAGAATTAACGACAATCAGATCAAATGTACACTAAGCCGTGCCGATCTGCAGGATCACGAGCTCAAGCTAAGCGAACTCGCGTTCGGAACAGAGAAGGCAAAAGCATTATTTCAGGATATGATGGAAGAAGCCAATGAACGCTTTGGCTTTGAAGCCAATGACAATCCATTGATGATAGAAGCGATCCCCGTTAACCCGGACTGTATCGTACTGCTGATTACAAAGATGAACCATCCCGATGAGATTGACGAGCGGATGAGCGGTTATCAGGACGAAGAATCCGAGAACGAAGATTCGGATTCTTACCTGTCTCACGATTCGTCCCAGACGCTCCGGCAGGCTTTCCGGGAAATGCAGCAGGCGCGAAGGGATCATACCGAGAAGCAGCAGACGCCGGATAAAACACCGGAGCTTGCGATCTTTGACTTCGGAACCCTGGATGATGTAATCGCCGTTGCCCGGCTGATCGATGTGATCCATCTGCCGGACAGCGCTCTGTACTACTCCCGCCGTGATGCGCTGTACTATTTAGTGATACATTTTGACGCAATCGATCCCGCTTTCATTCCGTCGATTTTGAGCACGCTCCACGAGTTTGGAAACGAGTGCCAGAATCTTCCTTCGATTGAAGCATATTTTATGGAGCACTGCGACGTTATTCTTAAAGAAGAAGCCGTTGAAAAACTGGCAAGCATTTAATACAGGCATTTTTTCTCCTGCCTTTTTCCAAAATAAGAAAGCCGTTCCCGACGACATCTGATCCTGTCTGTCCGGGGCGGCTTTCTTTTGTATCCTGTTTCTTAAGCTGTCGGTTCTACTGCTGCTTTGCAGCCAGATATTCATTCATGGTCTGAACCAGTTCGTCCGCATCCAGTCCGTGTACCTGACATGCTTCCTCCAGCGTCTCTCCCTGAGAAGCCGGACATCCCAGGCAATGCATGCCTGCACCCATCAAAATGGGGATAAATCCCGTATCTACCTGAATCAGTTCACCGATAACCATATCTTTAGAAACTGTCATTGTAATTACCTCCGTATCCAAATATTCCGATCTGCCTTTGCAAATCTGCGCTTATCTTATCATAGTTTACCCAAAATGGCAACTATTTTACCGGAAATCTCCGGATGATTTTCAGTTGAAGAAAAATCGGATACAGATAGCTGGCGCCAAATGTTCCCAGTTTTTTCGGCCCGGTCACGGCGCCTTCCTGTTTCTGTACTTCAACTGCTTTTCGGAATGCGATCTCCACAGTCGCCCGGGTAATGCTTTTTCCCTTCCTGCTGACAAACATCTCATTTCCCCGGATCTCATAGGTAAAGTCCAGTCCTTTGCAGGTCTGAAACGACAGCCCGGCAAATGCAGTCAGCGTTTTCCATACCTGTTTTGAAGCCTTCTCCAACAACGCCTGCTTCTGCCGGTCACTCTCCGCAGCTTCCAGCTGCTCCATACAGTTCTGTAATTCGGACTCATCTGTCTCTCGTTTTCTCTGTATTTCCACTTCTTTTATCCCCATTTTGCACATTTTTGTTTTCGACTCCCGATATCTGATTCTATATCCGTATTTTAACAGAGCCGCACCTTCCTGTCTATGCCGACAAATTTTTCTTTTCGATTTCTATTGAAGAAATTTTGCGGACTGATTATAATGGGGATTGTGCAAAAATCGGAAAAGGACTTTTAAGGATGAAAAATGCGATTTTGAATTTTATAAAGAAAGAAACCATACTGACGATTGCCGGTATTCTGGCGCTGGTTTCCTGTTTTCTGGTTCCGCCCGATGCAGGCTATGTGGGATATATCGACAAAAATACGATCCTGACTTTGTTTTGCCTGATGGCGGTTATGGCAGGGCTGAAAAGTCTCGGCTTCTTTCAGGTAATCGGGGAATTTCTGTTAAGCAGGATCCGCTCTGTCTGGGGCGTTGTATGCGTCCTGGTCTTTCTGTGCTTTTTCGGCAGTATGCTGATCACCAATGACGTGGCGCTGATCACCTTTGTACCGCTTGCCGTTTTAATCCTGGATATGGCGCAGCTGGACCGGCATCTGTGCTTTATCATTACGCTGATGACCATTGCCGCCAATCTGGGAAGCATGCTCACGCCCATCGGCAATCCGCAGAATCTCTATCTGTATTCCGTTTCCCGCATCTCCTGGGGCGAATTTATCGGGCTCATGCTGCCTTACAGCATCACTGCCGCTGTGCTTCTGCTCCTCTGTATTCTGATCCGTTTTCTGAGAAAACGGCCGGAGACGGATACCCGGATCTCTGATATCCGATTTCAGGATCAAAACGGGCAGAAGAAACGGATCGCAGGCAGCGACCGAGGCCGCCTGACCTGCTATCTGCTTCTGTTTCTTCTTTGTGTTGCCTCTGTTATGGACTTTGTGCCTGTAGAGATCATGACGGTTGCGATCCTGGCGGCGCTTCTGATCCTGAACCGCAAACTGTTCCTGCAGATCGACTACAGCCTGCTCGCCACATTTATTTTCTTTTTTATCTTTATCGGGAATATGAAACGTTTTCCTGCGTTTTCCGACCTGATCCTGCAGATCCTGGGCGGACATGAACAGGCTGTCTCCATCGGCATCAGCCAGGTGATCAGCAACGTACCGGCCGCTCTGCTGCTCTCCGGTTTTACCAATGACTGGCGCAGCCTGCTGATCGGCACAAATCTGGGCGGTCTGGGGACACTGATCGCGTCCATGGCAAGTCTGATTTCTTATAAACAGATCGCCAGACAGTACCCGGGCCAGCGGAAGCACTATCTTTTCGTATTCACAGTGTGGAATGTGGTGTTTCTGGCAGTGCTGGCAGGGGTTGGCTGGATTCTGCGTACATAGATTACTGCTGTAACCGCAGCACTTCTTCCAACTTCAATCCCAGCCGTTTAGCGATAATCTCCGGCTCTAAGACGCCAAGCAAATTCCTCGCAATTTTTAACCGTTCTAAACGCTCACCGGACTGCCGGCCTTTCTCATACCCGGACCTCTCACCTCGTGCGAATCCGATTCTCTCGCCCTCTTTTTCTCGTTCCCGCATCATCAATTCCAGCTTCATATATGCCTCCTTAGACTGATAATCGCGTCTGACCTTCTCTACTTCCTGTTCCAGCTGCCGCACCAGCGTCCCACTTGTCTTATCTATCTGCTCGGGATGATTCAGATATTCTATAAACTCCCGCAGCAGGGGATTTACCTGATTCGTCTCCCCCTTTGCGTTTACAAACACCATCTTGGTCCCGTCTTCCAGGTACAGGTCCGGCTCCTCACGACACTGTCTCTGGAATGTATATAAACACCGGCCCCGTCCAAACGGATCGAACATACAGAGGAAAATGACAATGGTGTCCGGCAGCTCTTCATATTCCATTCCCTGCTGCAGCATGTCCAGATCCATCTGACCGGAATAGTAACGTGCCCGTTTGGGCAAGGCATGTATCCTCCGAACCTGCATCTCAATATTATATCGGCTATGTTCCTCATCATCCACCAGAACATCCAAACGGATCCCCTTGGCGAAATACGCATTCTTCATGATCCCCTGTATATTGACCACCAATTTCGCTTCTTTAATCTTCTGGTCTAAGATTAGTTCCAGAATACCACGGCAGAGTTCCGGTTTCGCCATAACCTTGCAGAACATAAAATCATCACAAAATGTCAAATCTTCAAAACGCTTCATATATCCTCCTTTATCATAATATATTTTATTTATTTTTTCAATAATAATCTGCAGATTTATCAAACATTTTTATATCTTGGTGTCATTATATATGTTTAGTCTCTTATTGTCAATAGATCATTTTCATAATATTTGATATTTTTTATATCATTAAGTTATGTATAATAATTACTATGAGGCAAAAACTCTGATATAAAAATAACGCCCACCGTATCAGTGAGCGTTACCGATTTTCGTATTGGTTTAGCTAAAAAACATAGACCCCCTTTATAAATTGCAAGCCTCTAAAATTTTTTTAATTGTCTCTTTTGTCAGTTTTTCACAGCTTGTATCCATAATATAAGTAGTCTGAACTACCTTATCAATCACATCTTCAGATACGCCCCCAAGCGCACTGAATGTTGCCGGCAGTCCCATTTCTTTTACAAACAGTTTTAATGCTCCAATCCCTCTTACTGCTGCCTCATCCTCATTTAAATCTTTGTCTTCTATGCCCCATACTTTTCTTGCAAATCTGGCAAACTTTCCTACAGCGCCCTTATATGTGTGCATATAATAGGATGGCTGAATGACGGCAAGTCCTTTTCCATGTGTACAATCTGTATATGCTCCCAGTTGATGATCGATCTGGTGCGCCTGAAACGCAGGTTTTTTCCCTGCTTTTAAAACCCCATTCATTGCTATCGCACTGTCCCACGCCAATTCAGATCTGGCATCGTCATTTTCAGGATTCTTTTTTATCTCCCGCATATTTTTAATTATATTGCACATGATAATTTCATTCATTTCATCCGAAACAACAATCTCTTCCGGCAGACTAAAATAGGTTTCCATACAGTGGCTCAAAGTATCAAAAGCCCCTGCCATTAAAAGGTCCGCAGGAAGAGAGGCGGAGCAGTTGATATCCAACACTGCAAATGCCGGGTATGCTCCTTTCAAAGATCTTTTTTCCCCTGCCTGCTGATTGGTAATCACGCCGCTGTTATTTTGTTCCGATCCCGTCCCAAACGCAGTTAATATCACGCCCATTTCTATAAAGGCCGATGGTGTCTGCCTCTTTACACACTCGTATTCCCATATATCCCCATCCAGATTTGCCCAGGCCGCGATCACTTTACAGCAGTCCGCAACAGAACCGCCGCCGACAGCCAAAATAAAATCTATCTTTTCCGAACGGCACAGGTCTCTCCCTTCACGGACTTTTTCATAGGTGGGATTTGCCGTTATTCCGGACAGTTCCGTAATCTTTTTTCCGGCAGCCTCTAATATATTCCGTACTTCTGTATAAATTCCGCTTTTCTTTACGGAGCCGCCTCCATAAGCCAGAAGCACATTTTCCCCAACAGACGGAATCTCCGATGATAATGCATCTTTCATGATTCCTTTTCCAAAATATGTTTTTACCGGGCACGAATAGATAAATTTCTCCATAATTTCTGCCTCCTGCAATATTTGTTATATCCGATTAAAATTTTCCTGCCTGTTAAACTGTTCCACTATATCGCATACCGCCTTGTTAAACACATCATTGATATTCGACATGACCGTCCCTTTTTTTACAGCCTTTGAGAAAGAAAGAAACTCATACCGGATTCCTTCCCCCTCCAGTTGGTAAAAATAGCGCCTATTATCAGCAGGATTTTCATATCGAACTTCAAAATAATCCGTTTTCCACCACGGAGCCGGAACATATATGTATCCTTTTGTACCGGAAATGATCAATTCCCCTTCTGATTTTACCCCTCTGCCTACTTTAATAGACGCCACCGCATTCTGATAGACAAAGTCTATTTTTGTAAACGTATCATATCGGTTATCGAGTAATTTAGATGTGATCCGGCACTCCTTATAGTCTGTACCTAATATCTGAAATACCGGAAGCAGCGCCGTTGAGCCCCATTTTGTAATACTGTTCCAACTATTTTTATAGTCTGTTCTGCCGTTCTCAATTTCATCAAGGCTGGTACAGGTCGAATCAACTGAAATTACGTTTCCGATAATCCCGCTTTTAACCAGGAGGATTAAGCGCCAGTATGCAATGGAATACGCTGTTTTGACTGCCGACATCAGTACAAGTCCTTTTTCTTCCGCCAAATGTATCAGCTCCTCGCATTCTGCTCTCGTCATGGCAAAAAGCGATTCACAAAGCACATGCTTCCCACACGCAAGCGCTGTGCGGATCTCCTCGTAATGAAGACCCGGATATGAAAAAATATACACAGCGTCAACTTTATCAAGCAAGCCGCGGTAGTTTCGGGTAACCAGCGGCAAAGACTGAAGCGCCGAAGAAATTCCCTCATCCGTATAAACGCCTTCTATCTCCAGATCATTGACATAAGCGCACTCTCTGACAACTTTATCCAAAAATCCGGCAGAACCGACCAGCCCTATCTTCAGCGGTGATTCACTGCGAATCTCCGTACTGGAAACGCCTTCAGTCCGGTCAAGATAGACGACTTTACAATACTCATTCAGATAATCAAACTTTCCCTTCCAATCAGAACCGACTGTAAATATATCCACCTGATACCTTTTGATATCATCGATTTTCTGTCCTTCATATTCTTCTATGACAATCTCATCCGCAAGACCGGTCTCCTTTACTGCAGCTACTCTCTCCATCAGAGACTGGCGGACATTGATCTTTCCTCTGGACTTGTCAAAATCGTCTGCCGTAATCCCTACGATCAAATAATCGCCAAGCTCCTTCGCCCGTTCGAGCAGCCGCCTGTGCCCATAATGGAATAAGTCAAAAGTACCGTATGTAATCACCTTTTTCATGATAGTCTGCTCCTTCTCCTGCAGCGAATCAGGAATTGCTGGGTACAGCCACTTCAATTAACTGCGGCTGTCCTGTAACAGGTTTTATCGTCTTCACCGCATCCGGAGACGAAACAAGCTGATAATCCATATGAAATGCTGCCGCTAACCGTCTGAAATCAGCCGCCTGGTATCCGGAATCTTCCGTTGTCGTAAAATATCTCCCTTTAAAAATTCTTTTTTGAAACTCCATGATATCGCCAAGGCAGCGGTTATTAAACACAATCACGGTAATCGGCAGCTGTTCCCGGCTGATAAGCTGTAATTCCTGTAAGTTCATCATGATCCCGCCATCTCCGCTCATACAGACAACCGGTTTTTTTTCTGCATAATACACGCCGACTGCTGCCGGAAGCGCATAGCCCATACTGGCCAGTCCCGCCGACTGATACAGGCGCTGGCCCTCTTTAAACTGAAACTGTGACATGAGCCATCTTCTGTGGCTTCCGGTATCCACCGTTATCTGTATATGTTCGGGCATGACATCACTGATCTCCCGCATAAATTCGTCCCCCGTAGAATTCAGAGAACCTTTTCTTTTGCTGCCTTCTATCTGTGTCTGACACTTCTCCAGCCATGAACATTCAAACGGAGGCAAATCTTTTAAACTTTGTTTTAACTCCGGAATGATAGTTTTTAAATCCGCGCATACGCCGATTTCATCCCTTACCTTATAATCCAATTCTCCCCGGTCACAATCGACACGTATGATAACGGCCTGCGGCGCAAACCCCGCCCGGTTCTCGGTTACCTGTTTAAAATTAAGTCTGGCGCCCAATGTGATAATAAGATCACACTCTTTTACGGCACGATTTGCCGACGGATCTCCGTCAACTCCAATATATCCTAAACACAGCGGATCTCCGCAATAAAGATCCATACACAGAAGCGTTGTCACAACGGGAATATTCAGGCTTCTCGCAAATTCTAGGATGTCCGTCTCGAGAGCCGCCTGTTTAACTCCGTTTCCAATCAGGATAATCGGCCTTTTTGCTTTCTGAAACTCTCTTTTTATCTGAACAAGAACATCCTGTATATCGGCAGATTTCGGTGCTTCAAAGCACGGCAGCGTATCAATATCTGCATCCGCCCTGGCAATATCGCTGGGCACATCCAGAAGAACAGGCCCCGGTCTTCCGTTTTCAGCTAAATAAAATGCCTTTTCTAATGCATATTTGATCTCTTCCGGCGTTCTGACCTGATAACTCCATTTGGTAATCGGAGCTGCTACAGATACAATATCCACTTCCTGTGAAGCTTTTTGCCGTATATGATAGTTGCCTTTCAGAGACCTCAGATCCTTCTCTCCCACCATAAAGACAACCGGCACCGAATCGCAATATGCATTGGCTATCCCTGTTATCAGATTTGTACCGCCCGGACCGGCAGTGGTATATGCGAACCCCGCCTTGTGGGCAGCCTGTGCATATGCGCCGGCTGCAAATGCCGCCGCCTGCTCATGATATACTAAATGGCTATTGACTTCTGAATCAATCATAGAATTCATGAAATGTCCGCAGCCTACACCGGGGATTCCAAAAACATCCCGTATTCCTTTGTCTTCGAGAAAAGAAACCATATAATCGGAAACTTTCAAACTTTACCCTCACTTTTCAATTCGCTTAGCCTGTTTACGACAAACTCTTTTTTAAAGACTGTCTTCTCATGCGGCGCCAGTCCTTTGAGAAATTCTAAAAATATATTTTCACTGATCTTATTCTGTCTGAAAAATGTCGCAAAATCCTGCGAACAATGAAACACTGCAGACAAATAATGATACATGGAATATCCCCATGGATTTTCCATATAAAAATTTTTTAACCACTTTTCAAATAAGATTACAAGATTTAGAGAATCATAATGCTTCCCGCATTTTTCATTCAGATAATCCGCAATCACTTCCGTCTGTAAATTTCCTACTCCTCTTCCCATCCCCATAATGCTCGCATCGATACAAACATCATGAGAAAGTTTGAGTTCAAGAATTGCCTCTGCGCAGCTTAAAGCCTGCATCTTGTTGTTATGTCCGTGATATCCTATTTTAATATCGGGATTCAGATAACGGTCTGCAAGCGCCGCATAGCGGCAAATTTCTATAGATGACTGCGTCCCCCATGTGTCAACAATATAAAATGCATACGGATCCACATCATTGGCTGATTTCAACAGATCGATAAACTCTTTTTCGCTATACTGCCCCACAGCTGTCGGCTGTATAGAAATCTGATATCCCTGCTTTCGTATACGGCTGCAGTATTCCAGATGCTCCTTCAGCAGTCTTTTCCAAATACAAACCCGGATATAGTCTATCCCGCTCTCCCGCGGAGTGTGCAATCTCTCCGCCGGATACAACCCTTCCGGATCTGCTGCGGTTATCATTACCGAGTAACGACTGCCTTGTTTTTTATGTTGTAAAAGCTCCCGAAGATTATCGGAATCCTGAAAAACAGTTCGATCCCGTATCCAAGGTTCATCCCTGAAAAAGCCAAGTTCAATGATGTCTATCCCCGCATCTTCCAGACCACGTTTAATCTGCGTAATCGCTTCCTGTCCGAACTTCCAGTCATTTACGTATCCGCCGTCACGAAGGGTACAATCCAACAAATAAATCTCTCCCAAAATAATCTCTGCCTTTCTGTATTTTTACGGGTATGATTCATGGCTGCAAAAACAGCATAGTTATAAATGATACATCTTTTTATAATAATTCTGATATTCCCCGCTGATGATGTTTTCCCACCAATCGCGGTTATCGAGATACCACTGTATCGTTTTTCGGATTCCATCCGCAAATCTTGTCTCCGGCAGCCAGCCGAGCTCATTGTGAATTTTGGTCGGATCTATGGCATAACGCAGATCGTGGCCCTTTCTGTCGGCAACGTATGTAATCAGACTCTCCGGCTTGCCCAGCTCCCTGCAGATAAGTTTTACGATATCAATATTTTTCATCTCATTATGACCGCCGATGTTATAAACTTCTCCCACTCTGCCTTTATGAATGATCAGATCGATCGCCTTGCAGTGATCTTCCACATACAGCCAGTCCCGAACATTTTCCCCTTTTCCGTAAACGGGAAGCGGCTTGTCATTCAAAGCATTAGCAATCATAAGCGGGATCAGTTTTTCCGGGAAATGATACGGGCCGTAATTGTTGGAGCAGCGGCTGACTGTCACGGGCAGACCGTAAGTCCGATGATATGCCATTACAAGCAGATCCGCTGCCGCCTTGGAACTGCTGTAAGGCGAGCTGGTATGGATAGGCGTTTCTTCCGTAAAAAACAGATCCGGCCGGTCAAGCGGCAGATCGCCGTAGACTTCATCGGTAGACACCTGATGATAGCGCTGAATGCCGTATTTACGGCAGGCGTCCATTAAAACGGCGGTTCCCATGATGTTGGTCTGAAGAAAAACGCCGGGATCCTCAATGGAGCGGTCAACGTGGCTTTCCGCAGCGAAATTGACAACGATATCCGGTTTCTCCTCCTTAAACAATCTGCAGACCGCCTCCCGGTCACAGATGTCGGCCTTCACAAAGCGAAAGCCCGGCTTATTCATTACGGGCTCCAGCGTAGACAGATTGCCCGCGTAGGTCAGCTTGTCCAGACAGACGATCCGGTATTCCGGGTGCTGTCTAAGCATATAAAATATAAAGTTGCTTCCTATGAATCCGGCTCCGCCGGTAACAATTATAGTCATACTGATTCCTCCACCAATGACAGCAAATATTTTCCGTAGTCAGTCATGCTGAGTTCTTCCCCTATCTTCCGGAGGCGGCTGCTGTCAATAAAGCCGCGTCTCCATGCGATCTCTTCAATACAGGAAATGTAAAAGCCCTGCATTTCCTGTACGGTCTTTACAAAGCCTCCGGCCTTGTGCATCCCTTTCGGCGTACCGGTATCCAGCCACGCCATCCCGCGCCCCATCAGAGTGACACGGAGCTGTCCTCTGCGAAGATACTCGTTGTTCACAGAAGTTATCTCTATTTCTCCCCGTGCAGAGGGTTTGACGTTTTTGGCGATTTCCACGACATCATTGTTATAAAAGTACAAGCCCGGCACGGCATAATTGGACTTGGGTATTTCCGGTTTTTCTTCAATGGAAATCACTCTGTTGTTTTCATCAAACTCCACCACGCCGAACGCGGTGGGATTTTTTACCGGATAACCGAAAATTGCGGCGCCGCTGACCTCCGCCTGTTCTTTGGCCTGCTGCAGAATCGCCGAAAAATATTGGCCGTAGAATACGTTATCGCCAAGCACGAGGCATACACTGTCGCTGCCGATAAATTTTTCACCGATGATAAATGCGTCCGCAAGACCCCGCGGCGTTTCCTGTACGGCGTATTCGATATGTATTCCGATGCCGCTGCCGTCTTCCAGAAGATTCCTGTATCCGTCAATATCGTAAGGGGTCGAAATGATCAGCACCTCACGGATATCTGCCAGAAGCAGCACCGACAGCGGATAATAAATCAGTGGTTTGTCATATATGGGAAGCAGCTGTTTCGATACCGAGATCGTATTCGGATACAGCCTTGTCCCTTTTCCTCCGGCGAGTATAATACCTTTCATTTCATCCCAACCTTTCTTTTATCTCTTCAAATTTCTCAAGCGCGTGTTCGATACAGATATCCATGTTATAATATTTAAACTCTGCAAGCCGTCCGCAGAGGATGATATTCTTATATTTTCCAACCTCGTCAAGATACTTTTTATAGATCATCTGACTTTCCTCCGTAAGCACGGGATAATACGGAATGTTTGCTTTCGGATCGTCAGGATCATATTCAAGCGGATACTCTGTAGCAACTACCGTTTTTTCGCACTTGCCAATTTCGTATGTAAACTGCTTGTATTCCGTTTTTCGAGTATATCCGTCAGCCTGAGGATACGAGATTATCTCGCAGGGCAATACTTTTTCTGTGTTAAAATATTCATATTTAATTTCAAGCGAACGATACGGCAACCGGGAAAATTTCAGTCCGAAAAGTTCGTCTATCGCGCCTGTAAAAACGAGCAGATCCACATTTTCACCATCATATTTTACGATCGAATTCTCCTCATCAAAGCTGATATGCGCAAAGGCATCACAGTTGAGTTTTACCGAAATATTTTCATGATCAAGCAAATTTTCAAACAACTTTGTAAAACCGTTTTTCGGAAGATACTGAAAATCCTTGTTGAGATAGCGCTCGTCAAAATTCATCGCCATAGGGACACGTTCAAGGACACTTTTATCAATTTCTTCCGGCGGAATCCCCCATTGTTTAGAAGTATAGGTTCTGTACGCTTTTTCAAAGAGCAGCTCGCCGTAGCTCCGGATTTTTTCATTCTTACTGTTGAGCAGTTCAAAGATCGGAACTCTGTCGCGTCCTGCGAATTCAGTCCTCAGCGCCTTTAAAAGCTCAACTGAATTTTCATCTCCCACAAGCTGCTGCATTGTGCGGAAATTAAACGGCAGACGCACATAATTTCCGTCAATAAAACTCAGAAGTTTTACATCATATCTGAAAAGTTCCGAATATTTTTTTAAAAATTTTATCACTTCATAATTATTCGTATTCAGAAAATGCGGACCGTATTTTTGTATTAAAATACCGTTTTCGTCATATTCGTCATAAGCGTTTCCGCCGATATGGGAACGTTTTTCTATAATCTCTACTTTGCGTCCGCATTCTTCGGCAATCTTCCGCGCCAGTATACTGCCGGAAAAGCCTGTGCCGACAATGATTATCTTACCCAAATTAAATCCCTTCCTTTTTCAGCCATTGGGCCGTTTTTATAATACTTTCCTTAAAATCCGCCTGACATTCGAAACCTGTGTCATTATAGAGAGCGTTGAGGTCAATAAGCGAATAGTCCTTACTATCCGTATCCTTGTATTCTCCAAACTTAAGCTCTATTTTCGGATTAACGATCTCACCAAGTTCTGTTAGCAATTCACGAAAAGTCTTCAATTTTCGGTGTCCTACATAGTAGCTCTTTTGGTTTTTGCCGTTTTCCCCGATTCGGTAAAATGCCTCTGCAATATCATCTATATAAATTAAATCATATAGATTATCACCTTTTATCAGCTTAGGTGTCTGTCCTGTCAGAAGCTGCTTCATAACTACATTGGGCAGCATCATAGAACGGTTGCCCTCGCCATAAGCCATAGCAACAAGACCTGCACTGTATTCAATCCCATTATTATAAGCAAGCGTCTTACATATAACTTCTGCCACCGTTTTTGCGCCTGAATAGATACAGGTATATCTCGGTTTAAACTCGTCCGAGTCAAGAAAATTCTTTATTTCAAACTCGTTATATGTTCCTGCAAACACAAATTTTTTACACTTGATCTTTATCGCCTGATTGATTGCCTCACACGCATATTTCGCGTTATTTAACTGCAAACCGTAATCTTTGAACGACTCCCCAAATACCCCCTGCCATGCAAAATGATAAAATACATCAATCTTGTCTTTTATCATCTCATAAAGCCGTTCATATTGGGAAAAGTCGGCAATGACAGATATAAAATTTTTATTTTTCATATGAAGTGAAAGCGCTTTTTCAGATATCTCAACCCCATACACCAAGATTCCTTCATCAAGCAATCTCCTTGTCAGCGCGCCGCCGATAAAGCCGCCTGCGCCTGTCACAACAGCCGTTTTCATATGTATCACCTCCATTAGAAATTAACATCGCTGTCACAGAGCAATGGAGATTTTTTATCTTTCTCCGAAACAATAAAATTGTCTGTTCCGTAATCAATGCCGATTTCCGGATCATTCCAGCGAATAGCACGATCAAGTTCCGGGTAATATAACTCATCAACTTTATATTGACCTTCAACCTCATCGGTCAGAGACATTGCACAGTGGCCAAACCCCTTAGGGATATATATTTGCAGCTTATTTTCAGCGCTGAGTTCGACAGCGACATACTGCTTATATGTAGGTGAATTTTTCCGCAGATCTACAGCAACATCCAACATACTGCCCCTTGTACAGCGCACCAGTTTTGCCTGGGCTTTGGGATTATTTTGAAAATGTAAGCCGCGAATAGTTCCTTTTTTCGCTGAATAAAAGTGATTGTCTTGTACAAATTCTGTGGTTATACCAATTTCCGCAAGTGTACGTTTTGAATAGGACTCCATATAATAGCCTCGGTAGTCCTCGAAAACCCGTGGCTTTAGTAAAAAAACGCCAGGAATTTCAAGTTCTGTGACCTCCATTCTTACACTCCTTTCACGCCCTCAACCAGTTCTGCCTGTTTGATCAGGGTTTTATAGTTTTGTTTTCTTATATTTTCGTCGTGTACACACCTTACAAAATGACCGATAGACTTAGCAAAGGTGTCGTCTGCAGGAAGCTCCACGGTTTCAGTTTCATTTCCGACCGTAACTGCCGCTGCAGGCACATAGCCCACCGGTGCAGTGAACACTCGGCCGGTGGTAATGAAGCCTTTGCTGCCCCAGATCTCCAGTTCACATTTATAGCTGTTATCCATGCCAAAAGAGATCTGAGCCGTAACTCCGGCCTCATTGGTCATAGTCGCGCTGCCATAGAGATCCACATCGAAGTCCGGCGTAAAATTAAGCTGTGCCGCCGTAATCCCGGCACTCTCCCCCAGCAGCATGGAAGCCAGTTTGATCGTATAGCCGCCGCAGTCCAGCAAGGCTCCGCCACCAAGATCTTTATTATAGCGGAAGTCGTTTTTACTTCGCTGCGGAAAGCCGAACGCAATACGGTAGAGCCGAATGCTGCCGATCTTTTCGGACAATTTTTCCAATTCTTTTAGCTGATCATGATAAACAAACATATAGTTCTCATGCAGCGCAAGCCCGCTTTTTTCGGCAAGGCTGACCAGCTCCGCCGTCTCCCTTGCGCTTGTGGCGGACGGTTTTTCAAGAAAGACATGTTTCCCGTTTTCAAGCGCGAGCTTCGCCCAGCGATAGTGCAGAGCAGGAGGCAGCGGCAGATACACCGCATCGATTTCACTCGACTTTATCATATCTCTATATCCGGCAAAGACCTTGCCGCCATAGTTTTCCTTGAAGGCTTCGGCTTTTTTTGCCTCACCGGCAATAATTTCGGCACTTGCCCTGCCGCCGAACCATTCTTCCGGCGCGGCATAAGCCACTCCCACATATTCAATGTTCTCGCATTTTTTCACTGCCGGCATAAACCGCCGAAACGCAATTTCTGAAGGACAGATAATTCCAATTTTCATTTTCACCACTCCAAAACTGATAAAAGATTTCTAAGTTGAATGTTGAGACAGTTATTAACGCTTATCAGACGGCTGAGCGTATTATAGTCTGCCCAAAAATAACCTTCGGGCAGTTCGTTTAATGCGTCCTTTTCAATTTCCATAATGATGTTGCGGTTTTGTTCGCAATAGAATCGGCCGCCTTCTTCCGAAAGCAGCGTATCGAACCGCACGCCCTTTCCGCTTTTTAAATTTTCATCAAACAGCATTTCCACCGCATCCGCCTCGCCATGATGAATAAACTCCCTCTGCACGGTTGGCCCCAGTTCGATCTTATCAAAGCAGCCTGCCTCAGGCACAGCATGAACCAAAAACTCTTTCACGCCTCCATGATCGCGGATCAGCAAGGCAAAAGTAGCAATACCGGCAGCTTCAAATAAGGGCTGCGTCCAATGGCGGACTTCCCGACCTTCGATCTCGATATCGCAGAAGATAACTTTAAAACTATATGGTTCGCGACAGATGATCCCGTCATCGGTAAAATCCCAGTTTCTGAGTTCGTCCAGACGGATAAGCGCGAACTCGCCTTCATCAAACATTTTATAGTTATTTATATATTGATAAATTTCCGGGAGAATATTCTGATTACCTATAACAGACCGATAAAGGGTAATATCCCGGATCTGATCCGAAAACTCCTTTTGTCCTAACGGCAGGCAGGACAGCACGGTGCGGGTATCCATGTTTACAAGATTGTCATAGCGCATAAGTTCTTTTATCTGCCTTAATGTCATCCAGCGATGGCTTGGCAGGACTTCGATATCTTCCTCAATTTTAATGACGATATTTCGGTTGCGCTTCTTGTAAAACCGAGATGATTGCTCGGATTGAATCTGATCGACGATTACTCTGTGTTTCGAGGCATTGATAAACCAATCGAGATACGCCGGGCGCTTACCGCCATGTTTTTGCGTGAAGTTCGACTTGGTCGCCTGAATCGTCGGGGATATCTGGATCTTGTTAATGTTTCCCGGTTCGATTTTTGCCTGCATAAGATAATGTGTTTCACCGTCAAAATCCTTACAGATAATACCAAGATAGCCGATTTCATCCTGTATGATTACAGGCTGCTCCAGCACAACTTGTCCGTCAACGGTTTTTCGCAGCCCCTTCACCGTAAAAAAACTGCGGTTTTTGTTGGCGATCTCGCCCCGTTCCGCATCATAAAACCAAAAGTCCGAATCAGACAGGCGGTTCTTTCGTATCGACACGTGAACGGTTTTATTCAGTTCGTTGATCCATTCAAGCAGTTCTGCTGTATTGTTTTTCAACATATTTCTCCTTCATTTTTATTCATATGCAGAATCTTGTATCAGTTAAACAGTGCTATATACTAAATGGTGGCTAATTACCCCCCCCCGATTACTATTTTGCAATCTTGAAACTATATTATTGGTAATTTCTATTACTGCACGCATTATAAGCATAATGCAAGCACACATAACGCATTGTACAAATAACATTAAATTACCCGAAATACCCATAGTAGATAATAGACTTAGCCCTCTTCTGAATATGTATAATACAAAATACTGATGTGAACATAAGACAATGATTGAGTTTCTGCCATAATATTTTAAAATTTTTGAATTTTTTAATTGCATTGATAGAAATGCAAAGAATGCTATACCCAAAACTGCATCTAAAATCATTAACAAGTAACTCTTTCCATGCAAAATCCTATAAATATCTACTTGCCCGTTATAAAGGCTAAGCACAATCCAAAGAGGCAAAATAATCCACCAAAAACTCATAAGTTTTTTTAAGATGGTTTTTAATTTTATATTTTTACTGATATCCCCAATAATCAAAAATATCATTGAAATAGGAATATATTCTATCCCAAAATAATATTTTTTACTGATCCAAGTTGACAGGATAAACAAAACACTACAAATTACCACTTTATATATCAACTTTTTATTGAATATAAAAAAATATATAATTTCAATTATAAATAATACAATCAAAAACCATATAGCTGGATTGATTGCAGTAATACCATCCAAAAAGAATAAATTTCTTAATACCTCTATTCCTATTTCCTCATGTTTAAGAAACGATCTTATAATGACCAAAATAGAATTCACAATTTGACATATTAAAAATGGCAATAAGATACTCTTATATTTTCTATATATAAATTCTTTAAAACCACCACTTGCATTATATAAATACCCAGATAACACAAAAAATAATGGCATATGAAAAGAATATATGAGTACCATAATCCATTCATCATAATTTGTTAAATGTCCCAAAACAACAAGTGTTATTCCTATTCCCTTAAGGACATCTATCCAATCAATTCTCTTAGTCATATTTGCTATTTTCCTTATTTCACTATATTATATTCTTCGTATAACTATTGTCTTAAGTATTTAATGTATGTAACGGCTTCTATTAAATCATTTTTCTTAAACAATAGATATATTACATAGCACAACAAATATATGCCCATTCCTACAATCCCGAAAAACCAGTTGCAGATTATAAATGCGACTGACATCATAAATTCAATCATAATATCGCTTTTGACGCTTACATTTATATATCGCGACAACACGAGTTCACTTAATATTCCTCTAAACATAAGTGATATAAGTATTGAAATAATTGCCAGTGTTATACTCTCAAACACCGCTATAGACAGAAACGCACAAATCATGCTGACTGCCAGTGCAGCTATATTACATATCATCAACATATTTTCAAGACGCAGTGCTTTAAGATATGTGTTAATAAGCATTGCCATTTTGCTTTCATAGGCACACACGGGGAGCAGAATAGCTGCGTATCGAATACTTTCGATATACTGAGGCAGCCATGCGGAAAGAATTCTCTGCAGGGGATAGTAAAAAATAAGTCCGGCAAATATAATCCCCATAAGAAGAATACGCATAATACTGTAAAGCCTTGAAAGCTGCTCTTGGCTTGTTCTGCGGAGCATTGGATATAAAACTACAGCTATTGCATTTATAGCTGTCATTACCATATTTGATATGGTAAGCGTCAGTGATACTTTTCCAAATGTGGCAATGTCCCATTTACTCTGCACCCAGAACCGTATAACTCCTATAATCAGCATGCTGCTAAGCCCAGCAAACATTAGTTTTATTCCAGCTGAAATGTTCTCCTTTATCTCTCCCAAAACTGACTTAAGCGAAAGTAGTTTTGCAAAAACCATATCTCTGCAGTACCACACACCAATCGACAAAGATACATATTTCCCAACTACATCGGCTGCAATAAGCAAAATATAATTTTTGTATCCAAGTGCAAATATGAACAATATCAAAGCAAGATATACAATACGCTCAGATATCGTTACAATGGCAAACTCTTTTATTCTGGCCGTTGCTTGAAGGATATAAGTAATAAACCATCTGAGACACATTCCGACACCAGCTACACAAACAAACATATATACAAAATGCTTATTTGCATCACTTGCAAGAAATAAAGAAAAAGCAAGGATAATACTATACAATATAACTTCAAAAAATCCCAGAATCCAAAACTGTGTAGAGTAAAGCGATTTATCAAGATCCTTATAAAACTTTCCACCTTCGCGCAAATATATTCCATCACACCAGCCCAGATAGGATACACCAACATACGATATATAGAACATGTATAGTTGAAAATATCCGTATGTTTCAACACTCACAACCTTTGGTATTACAAGCAAGGATATTGTTGAAATCAATGTCCCTAATAAATTTGAAACCGCTGCATATGAAACATTTCTTACCAAACTGACAATTTTATTTTTTGCCAAAGATTTATCCTTCTTTCTTTTCCTCCAACTCAATCACACGATCCATTAAGCGAGATAATGAAAATCTGCCATCATAGCCGTAATCAACAGATATTCGTTTTTTTACCCAATCGCAATCAATATCCTCAGGCTTTTCAAAGATATGAATATATTCCGGATTATAAAATGGGAGATTAACTACTTCTTTGTTATTTGTAAGTAACTTTTTGTTATAGCATATTGCCTCATAATAACGAAGTGTAGCTCCAGTTTGTCCTTCCATCAAAACTTCTAATATACAATTACATTTTTTTGTTTCTTCGATTGCGTCTGAATACGGCAGATATTCATTATATATAATTTTATCTTTATAAAGTTGTTCCTTATTCTTTATCCCACTCAACCTATAATGTACGGATATTTTATTAGCAGTTAAATATTTAAATACTGATAAAAATTTTTGAATGCGCCCTCTTGCCCAAGCAATTAAGCACACATCATATTCCACAGTATTTGATATTTCCGGAGATATAACAGAATATGGCACATTGGTATATAAAAACCCATTCCTTTTTACATCTCTTGGATCAAATGAAAATATGTAGTCAAATCCTAAATGTTCAGTAAAAAATTTTGCACACTTCGACGTATCACTATCCCAAGCATCAAGCAAAAGCAAGATATATTTAACTTTATAATTTTTCTTTAAACTCCTTATGTACTCCAAATCAATTGTTTTTAATATTGCACCATGAAAAAAAATATAATACTCAATGTCTTTTTCCCATTTAATCGTACGCAAAGAACTTTTCCATATATTTCTAAAAGGCAATCCAACCTTTCTATTTATTTTATTAGTCGTATGCGCTTTTTGTATTATTTTCAAGATATGATTACGCGGGGGTTTTAAATATGAATCTATGATAGTCACATTATTATCTGATTTTAAATCAGATCCTAAAAATGCAGTAACTAGCGTACTCACAATAAAAACAAATTTTCTTTTTGGCATATTTCTCATGACGTTTTCCCTTCAAGTTCGATTATTTTATCGATAAGTCTCGATGGCGAATATCTGCCGTCATAGCCATAATCAACAGGGATTTTCTCCTTCAACCAGTCGCAGTCTATATCCTCAGGTTTTTCAAAAAACTTCATATATTCCGGATTGTAAAACGGGAGGTTTACTACATTTTTATTGTCAGTAAGAAGTTTTTTATTATAGCATACCGCTTCAAAATAGTGATTCGAAGGACTGGATTGTCCTTCTCCCAACACTTCAAAGAGACAATTACTTTTTTTTATTTCTTTTATATTTTCTTGAAAATCAATACCTTTGTTATATATGATTTCATCCGGATAGAGCTGATCCTTTTTATTTACCCCAACAATTCTGAAATTGAGTTTTACATTTTTTTGTCTCAGGTACTCGTAGACCTCATGAAATTTCTTCAATCTGCCCTTAGAATTGTTTAAAAGATACAAGTCATTTTCTATAGTATAGGGGGTATTATCCTCTGTCATTGAAAAGCAACAATCACAAAATACATAACCATATTTTTCGACATCTCCGGGCTGAGTTGTTAAAATATTTTTAAATCCTACTTTTTGATTAAATTCATTGACCGCAATATCCATTTTTAGCGACCTTGCAGCAAATGATGTGTTTGCACTTAATAAATATAAGGAATACTTTATATCATATTTTCTTTTTAAGTTATCCCAATACGATATTGGTCTTTTTGCAAAAGTATAACTTATAAATATAATATTATATTCAACATTTTGTTCCCATTTGATATCATCCAAAGCATTATGCCATTTTTCTCTGAAAGGTAGTTTCAAAATACTATTGATTCGTGCACTGCAGTGTACTTTACGTATAAATCTTAAGAATGGGTTTTTCATATAAGGCAAAATTTCAATCGTTTCTGCTCTTTTATCATGAAATAAATCCGAAAATACACCAATCATGGGGGTTCCGGCTTCAGATGTTATAAAAATAAATTTTTTTCGTTTTTTATTATCTGTCATATTTTTCCCTTTCAAATATTGTTGATTCATTGGCATTCTTTTACTGATAAATTTAAACAATAACTATAATTACGCCGGAAACTCATACAAATATTCTCTTAAATGCTCTTCTATATATCTAATATCATCTCTGTATCGAGGATACTTCATCTTTAAATTTGTATTTTCAATAGAAATTTCAGGATTTAAGTGTGTCTTTGGTGCAATATGATGTTTAGGATCGATACCAATAAATTCCATAACTTTTTTACTTGTTGCTTCATAGTTATAAATCCAATCCTCAAAGTGTATCAAAAGCACTTTGTCAGCATCATATACCTCTCGTTTTCTATGCTTACGGATAATTCTATACCATTCACAGAAGTCATGCACATTACGGGCAGGAATGATTCCATCACGATATTTTTCTTTTTCACTAAGATACAGATCACGCGGGTCACGCTCTGAAACTATTACCTTGATGTCGTCAAAATAATTAAAGTAGCTGCTGATATTGGCTGCCGGTAAAAGCTGGTCAACCATAAGATATTCTGAGTTATTCTTATTAAGGCATTTAAGTATTTTATAAATATATTCTTTCGTATATTTATAAAATGTTTCCTTGCTGATAGCTGAATAATATGCCTGCACATGAAACAGTTTTAAAAGATTTGTGCCATATGTTTTTGAAAACAACTGTGTTAATTTATGTAGTCCGCCATTTAAATAATGAAATAATTTTCCTCTGTCTATATTATCGTAAAGCCACCAGGACTCTGTCTTCAGTTCGGTAATGTTGCTGACATATTCTTTTGTATATTTCATAAAGGCATCTCCCATATAGTGCCTATATCCTTTGATCAGCAGATCTCCGTTTAAGTATTTAGCGTATTCCAGATATTTTTTTATTGCATATCCGGAATTATGCCTGTCATTCATTTCTATAAGTTTATATTCCAGATCTCGTATTCCGTTTGGGTCAAAGATGAATCGAAACTCATATTCACCCGTACAATAACAGTTATCAAACTCTGAAAAGAAATCTGTTACGGCAGTTGAACCTGTTCCAATGTAACTCGCACATGTTATAATTTTCATATGATCTTTCCTTTCATTCATGTATATTTGCTTTAAAATAATTCTTTCTGTAAAACTTACGATTCATAACTATAGGAAATAAGATAGGAAACGCAGCTGATTCATGTCTTATCCACGATCCAAAATCCGGTTCAAACATAAAGGATACCAGTATAAATGCCACAGCAATACAAAATAAAATCTGTATGCGGGAATTTAGTTCATTGAACCGTTTCATCTCACGTAATATGTAATATGTAATCATAATTTGATATACGACAAACGCCCAATATTTTACCCCTTTAAAAATAAGTTCCAATGGAAACAGCATTCTTACCGCATTTATAATATAATTTACAAACCAAATAAAAAGATTCCCGTTTATGTCATATACATCTAATATAAGCGTTTTTGCATCTATTGATTTTTCTCTGTTAAAATTAACAACGGCGCGAATTGTAGTTAACTGTTCGTATTCCTCCGGCAGATAACTCCGTGCCAAAATCATAAAAATAAAAAGGATAATAATGATTAAAATAATAATCCGTAAAATACCCTTGCTTTCTTCTCTTTTTAATACCTCTCTTTTTTCTCCATATCTATTACCACCTAACATATAAAACAAAAGCGGACAAAATACCGCCATTAAAACATAATAACGCCTGAATATTTGACTTTCGATCAAAAAAGCCACACTGCAGAACGCCACTTTTATATAATTGTTTTTGACTATTCTATTTGATGCCAAAAGATACACGATAAAAAATATTGCTAATTGAATTACGTCTTTACTTATATTTAAAACATATATTCCGATCAAAAATATGCTGGCAATTAAATAAACGGAAGTTAATATATCTATTTTCCCGGATTCTTTCTTTATAAATCTGCATAATATTACGCCAAACACTACTGCAAATCCAATCGCCCATTGACTCAGCGTTGCAAAATGAAATATATTTATTTTTCCAAATAGCCATGCGGCAAATCTATAAGAACCATCCAGGTTTTTCGGAATATGATTTGTATACGCCAATATAGCACTGCTGTCATAAAAGTATTTTTCCGATAAAAAGTTAAATTGAAATATTTTTGACACTATAATCAAAACTACTGTTAGTAATACTAATCCCCCTTTACTAACTTTAATATTTTTGCTTAAAAACATTTCTGGCATTCCTTCATTTTGTACAACAAAATTTGTAATACTTTATTTGACATAATTCATGTAGAATTCTGATAAAAAATCAACTGTGCTTTTTATATCAAATCCAGCTTTGGCAACGTCAGATACATACGAGTTTCTTTTCGTAATATTTACCGCTGATATTTTATCTGCCCACAATTTGCTATCACGCAACGGCAAATAATTTAAGTTATTTGTAACATATGAATCTTTCGGCACAACATCGGATATAAAACATAGTAACCCTGCAGTCTGCGCTTCGAGCAGTACAATCCCCAAGCCTTCCCAAAGCGAGGGAAATACAAACACATCCATTGCCTGATATAATCTGTTTACATCATTTCTTGCTCCGGTAAATATTACGTTTTTTTCTATATTAAGTCTTTTTACCTTATTTCTTATCTCATCTTCCAGTTCCCCCTCTCCTACAAGAAAAAGAACAGCGTCAGATCTCCTTTTCAAAACTTCATCGAATATATCAATTAAAAATGTATGATTTTTCTGTTTCATAAATCTTCCGACATGTCCTATGACAAATTTATTCTCTATGCCAAACTCGGCTCTTACAGTCTTTCTTATAGCCGGATCGTAGCCGAATTTATCTGCTTCTATACCATTTTTTACAATATAAGCATTTTCGGATTTTATTCCTTTATCCCCAAATGCCCATTTCCCCGCTTCTTCAGAACACATAAACATATGTGTACAATATTTTTTTATAGTCAGCTGCTGATATTTCATAAAAAAATATTTTAAATCAACAGAAGTTTTCGAATTATGACTGTGCGCTATTCTTACCGGAATGCCTGCTTTGGCCGCTATTCTTAATGGCCACATATTGAGTTCTGAATGACAATGAATAATTTTATATTCCGGGTGATTTAATAAAACGCCGCGTATCCCGTTTATATATTGATAATGCCGCAATGGATTGAAGGGAGGCGTAACATATATTTTCCCGCCCAGTTCTCTTATCTCATTGTCAAAACAGCCTTTTTTGCTTCTATGTACAAGGAAATCAAACTGTATTTTATCTCTGTCAATATTTCTGTATATATTCATGATCAGGTTTTCAATTCCGCCCTGATCCATTATTACATTTTCATGCAATACTCTGATTGGTTTCATTTCCTAATACCTTTTTAATCTTTCAATCTGGATTTATCGGCTATACCTTAATAAACAGCTTTCATAATAGCGTTCCAATTTCATTCCTTCTGTATCGATGTCAAATCCGGCTGCCTGTATTTCTGCCGAACTATCGTATTTAGGCAGCTTTGAAAACTCCAATACCTTTCCGGCCCATACCTCCGCCGGTTCTTCCAGACTGAGCATGACCGTATTTTTTGCTATCTTTGTTTCCGCCGTCATGGCATCCGATAATACGCAGGGCGTCCCGGAAGCCTGTGCTTCTACGCCTACCACCGGCAGTCCCTCATAACGTGACGGAAGCACAAAAACATCCATCGCCTGATATATCCTGTAAACATCCTGCCTCGCCCCTAAGAAAAGTACTCTGCCATCTAAGCCCAGTTTGTGTACTTGATCCTTTACTGCCTCCGTCAGCTCTCCTATCCCGACCAAAATCAGGACAGCATTCTGATCCAGTCTGCAGATTTCATTAAAAATATCTATCAAAAACTCATGGTTTTTCTGGTAACAGAACCTCCCGATATGACCAATGACTGTTTTCTTTTCTACTGCCAATTCTTTTCTTATTTCAGAACGCATATTGACGTTAAACTTAAATTTACGAACGTCAATCGCATTATTAAAAACAGTAACTTTTCCTTTATTGACTGATTTTTTCCCAAAAAGCCATTCTGCAGCATATTTAGAGCATCCGCAGTAATCAGTTGCAAATATTTTTGCAAACGGTCTTAATGCATACTTTAAAATGTTTCTTTGGGTTTCCCCTTTGCTTGATGTGTTATGATTGTGATTTATCCGCACAGGTATTCTTGCGATCCAGGCAGCACAAAGCGAAAAAACGGCCAATGTGTTCATATTTACATGAACGATCTGATACCGGTTTTCTTTAAACTTTTTAATAAGTTCAAACATATACTGCGGTAATTTCTGATAGGGAGGGATCTCAATGTATCTTGCGCCCATATCGATCAGTTCCTGCTTCGGTTCACAGTTAGAATCTGCATCTATATAGAAATCAAACTGAAATTTGTTATGGTCTATATTTTTGTAATAATTATTGATGACCGATTCTACGCCTGCAGCATTTAATTTTCCGATGACCTGAGCAATTCTTATCACTTCACTCATATTTTTTAACCTGCATTATAATAATCCTTCACAATTACAGTCCCGGTACCAGTCCTTTAATGATTTTTCAAAACTGTACCTGAATTGATAACCGCAGTTTGCCATCTTTTCCCCACATATATTAGTTGAAACCATCAGTTTTTTAATCCGGGCCGGATGGATTCCTACCTTTTTTCCTCCGATCGGCCCCAGAATATAGGCTGCCGCCATCAGCAAGCCTCCCGGTACCAGAAAGATATGCCGCTTCATTCCGGTTGCTTTCTTCATAGTCTCACAGATCTGTTCGATCGTATAGGCAGGCTCAAATGTACAGTTAAATACTTCGCTCCCGTTGAATGTGTGATCGATCATTCTGTACTTCATGAACCGGACAAGTTCCTTAACATAAATACAGGCCTTAATGGTATCTTTTCTCCCGGTATAGAAGAAATACCGTTTCCGGATCCCCCAATATAAACGTGTAAAATTACCATGCTCGCCTTTCCCGTAAACCACTCCGGGGCGCACGATGGTAAGGGAACGTTTTTCTTGATCGCCATTCTGCCATTTCTCATGGATTTTTTCCGCCGTAAGTTTGCTGATGCCGTACGGCGTATTGGGCGTCGGAAGCGTCGTCTCTTTTTTCAGTTCCTCAGAAGCCCCGTAAGGCGCAATGGAACTTGTAAAAAGGATCTTACGGATACCGTTTCGTTCAGCAAATGCTGTTACATTTTCTGCTCCGCGTATATTTGTCTCAAAATATTCTTCATCTTTATGTCCGGGAGTCCGGTGTACTGCGGCAAGATTAAAGATAATATCCTCCGAAGTAGGTGTAAACGCAAAGTCGATCGGTTTGCGAACGTCGAGGCGGATATATTTTACTCCTTCGTTTTTCTCAACAATACCCGGAACTACCCCTTCCTCTCCCGGCATTACCAGATCAAGGTCATAGATCTGATCTTCCGGTGTCACTACTTCATCTTTCAACAGGTGGATTAAATGCGTTCCGATAAATCCGGAGCCGCCAAAGATTATGTAATTCATCTGCTTGCATCTCCATCTCTATACTGCCCTATGCTTTTACACTGCGCCTTTTCCCTTCACCAGCACGATCACCGTCTTAAACAGGATCTTCAGATCGAGTCCCAGACTCCAATTCCGTATGTACTGGTTGTCAAGCCGCACCACTTCCTCAAAATCCGTGATGTCGCTCCGGCCGCTTACCTGCCACAGGCCTGTGATCCCCGGTTTCATCGCCAGCCGGCTCTTATGATGCGGAAGATACTGTTCGTACTCATCCACCGTCGGCGGCCTTGTCCCCACCAGGGACATCTCCCCTTTTAACACATTAAAGAACTGCGGAAATTCATCCAGCGATGTATTTCTCAGAAAATGCCCGAACGGATAAATCCGCGGGTCATCGTCCATCTTAAACATCAGGCCCTGCATCTTGTTCTGTGCCATCAGTTCTTTCTTTCGTTCCTCCGCGTCCATGTACATAGACCGGAATTTATAGATCTGAAATTTCCGCCCGTTCTTTCCGATCCGGGTCTGCCGAAAGAACACAGGGCCGGGGGACTGGATCTTGATGATCGGCGCAAGGATCAGTGTAAGCAGGATCGTAACGACGCTTCCTACCAGTCCGCCGACAATATCCATAAGCCGCTTCGCCAGCCGGCTCCACTCCGATGTCTGTACCGGGCTGCTCGTAAGCACCATGATCCCGTTGATATAATTAACCCGGTATTTACGGCAGTCTTCCTCTACCTGGGCCAGATTCATATGAACCCGGATCCCCATGTCCGTCAGCACTTCTGCATACTTACGGAGCTTGTCTTCACAGCCGTAGAACAGCACATCATCCACTACATTCGCCTTGCAGTAAGTGACCAGATCCTTTTCCGTCCCGACCACCGGAATCCCGCAGGTCTTCCCTTCCCCGGTTCCGGAAACCGTTCTGTCCTCCTGTCCTGCCGCGGCTTCCTGCTGCCATCTCTCGGTATCTTTTTCACCGGCTGATATTTCCGCCGTCTCTGTGGTTCCTGTCTGCCCTGCCTCCCCTGTTTTGGGGGGCGCATCCTTTTCTTCCGCGGCCAGCAATATGATCCCGCCAAGCCTTACTTCTCCGAACGGGGTCCGCTGCATCCGGTTTACACATTTTTCTGCACTCCCCGGTTCTGTCACCAGCACCAGGCTCGCCATCCGTCTTGACCGGTAGGTCCTCCTTCGGATCCACCGTTTCCACAGCACTCGTTCCACATACATGAAGCACATACTGAATACAATAAAAGTTACGGACATGATCCGCGAATAGATCAGGGAACGGTGCGTAACAAACAGATATACCGCCAGCAGCCCCGCCAGCAATGCATTGGTAAGCACCACGGAACGGAGCTCCCTGAGGTATCCCCGCCTGAGGATATCCGAATGCGGTTCCGTAAAAAAGATCAGACACACGAACAGCAGGGCCGACACAAAGGCCAGTTCCCCATAAGCCCTGTCGAAAAAATTTCCTTCAAACCGGACCGCGTTCGCGCACAAAAGCGCAGACTCCATACACAGAAGGTCCAGTATGATAAAGTCTGCGTGTTTCGTCCATTTATTCCGTTTGTAATTCATCCTTGTGTATCCTCTTTATGCTTAACATTTCACATTACCTTTGAGCCGCCCGATTTTTCGCAGAGCGTAATACTCTACGAAAAAACCTCCGGGAATGCCCATTTTACGGGATTTTATGATTTGAAAAGCGGAATTTTGACGGCGATTTTGACGGTGAATAAGAAAATATAAGAATTGAAACTGAGCGTTGCCAGGGGAGACCAATAGAAAAGTTTCCTTATTTTATGCGCTTTGAAGCGCTTTTTTGGGATTAATCGTACAGAATCGTTCCTGACGGCGATTCTGACGGCGAATAAACGGATTTCTCATCCTTTCCTGATGCTTCGGGAGGAAATTTGACGAAAAAGAAAATAGATTGTGGGAGGCTCTATATTTCAAAGCATGATTTATTACTTGATTGTATAAGTTTTCTCAGATTTTTAGGGAAAAGTATTGACAAGAATTGTAGATAATAGTATGATAATCAAGAAATTTTGCACAGATTTTTTTTCGTAGAGTATTACGCTCTACGATATTTTTTTGCTTTTTTATTGTAGGCAACACAAAACATCCGCAGAATAGGTATGGGCCTTGACATTTTGCGATTTTATTATATAATGCAAATAAACAAATTGCGATTTTTCATGCTTTATATAAAAATAAAATTGCGATGGAGGTCTCCCATGTTTAAAAGAAAAATATATGATAAACTGATCGAGTGGAAAAACGAGTCGGAAGGAAAAACCGCTCTTATGATCGAAGGCGCGCGGCGTGTCGGAAAATCCACAGTTGCCGAAGAATTTGCAAAAAACGAATATGAAAGCTATATACTGATAGATTTTTCATCGGCCTCAAATGCTGTTAAAGACTTATTTGAGGATATGAGCGATCTAAATTACTTTTTTCTTCAGCTGCAGTTGATTTTCCGGGTCGATCTTATAGAACGCAGATCGCTTATTATATTTGATGAAGTACAGCTTTTTCCTCTTGCAAGGCAAGCGATAAAACATCTTGTAAATGATCACAGGTACGATTATCTTGAAACCGGCTCCCTTATTTCCATAAAGAAAAATGTCAAAAATATTTTGATTCCAAGTGAAGAAAGAAAAATCAGCATGTATCCCATGGACTATGAAGAATTTCTATGGGCGATCGGAGACAGCACTACCACGCCTCTAATACGCAAATGTTTTGAATCCCGCCGGCCGGTGGGAGAACAGTTAAATAGGAAACTTCTGCGTGATTTCAGACTGTATATGCTGGTAGGCGGCATGCCGCAGGCAGTCAGTGAGTATATTGAAACAAACAATTTCCGCAAAGTTGATCTGATAAAGCGGGATATCCTCGCACTTTACGAAGAAGATTTCCGAAAATTTGATCCTTCCGGGAGAGCATCCATGTTGTTTGACGCTATCCCGGCACAGCTTGCCAAAAACGCTTCCAGATACCAGACGGCGGGAGTTCTTAAAAAATCCAGAACAGGCAAATTATCTGATATTATTGCAGAAATGGAAAATTCCAAGACGGTCCTGATTTCCTATCGTGCAGATGATCCGAATATCGGGCTTTCTGCGGTCAAAAATCTTTCAGTATTTAAGATGTTTGTTTGCGATACAGGTCTTTTTGTAACGCTGATGTTCAAAGATCGGGATTTTACGGAAAACATCATCTATGAAAAGCTGCTGAATGATAAACTCAGCGCAAATCTTGGATATCTTTACGAGAATGCTGTAGCACAAACACTTGCCGCAAACGGAAATAAGCTGTTTTACTATACTTTCTTTAATGAATCATCGAGGCATAATTACGAGGTCGATTTTTTACTGACAAGAAAAAATAAAATTTGTCCGATTGAGGTGAAATCATCTGGCTATAAAGCCCACATATCCATGGATAAATTCTTTGAGAAATATTCATCGCGCATATTGCAAAAATATCTCATCTATCCAAAGGATCTGGCAAAAGATACGGACACCCTTTGCGTTCCTATATATATGACGCAGTTCTTATAAATAAACTAATAAGGTTGGCAAATCCGCTTTTCTATGTTAAAATACTTGTAAAAACGACCAGGAGGCATTTATGGCAAACCCAATTATAACGATTACAATGGAAAACGGCGGCGTTATTAAGGCGGAATTATATCCGGAAACAGCGCCCAATACCGTGAACAATTTTATCAGTCTGGTACAGAAAGGCTTTTACAACGGTCTGATCTTCCACCGGGTGATCCCCGGCTTCATGATCCAGGGCGGCTGCCCGGAGGGAACCGGCATGGGCGGCCCCGGCTATCGGATCAAGGGAGAATTTGCGAGAAACGGCGTTGTGAACCAGCTAAAGCATACGGCAGGCGTTCTGTCTATGGCCAGAGCGATGCACCCGGATTCCGCAGGCTCCCAGTTCTTTATCATGCATGCGGCAGCGCCGCATCTGGACGGGGAATACGCCGCGTTCGGCAAAGTAACGGAAGGAATGGACGTGGTTGACGCCATTGCCAAGGTTCCTACCGATTACAGCGACCGACCTTTGGAGGTACAGCGGATTGCGTCCATTACCGTTGACACATTCGGCGTTACCTATAAGGAGCCGGTTACATGCTGAGAGCAATTATTTTTGATATGGACGGTGTCCTGGTCAACAGCGAGCCGCTGCATTACGAAGTAGACCGTCTGCTGGTGGAAGAACTGGGGTACGAACTGGATTACGACTACTATAAGCAGTTCATCGGTTCCACCAACACACATCTGTGGACATGCATTCGTTCCCATTTCGGACTGACACAGACTGTAGAGGAATTGAAGACCATGGCGGACGCCAAAAAGCGGCAGCTGGTAGATCAAAACGGCTTTCCGCCTATAGATGGCGTAGAACCGATGGTCAGACGGCTGCACGAAGCCGGCTATCTGCTGGCCGTGGCTTCTTCCTCGCCGGTTCCGTATATTGAGGAAGTGACGGCGTATTTCCATATCCGTCCCTATTTTCAGGTATTGGTCAGCGCAGACGCTATCGGCAAGCCCAAGCCCGCGCCGGATATTTACCTGAAAGCGGCTTCAATGCTGGGCGTTTCCCCGGATCAGTGTCTGGCCGTGGAAGATTCAACGAACGGGGTCGGCGCCGCGAAAGCCGCAGGCATGGTATGTATCGGATTTGAGAACCCGGACTCCGGTTCGCAGGATCTGCGTCTGGCGGATTATATCATTACGGGACACGACTGTATGGAGCCGTCCTTTGCGGAAATGGTATACGCCCACGCGACCGGACAGCCATGAACGCTGGCGCAGTCGGATACCGCGCTGCTTCGGGAATTTACGGAAGCGGATACGGAGGCGTTCCGGCATCTGTACCGGGAAGAAAACTGTACGCCTTTTATCGAGCCGCTGAACGAGTCCCCGGAAGAAACGCGGGCGGTGCTGCACCGATACCGCGTACAGGTTTATCCGTTTTTGGAATTCGGGCATTTCGGGATCTTTTCCCGCAGAGACCACAAACTGATCGGAATGGCAGCCCTCTATTATGGGCAGGATGAATATGCGGATTCCGTGCAGTTGGGATATCTGATCGATGTGCAGTATCGGAACCGCGGTTATGCGCTGTGGGCGTGCCGCCGCCTGTTAGAATATGCAGAAAGAACAGGGATCCAATCTGTTATCTGCCTGATCCGTCCGGAGAATTACCGTTCCTGCCGCCTGGCGGAACGGCTTGGCTTTCAATTAGAAGCGCAGGTACCGTATCAGTCCCGCATTCACAATTTGTACCGTTTAACCGTAGGAGAGTGTGAAAACGCTTCAAACTGGAGGAAGATATGATAGAACGCTTATTTTCGATGGACCAGCCTATCTGGGCATTTATGACGAAGGTCGGCTGGGCGCTGTTGTTTAATATTATTTTTTTTGTAACCTCTATCCCGGTCATAACGATTGGCGCATCGCTTACCGCAATGAACGCGGTGATGATGAAGGTTGCCCGTAATGAAGGAAATCACTATATCCGCCTGTATTTTCATACCTGGATTCACAGCTTTTTAAGCAGTACGGCAAGCTGGCTGCTGACGCTGATCGTCGCTATGTTTCTGGCGGTTGACCTGATCCTGCTCTGGCATGAATCCATGATGATCCTGTTTGGCGTTGTGATCTTTGCCTGCGTTGGCAGCCTGATGTTTATCCAGACTGTATTTGCGCTGACTGCCCGCTTTGAAGGAAGCTGGTGGGAAACGATCGGCCGTGCCCGTTTTGTATGGATGCAGGATTTCGGCTTCGTATTGCTGGCCGCTGTTTTAAATGCCGGAATCTTTGCTTTTATCAGCTGGTCGGTAGCAGTGCTCAATATTTTCAGCTGGATGGTGATCCTGTGGTTCGGCCTGCCGGCCCTGATCAACGGATTTATCTATAACCGTATTTTTGACAAATATGTAGATGAAGACGACGAAGAAGAGACCGGCCCGGAACAGCTGCCGGAAGATCCGTTCGCGCAGCTGCGCGGTGAATACAAAGAATAATACAACCAGAAAGAACCGCGGCACAGGCTGTCTCATCCATGCTGCCTGCTGCGGTTCCTCCCGGTTTGCTTTATATGTATAATGTGAGGGAAAGAAAAAAAACGAGGACGCCTACCGAAAACGTCCTCGTTTTTACAGTCTTTATTATATCGCATTTTCCCCTGATGTCAAGGGTTTTTCCCGATTTTCTTTCCCGTTTTCTTCCCGGTCTTTCCGGCGGCGCGCCTGAAGCGCCTTCAGGATCACCTTTCGGCATGCTGCCGCCTGCTCCCGGTCCATAGCCGGTACGCCGGCAAGCGAATAAGCAATCCCAAGCTGCTTGTACTTCGCCTCTCCCATCGTATGATACGGAAGCACATCCAGCGCTTTCAGATTTCCAAGCCCGCCGATAAAATCTCCCAGCCGGGTCAGTTCCTCCTGTCCGTCCGTGATCCCCGGCACCACTACATGCCGGATCCAGACCGGCACCTGCTTTTCTTCCAGATATCGGGCAAATCTCAAAATCTCCGTATTGTCATGTCCGGTCAGTTTCCGGTGTTCATCCGGATCCATATGCTTGATATCCAACAGCACCAGATCCGTCACCGCTGCCAGCCGGTCAAATCTTTCCAGTACAGCGGGATCCTGACTGTGAAACAGAATACCGGAAGTATCCAGACAGGTATGGATTCCCTTTTGATGCGCCAGCGTGAACAGTTCGGTCAAAAACGCAATCTGCTGCAAAGGCTCCCCGCCGGTCGCGGTAATCCCGCCTTCCCGATAAAAGGCCTTATTTTTCTCAAACTCCCTGATGATCGCTTCCGCCGTCATCTCCGTTCCGCCGTCAGGCGCCCAGGTATCCGGGTTGTGACAATAGCGGCACCGCATGGGACAGCCCTGAAAAAACACAACCAGCCGAATGCCCGGCCCGTCCACCGTGCCGAAGCTCTCCAGGGAATGAATCCGTCCCGTCAATTTAGATTCCCTCATGGAAGGTCCTGGAAATGACCTCGTCCTGCTGCTCTTTCGTCAGCTTGTTAAAGTTGACCGCATACCCGGAAACCCGCACTGTCAGCTGCGGATATTTCTCCGGATGCGCCTGCGCGTCCAGCAGGGTATCCCTTGTAAAAACATTTACATTCAGATGATGGCCGCCTTTCTCTGCGTAGCCGTCCAGTAATGTTACCAAATTATCGATCTGTGTTTCTGTTGCTGTCATAATTTCCTCCTTTCGGAGCGCTCTGCGCGACGAGGCGGCGCTCCTTTATTTTGCGCAGTCTGTACAGCCCCGGCTCACAACGGTCTTTTCCACTTCCGTTTCGTCAAACTGTATTTCATCTGCGTTATTGACAACGATATTCACATGCCCGGTCCCTTTTTCCATGGAACGGTCCAGCATGGCAATGATATCTTCAATCAGCTTCTCATTCATATCGGTCCTATTCCTCGTCCAAATTCAAATCTACATCCAGATCTCCGGTAAATACCTGCGTGCTCTTGCCCAGCGCATCCGGTATAATGGAGAATGTATTGGAAATTCCGTCCTGCGCGTCCTTAAACGGCAGCTTCGCCACCGAAGCCAGGGAAGCGACCGCACCGTGCGTATCCCGTTTATGCATGGGATTTGCGCCCGGCGCAAACGGTTCTCCCGCCTTTCTTCCGTCCGGCGTGGAACCGGTGTGTTTTCCGTAAACCACATTGGACGTGATCGTCAGGATCGAAGTAGTCGGAATCCCGTTCCGATAAGTATGGTTTCCTCTCACATAGCCCATGAAATCATGCACCAGCTGCGCAGCCATCTGATCCACGCGGTCGTCGTCATTCCCGTATTTCGGAAAATCACCTTCGATTTCATAGTCCACCACGATTCCGTTCTCGTCCCGAATAGTCTTTACCTTCGCGTACCGGATCGCGGATAAGGAATCCGCGACTACCGACAGTCCGGCGATCCCAGTCGCAAACCACCGGGTCACTCTCCGGTCATGCAGCGCCATCTGCAGACGCTCATAGCAGTATTTATCATGCATATAGTGGATAATGTTCAAAGCGTTCACATACACCTTGGCCAGCCACTTCATCATATCCTGGAACTTCTCCATCACTTCATCATAATCCAGATACTCCGAAGTGATCGGGCGGAACTTCGGTCCCACCTGCTTCTTGCTGATCTCATCCACGCCGCCGTTGATCGCGTACAGCAGGCACTTCGCCAAATTCGCGCGCGCGCCGAAGAACTGCATCTCCTTGCCGACCCGCATGGAAGATACGCAGCAGGCGATCGCGTAATCGTCTCCGTGTGTGATCCGCATCAGATCATCGTTCTCATACTGAATGGACGAGGACTGAATGGAGGTTTTGGCGCAGAAGCGTTTGAAATTCATCGGCAGCTGAGTGGACCACAGCACAGTCAGATTCGGCTCCGGAGCCGTTCCCAGGTTCTCCAGCGTATGCAGGTACCGGAAAGACATCTTCGTCACCATATGACGGCCGTCAATTCCTACGCCGCCGATGGATTCCGTTACCCACTGGGGATCTCCGGAAAACAGCGCATTATACTCCGGCGTCCGCGCAAATTTGATCAGCCGCAGCTTCATAATAAAATGATCCACGAATTCCTGGATCTGCTCCTCGGTATATTTCCCCGCTGCCAGATCCCGCTGCGCGTAGATATCCAAAAATGTAGAGGTACGTCCTAAGGACATGGCGGCGCCGTTCTGTTCCTTCACCGCCGCCAAATATCCGAAATAAGTCCACTGAATCGCTTCTTTGACATCCGCTGCCGGCCGGGAAATATCAAATCCGTAGATCTCACCCAGCTTTTTTAATTCCTGCAGCGCGCGGATCTGTTCAGATATCTCTTCCCGTTCCCGGATCACATCCGAATACATGATGGTTCGGGTGGTATTCAGCGCATCCTTCTTATTTTCAATCAGGATATCCACGCCGTACAAAGCGACGCGGCGGTAATCTCCGATGATCCGTCCCCGTCCGTAAGCGTCCGGCAGACCTGTGATGATATGGCTGGAACGGCATGCGCGCATCTCCGGCGTATAGGCGTCAAAAACGCCCGCGTTATGCGTCTTTCGATGAACCGTAAAAAATTCCACGATCTCCGGATCTACTTCATATCCGTTCTCCTGGCACGCCTTCACCGCCATCCGGATGCCGCCATAAGGCTGCAGCGCCCGCTTAAAAGGCTTGTCCGTCTGGAAGCCTACAATCGTCTCCAATTCTTTATTCAAATACCCGGGGCCATGAGAAGTGATCGTAGAAATAACCCTCGTATCCATATCCAGCACACCGCCGGCTTCCCGTTCCTGCTTAGACAATTCCATCACCTGCGCCCACAGCTGCCTGGTCGCATCGGTGGGACCCGTCAGAAAGCTGTCATCCCCGTCATACGGGGTATAATTCTTCTGAATGAAATCCCGGACATTGATCTCCCGTTCCCAGATACCGTGTTCGAACTGATCCCATTCCGGATATTGTCCTGCCATCTCATTTCCTCCTTGTCGAAATTCGTACTGTGTTTCCATTATAGCAAGCCTGCCTGTAAAGTCAACGTCAAAACCGCCTTGTTTTAAAAAAAATGTAATTGATATTTTATACGTTCGTTCATATTTTATTCATATTTTATTAAAGAACCTTTTACAATGTCCTCATTGAATTGTCACGAATCACTTTTATACTATAGCTGTATGAAAGATAAAAGAGTTATTTTTCATAGTGAGTTTTTTCATAACTCTCCTCCCTTTATTATTATAAAATTATATCCTATTACAAAGAAAAGACCTGCAGCAGCAGGTCTTTTCTTTGTATCGTTTCTGTTGTTTCTTTTACACTTCAAAGATCAGATCGCCATAGGACGGCATCGGCCACAGATCCTTATCTACGATCATTTCCAGTTCGTCAACCGGTTTCCGCAGAGCGGCCATCGACGGGATTACCTGATCGTGGAAGAAACGTGCCATTGCTTCGCCTTCCTCGCACTCCGCAGCTTTCGCTGTGATCTCATGCAGCGCTACAAGCGCATTCTTGGTCTCTGCCAGCAGCGCGGAAGTCTGAACCAGCAGGCCTTCCTGTGTCGAAGTATCTGCTGCCACACCCGTAGCCTTAACCGCGTTGATGGATTTTGCAAGCTGGGTGGTATACTTCATAACAGCCGGAATGATCTGCTTGGAAGCGATGTCGTACATTGCCTTCGCTTCAATATTGATCGCCTTCGCATACGCCTCATACTGAATCTCGGTACGGGACTCCAGCTCGGCTCTGGTAAATACGCCGAATTTCTCAAACATGGCAACTGCCTTGTCTGTCGTTAAGGACGGGATCGCGTCTACCATAGACTTTAAGTTCGGCAGACCTCTGCGCTCTGCTTCCTCTACCCAGGCGTCGGAATAACCGTTTCCGTTGAAAATGATTCTCTGATGCTCCGTCAGCAGTCTCTTGATCACATCATGTGTCGCCATTGCGAAATCGTCTGCCTGTTCCAGTTCGTCCGCGATGTCACAGAACGCTTCCGCTACGATCGTATTCAATACAATGTTCGGGCTGGCAACGGAATCAGAAGAACCAACCATCCGGAACTCAAACTTATTGCCGGTAAACGCGAACGGTGACGTTCTGTTTCTGTCCGTTGCGTCCTTTGCCAGTACCGGCAGGGAATTTACGCCGATATTTAACTTGCCTGCCTTTTTGGAGCTAGTCGCTTCACCGGTGCTGATCAGCTGCGCGATCACATCGTCTAACTGATCTCCCAGGAAAATAGAAATGATTGCCGGAGGAGCCTCGTTGGCGCCCAGTCTGTGATCATTCCCCGGATCTGCTGCAGACTCTCTTAACAGATCTGCGTGTTTGTCAACAGCACTGATAATCGCTGCCAGAACAACCAGGAACTGTACGTTCTCATGCGGTGTCTTGCCGGGATCCAGCAGGTTGATGCCGTCATCGGTAACGATAGACCAGTTATTGTGTTTACCGGAACCGTTCACGCCTGCAAACGGCTTCTCATGCAGCAGACAGGTCAGTCCGTGCCGTCCGGCTACCTTCTTCAATACTTCCATCGTCAGCTGGTTGTGATCGACCGCAATATTGCACTCCGCATAGATCGGCGCCAGCTCGTGCTGTGCCGGAGCAACCTCGTTGTGCTGTGTTTTGGCGCATACGCCCAGTCTCCACAATTCCTGATTGACGTCCTTCATAAACGCCGCGATTCTTTCCCGGATCGCGCCGAAGTAATGATCTTCCAGTTCCTGGCCCTTCGGCGGCATTGCGCCGAACAAGGTACGTCCTGTAAAGATCAGATCTTTTCTCTTTAAATATTTATCTCTGTCTACAATGAAATATTCCTGTTCCGGACCAACGGAAGGTCTTACCCGTTTGGAGGTTGTATTGCCAAACAAACGCAGAATCCGGAGCGCCTGCGTATTGACTGCTTCCATGGAGCGCAAAAGCGGCGTTTTCTTATCCAGCGCTTCTCCCGTGTAGGAGCAGAACGCTGTCGGAATACACAAAGTCGCGCCTGCCGCGTCCTTGCGCACAAATGCCGGCGACGTACAATCCCATGCCGTATATCCTCTGGCTTCGAAGGTAGCGCGCAGGCCGCCTGACGGGAATGAGGAGGCGTCCGGCTCGCCCTTAATCAGCTCTTTGCCGGAAAATTCCATCAGAACCTTACCCTGTTCATCCGGAGATGTGATAAAGGAATCATGCTTCTCAGCGGTTACACCGGTCAGTGGCTGGAACCAGTGGGTATAGTGTGTCGCGCCTTTTTCAATCGCCCAGTTTTTCATGGCGTTGGCTACCACATTGGCGATCTCCGGGTTCAGTTCTGTTCCCTCTTCGATCGTCTTTTTCAATTCTTTGTAGATCTGTTTGGGAAGACGTTCTTTCATAACCGCGTCGTTAAACACGTTACTGCCGAACTCTTCAGCAACATTAAACATTTCGCTCATAATTCATTCCTTCCTTTCAGCATTTCGTTTCATGATCGATCAGACAAGCACAGGTCAAATCTCCGATAAAAACAGAAAAAGCGTCCCTTTCTAAAGGGACGCCTTTGTCCTGCAAACTCACTTGTCAAATTACCACTGGAACTAGGATATACCATTTCCGCGAAAAAAGCAAGCACTTTTTTCATTTATTTATCCACCATTTCTTCTCCCCGCACGCACATTACGATAACCCGCTTACTCTTATCATCCCGGGTCGTACAGGTAGACAGGGTCAGAATATAGTCGTCCGCCGTCAGTTCCGGTACGGATTCCACCTGATAATAGCTTCTTGCCCGCTGTTTTTTCTGCCAGGCTTCAAACTCTTCATCGGTCGCGAACCGGTACTGATACACATCGTCCCCCACTGCATTGCATTCAAAGGAGGCAAAGACATAATAAATATAATGCTTGCTCCCTACATAAACGTCAAAAGTGGGATTCTTCTCATAATAATCCTTATTCTTATATTCTACCAGAGTGCCAAACATGGTGTTGGTCCACATATTATGCCCGTATACAACAGCGTTCTTCGCGTTCAGCCCTTCCTCGATCTCATAATCCAGAAAGATCGAACCGTTCCGGTTATAAGTCCCGTTAAAGGTATAATGCAGATAATAGTCGTTATTCTTTCCCTGCATGATCGGATAGTTGATCCGGGAATTATCCTGCTTGATATATCCCCTTGCGTCGGGATTGATCGCGACCAGCTTATCAAAATCAAATACCCATTTTTTCTCACTGTCGCTGATATTCACAGACTGGGAACCGCCCAGATCTTCGCTGCCGCCGTCGTCCACCTCCTGGATGAACAGATCCTGCACATCGTCGTATACGGCGTCTCCCTCCTGATAATCCAGATAAGTCTTGGTCAGGCTGTAAGACGCATAGGTAAACGTGCCGGCCGCAATAATCAGCGCCACGATCCGCACAATATTGTAAATACGGACTGCTTTCTTTTTTTCCATACTAACCTCCAATCCGGAGCATTTATGAAAATTCCCCTGTTATGCGTTTGCCTTGCCGACGGAACCGAATAATTCCATCTTCTCCTTAACCGTCGCTTTGATCGCTTCAAAGCCCGGCGCCAGCAGCTTCCGGGGATCATAGCCCTTGCCCTGCTGATCCTTGCCTGCTTCAATATATTCTCTGGTCGCCTGCGCAAATGACAGCTGGCATTCTGTATTTACATTGATCTTAGCAACGCCGAGGGAAATTGCCTTCCGGATCATATCTTCCGGAATTCCCGTACCGCCGTGCAGTACCAGCGGCATATCGCCGGTCAGAGCCTGTACCGCATCCAGCGTCTCAAAGCTCAGTCCCTTCCAGTTAGCCGGATACTTGCCGTGAATATTGCCGATCCCTGCTGCCAGCATATCGACGCCCAGATCCGCGATCATCTTACATTCCTGGGGATCCGCGCATTCACCGGCGCCGATCACGCCGTCCTCTTCCCCGCCGATAGAACCGACCTCTGCTTCCAGAGACATTCCGTGCTCCTTCACCATCGCAACCAGCTCTTTCGTCTTTGCCACATTCTCCTCAATGGGATAATGGGAGCCGTCAAACATGATCGAGGAAAATCCTGCTTCAATGCACTTTAGGCAGCCTTCATATCCGCCGTGATCCAGATGCAGCGCAACCGGAACCGTAATGCCGAGTTCCTCCATCATACCGTTTACCATGCCGACAACCGTCTTATAACCGGTCATATATTTGCCCGCGCCTTCTGAAACTCCCAGAATAACCGGGGACTGCTGCTCCTGCGCAGTCTGCAGCACAGCCTTTGTCCACTCCAGATTGTTGATATTGAACTGACCGACCGCATATTTGCCGGCTTTTGCTTTTTGTAACATCTCTTTTGCAGATACTAACATATCAGATTACCTCCAATTTATAATTTGCGATTTACTTCCTGTATCGTATCATTTTTCCGCAAATTTGGCAATATGTTTTTGCCGGATCCGCGTTAAAACAGACACCAGATATATTTAATCAGGAAGCGCTGCCACAGTCCGCACTCCGGATAGATCCGCTCAAGCAGCGCATCCGTCCGGCGTTCCAGTGCTCTGACCACTCCCGGTTCCATACCGCCGCGGCTGTAAAAACCGCGCTCCAGCAGCCTGAGCCAGGCAGCCGTCTGTTTTTTGGCTTCGCTGCCCCACAGCTTCTCGACTTCCGCCAGGATTTCCTCCTTCGACATGGTTTCCGTAAGCCGCGCCTGCTTTCCGGACAAGATCCGGAATACGCGCCGCTGCAGTTTAAGCGGATCGGAACCCCGTTTCCCCGGACGCAGCCGCAGTTTCCGATACAGAGAAAATCCGTACCAGAGCAAGAGCGGAAGGCAAATGAGCCCGATTCCCAGAAAGATCCATTTCCATGGAATGTTGACAGAATCGGTCTGCTGTGCGGCCGGCGTTTCCGTCGTCGTGGTCTGCGGATCCGTCATGCTCTCTTCTTCCGTCGTCGCCTCCTCTGCCGATTCCGTTGTGGTCTCCTCCTGCACGGCAGGCGTTGTTTCTTCCGTCTCCGGTTCAAAGCCCGTCGTTACTTCCACAGGCACCCAGCCCAGTCCGGACTGATAGATTTCTACCCAGGCGTGCGCGTTTTCATCCGGCACCTGCGCCGTACTGCTGCCGGGTCTGTCTCTTACAAACAATTCCTGTTCTACCAGATACCCCGATACATATCGCGCCGGGATCCCAAACTGCCGGAACATCATGGCAGCTGCCGTAGCAAAATGCATGCAATATCCCTGCTTTTTCTGAAAAAGAAAGTCTTCTACGAAATCTTCGCCCTGCGGGCAGGCACCCGGCTGCAGACTATAGGCGTAATCGTTCAGATATCCTCTGATATAATTGACATAAACCTGCATACCGTACTGTTCAAGCAACATATCCCGATCCGCAGTCAAGTCGTATTCCTGATCCTCTATCTTCACCTTTACCCCGGAAAATTCCTGCTGAAACCGTTCCATCGTGTCCGGAATCTGCAGATACTTTTCCCGTACATACTGTTCATACTGCTCCTGCCACTCCGGCATGCTGCTCTCCGTGCTGTTTTCGGCAAGAACAGACGGCTTTAACTCCAACAGCATGGTATTCTCATAATTTACGCCGCAGAGCTCATATACCAGAGCATTGGCGTCCAGAGAGAGTCTGGGAACCTTATCGTCCTCTATCGTCAGCATCAGATCCGCGGTTTTCGTATACTCCGGCAGAAGCATTGCCGAAGCATCCTCCCCGAAATTGCTGACCATAATCGTCGTTTCATAAAAACGGCTTTTCTTCAGCGTATCCTGAATCACTTTCGACGGCCGGCTGATGATCTCTTTGGCGTACTTCGCAAGCTCTGCCGGAAAAGACTCCGCCTCCGTCTTCCATGTATTATTCTCATAAACAGAGCCAACAAAATTCTTCAGATAATAATCTCGTTCCTGCTCCCAGCCGACTTCCGCGGTAAACATGATCTTTCCCGAATGTGCTATGCCGTCCACAGTTCCCAACGGCAGCTCTCCCTGCGGAACTTCTCCCACTTCGGAACCCGCCGGGTCCTCCGAATCCTTTTGAAAAATCTTAGTGACCTTTCCCCATGAGGCATCTGAAATAAGCTGATTGATCCTGGTTTTCCAGGCAGCCAGATCCCGATTATAATAGGTCTCTCCAAGCTGCGGCAGCGCCAGCAGATATGCCAGGATCACCACGGCCGCCACGATCGCGCCCTGTTTCCAGACCGTATAATACGAAAAAATGCGGTCGCTCTGATACTGGTTATTTAAGATCAGTAAAAACAGAACTGCCAGCAGATATAAGATAATTGCCCAGCCCGCCGGTTTTTTCCCGACATTCAGGATCAGGACCAAAACCGCGACAGACGGAAGCACAGACGCCATGACCCGAACCCGGTTCCAGTTTAATACGGTCAGAAAAACAGCATAGAGGAAATTGACCAGGATCAGGAAATTCCGGATACATTCTCCCGGCGGCAGAGAGCCGTCAATGATAAAGCCATAGCCGAATTCCGTCCGATAATAATGTTCGAGACTTTGAAACACATCGCTGATACAGAGGATCAGACCGTTTTCAATCTTGGCCGGATTCAGGATAAAAAGCAGAAGCAGCACTGCTGCCATAAATACGGCGAGCCGGATCCCCGGTCTGCATTTTCGGCTGCAGACTGCAGTCAGCATGGAAGCGACCAAGCACGATAGCACGATAAGCGCAATATTGACAGGCAGCTGAAACGCGTTCTTTAACGCGATCAGATTGGCGCAGGAAAGAAACAGCACAATCAGACACCGGGAGACCAGATTATTCAGATAGCCCTGTTTTTCTTCAATATAGCAGCCGTTGAATCTCATCCGGTAACCGTCCCGCAAAAATATGACATCTTCGGCTTTTTTCCCGATTCTTCCCACATGATATCTCTGAATTTTCACAGTTCTTCCCCTTTATATCCTTCCGCCGATTCCGCCATGACCGTTCCGTCCAGTCCATATCGGATCAGCTGACCGAGAAATTCCTTTTTCTCCGCTTCCGTGATCCGGTCTTTGGCCGGGATCCAGATAAAGAAGACCGGCATCTTCTGCTGCTGTGCAGAAAGCAGGTTAAGCTGCGCTTCACTCCATCTTACGCAGACATAGATGACATAGCGGTATCCTGTCTCTGCGGAGGACGCCGCATAATCCGCGATCCCGTAAAACGTATCATAAAACGGCGCATACATCAGCCGTTCCATCCCTGTATAAATATCTGCAAACGTCGCGATCGGGCTGCGCAGGATTCGGGTATTCTCCCCCATATAACAGCCCAGTTCCAGGGTAGTTTCTTCCTGAACCACTGTACGCAGCACTGCCGCCGTATGATCCAAAAAACGGTCGACCTGCTTCTGCCACGCTACAGGCGAAGCGGCCTTCAACCCCCCGGACGGCTGCCATAATTCCACAAAAAACAAGGGAGCTTCGCTGATCGGATAACTGGCTTCCTTTACAATCAGGGCTTCCTGCTTACTGCTTAACTTCCAGTGGATACTGCGCAGTTTATCGCCCGGGCGATATTCCCGAATGTCAAACACTTCGGTAGCATCATCCCCCGGTCTTTGTTTTGAATAAACATCTGCCTCCGGATTCATCCGCTCGGACAGGGAAAATTCCAGTTCCGCGCTGTGATCCATATCCGGCATAACGGCCACCTGTTCTTTCAGTTCAGACCGCTGCCTGCATTTCCAGATCTTCAGAAAATCATAGAATCGGACCTGATCCAGCGCAATTTCCACGATTCCGGAATTAAGCGTATATAAATAATAGGTGATTGTCGTCATATCCCGGTCCACGGCGCCGAACGTAACCCATTCCTGCATCTCGTACCCCTGATACAGATTCTGATAGCGCAGAGAGACTTCTCCGTACAGCAGCGGGAACCGGCTTTCGTTGACGATCCGGATCTCCAGCGGGATCTCGGTTTCTTTTCCCCGAAAAATCTGTTTTTTGCCGACTCGGAATGAAACCGTGGATCTGTGTACCGTATATTTCATCTGCAGCCAGCTGAGCACAGGCAGGATCAGTGTGATCCGGATCGCCACGGCGATATAGATACTGGGATACATGATCAGGATAAACACCATGCACAGCAAAACGCTGATATAGATCAATTTATTCCGCAACATAGGATCAAACTTCTTTCCTTACCGGTATCTCTTTGATAATATCGTGCAGGATCCGCTTTACGTCGTTCTGCTTGTCCCGTGTGCCGCCGCGCAGCACCAGTCTGTGTACCACCGCATCCTGCAGCACGGCGCGCACATCATCCGGCACCACAAAGTCTCTGCCTGTCAGATAGGCATGCGCCTTTGCCAGGTTGCAAACAGCCAGACTGGCGCGGGGGCTCATACCCAGCAGGATATCCGGATGCTGCCGGGTTGCCGACGCGATCTCCGCGACATACGCATATACATTGTCTTTAATATAGATCTGCTCCACTTCCTTCTGCATATACAGAAGGCCGCGGTCGCTGACGACGGGCTTTACATTTTCCATTGGATTGGCGCAGTGCTTTCCTTTTAACATCAGCACTTCGTCCTCTACCTCCGGATAGCCCATATACAGACACATGGCAAACCGGTCCAGCTGGGATTCGGGAAGCATCTGCGTTCCTACGGAGCCTACCGGATTCTGTGTCGCGATCACGATAAACGGATCCGGCAGCAGATAGATCTTTCCGTCTACCGATACCTGCTGTTCCTCCATCGCCTCCAATAACGCCGACTGTGTCTTTGAGGAGGTCCGGTTGATCTCATCCGCCAGCAGCAGATTGCACATGGCCGCGCCCTCCTGAAATTCAAACTTCTGCGTCTGTTTATTAAATACGTTAAACCCTGTTACATCGGAGGGCATGACATCCGGGGTAAACTGCACCCGCTTTTGTTTCAGCTCCATTGCCTTGGAAAATGCCATCGCCATGGTCGTCTTGCCCACCCCCGGGATATCCTCGATCAGGATATTCCCTTTTGCCAGAATGCATAACAGTGTTTTCCTGATTACCTCATCCTTTCCGATAATTACCTTGCGCACCTCATCCATGATCCGGTTCGCCGCTTTCAGTCCCATCTGATTCATGTACTTTATACCCCTGTCTGTCGTTTTTTCATATGCAATTTATTGTACCACAGATCTTTAGTTTTTACCAGACGGTTTTTTGTCCTGCATCCTGTTCATACTCCGGTTTATAAAAAATACGGTGATCACCAGATAGACGCCGTGAAGGACAGCCAAAAGCAGGTAATGGTACCAGCGGTAATATTTCATCAGATCATAAAGCCGTTCGACATGACAGGCGGACAGTACGGACAAGAGCAGCGCCGCAAGCAGCATGGACGACAGCACCATACTCCCCAGATCCGCATACAGCAGCTTTTTCCTGGTTTCCCGTTTTAAGCCGAGCAGACTCAAGGTCTGAAAATCTTTTTGCTTCAACGCCCACATGACATACTGCAGCACAATTCCCAGAAGGAAGACCGCCGCCAGAATTCCGGCGCTGACCGCCAATTGTTTCAGCATTTCCTGAACAGTACGCAGATCATGCGCCACCGAGCCCGCACGAAAAACGCTGATCGCTTCATAACCCATTTGCTTCAGGTCCGCGAGCACATCATCAGTATATACATAATCCTCGATATATACTGTGATCTGTTCACTGTCAAGCTCCGGATAGATCTGCTCAAACACTTCTCTGCTGATTTCATAGATATTCACGCCGTGCGCGGTTTCCGCAGGATCAACCGTCAGTCCCAGCATACGCGGCGTACCTTCGTAATCCGTTACGTCCGAAATCCTGCCCGAAGCGGATCCCTGGGTTCTGCCGTCCCTGACCTTATTCTGATCCGGCTGCCATGCCAGAGCCGCCAACGGATAAATGGCATACTGGCTGACAATATCCTTTTTATTCAGGTCGGGATTTGCCGGATCTCCGGGATATCCGAAACCTTCTCCATCCGAGACAATGATATTGTTATCATAAAAGTCCGTTGACAACCGGATGAAATTTCCCTGCAGTTCCGGGTTGCAGACCAGAATCGCGTTCTGCCGCCGGTACCCGATGCTTTTGCCGCCGGTATTCACCAGCGCCTCTGTCAGCGTATCCAAAATAGCGCCGTCCGCAGACGGGATCCCATCATAATACTGCAGCACGGTTTCCGCCCAGTAATTCAGATATCCGCCGGCATTATCCTTCTTTCCCTGTTCCGCCAGATATTCCAGATAGCGGGGTAGCGCGCCCTGCAGAGCCGCGTCGGCGACCTTTGCCAATACGGTTTCTTCCCGGTTCAAGGTTCCGCTCATTTTTACGCCTGTCACCGTGCCGGCCATATTCTGATAGGAAGCGGAGACATCTTTCACGCCCCGGGTATTCCGGTTCACGCCTTTTCCCAGATCCCAGTAATTTTCCAGATAATGATAGAAAAAGTGATTAATCGTCCCATCATCCGCCGTCAGATATTTTACATATTCGCAGGAGAAATAAACCTGCGGTTCTTCGCCTTCCACGATTCCGGTTATCTTCATCTGCGCGCAGATATAATTGGGGCCGGTATTGGTAACCGCGCTGCCTGTCGGCCTGGCTTCCTCCCACCGAGTTGTATCTACCAGATAAAAAGGAACCGTTTCTCCCACCTGCAGCCCGCAGCCTTCGCTGACCGCCGCTTCATAGTACCCTGTGGGAATTTCGCCTTCCTTCATCTGCTCCTCTGACAGGCAGGACGCGGAACGCAGATAGCAGGCGGACGTCATCAAAAAGACGGATTTGGAATCCGGGCTCTGATATTCTGTCTCCTGCACCCGGTATGTGTACTGATATCCCTGCCCCTCTCCATAGTAAACGGCGATATCCGCAGCTAAGCCGTACTGGTCCGTCTGCTCCACATGAGAAATCTCCGAGATGGCTTCCACATCTTCCTGCCCCATAGCGCTTTCGTCCTGTTTCTGCACCAGCAGCCGGGTCTTGTCCCCATTGGGCAGATCTTCGTTCTGGTAATATCTGGAGGAGACCTCGTCCATCTGACTGAAAATAGTGCCCATCAACACGAAGAAGCCAAACGACATCCCCAACAGGATCATTCCCAGGAACAGATATCGGCGCGGCTGGGCGCTCCGGTTAAAACGCAGCAGCTCCCAGACGACGCTCGCTTTCCGTTTCTTCTTGCCTGTCTCCTTTTTTCTTCCGCTTTTTTTCTTTTCGCCGTCTGCCGTTTCTGTCGCCGCATTCCATGCCGGATCGTGTGCCGACTCTATTTCTTCCGGACAGGGCGGATTGATCTGGCGATCCTCGGTGACGCTTCCGTCATGCAGACGGATCTTTCGGGTCGCGTAAGGCGCCGCCTGTTCGTAATTATGCGTAACTACGACCACCAGCTTTTGGGCGGACAGACGGTATAACAATTCCATAACTGCCGCTCCGTTCTCACGATCCAGATTGCCGGTCGGCTCGTCCGCTACTATGATATCCGTATTCTTCGCCAGCGCTCTGGCAATCGAAAGCCGCTGCCGCTGCCCGCTGGAAAGGTTGGCCGCCTTCTTCCGGTACAGATCCGCAAGTCCCACCTGTTCCAGATATTGGAGCGCAAGCCGCTTCTGGTCTTTCCTCGGCACTTCCCGTAAGATCAGCGCGCACTCCACATTTTGCAGAACGGTATAGCTGTCGATCAGACGGTAATCCTGATATACAAACGCAATCTTCCGGTTTCGGTATTCCTCCCATTCTTCGGCTCCATAGTAGGACGTCGGCTGATTTTCAAAAAAGAATTCCCCATCCTCATAGGTATCCGTTCCGCCCAGCACCCGAAGCAGCGTACTTTTCCCGCTGCCGCTTTCTCCGGTGATTGCGACGAATTCTCCCTTTTTCAGTTCCAGACTGATCCTATCCAGACCGACCGTTACACCGCTTTCACTATAATAATATTTGGATAAATTTTCTAACCGGATCATTCCGCATTTCTCCTATCCGTTCAATTTCGCAAGTTTCTTTTTCATACTCCGGTTCATAAAGAATACGGTAACCGCCGCAAATACGCCGTGCAGAACCGCCAGCAGCAGATAATGGTACCAGCGGTAATATTTCATCAGATCATAAACAGCTCCGACGCCGCAGATCTGCAGGATCAGCAGAATCGCCCATGCCGTTATCATTGCTGCCGCCGTCATGCAGCCCGTATCCGCATAAAACAACGCTTTCATGGTTTTCTGCCGCAGCCCCAGCAGTTTCATCGTCAGATAATCCTGCCGCCGCAGCGTCCAGATCACATACTGCAGCACAACGCCCAGCAAAAAAATCGCCGCCAGCACGCCGGCACAGATTCCCACTGTCACCAGCATATCCCGAACTGTCTCCATATCATAGGAAACCGCCCCCGACCGGAATACGCTGATCGCTTCATACCCCATCGCCTCCAAATCGGCGATCACATCATCCGTATAGGCATAATCCTCGATATAAACAGACATTTCTTCACTATCCAGCTCCGGACAGATCTGTTCAAACACTTCCCGGCTGACTTCATAAATATTGACGCCGTGCGCGGTCTCTGTCGGATCGATCGTCAGGCCGATCGTACTGGGCGTGCCGCCGTAATCCGTTACATCCGCGATCTGTCCGGCCGTATACTGTTTCACTCTTCCGTTTCTATCCTGATTCTGATCCGGCTGCCATGCCAGCACTGCCAGCGGATAAACCGCATACTGACTCACGATTCCCGGCGTCGATGCCGGATAGCCATAACCTTCTCCGTCTGATATGATGATATTATTATCGTAAAATGCCGTGGAAAGCCGAACAAAATTTCCTTTTAATTCCGGGTTATATAGATAAATCGCTTTCTGCCGCCGGTACGCGATACTTTTACTGTCGGTATCTATCAGCGCCTCTGTCAAAATATCGGAAATTCTTCCGTCTGTGGACGGGTTTCCGTCATAATATTTCATCACGGTTTCCGCCCAATAGTTTTGATTGCCCTGGGAAAGATCCCGTTTTCCCTTCGCCTTCAGGTATTCCAGATAGCGGGACAGGGCGCCTTTCACAGCGGCGTTGGAGACATCTGCCAATACTGCCTCCTGCCGATCCGGTTCGCCGTCCGTTTTCACCCCTGTCATCAGACTGATCTGATTCTGATAGGCGGCGGAAATATCCTTAACGCCGCGGGTATTCCGGTTGACGCCTTGCCCGAGATCCCAGTAATTTTCCAGATAATAATAGAGGAAATGATTGATCTTGCCGTCATCCGCTGTCAAATATTTCACATATTCATCGGAAAAATAAACCTGCGGTTCCTCGCCTTCCACGATTCCGGTTATCTTCATCTGCGCGCAGACATAATTCGGCCCGGTATTGGAGATCAGTTCTTCTGCAGGCCCCGTCCGAACGGCCGCCCAGCGTTTGGTATCCACCAGATAAAACGGGACTGTTTCTCCTATCTGCAGTCCGCAGCCTTCACTGACTGCCGCTTCGTAATAACCGACAGGAATCTGTCCTTTTTTCATCTTATCCTCTGACAGACAAGTTGCGGAACGCAGATAGCAGGAAGAATCCAGCATCTCCATATATTGAGCGTCCGGCATGTCATAGTCTGACTCACAAACCCGGAATACCTTTTTGTATCCCTGATTTTCCCCGTAATACACAGCGATATCCCCTGCCGCGCCATACCGGTCCGCCTGCTTTACATGTTCGACTCCCGTAATTGCCTCCAGATCCGTATTTTCAACCGCACTCTGATCTCTTTTCTGCACGACAAGTCTGGTCTTGTCTCCGTTCGGGAATCCATGATCCTCATAAATCTTGGACGAGGCCTTATCCAGTTGTCCGATGATCCCGCCCGTCAGGATCGCAAATCCTAAAGAGATCCCCAACAGAAACATCCCCAGCAGAAGATATCTGCGCGGCTGGGCGCTCCGGTTAAACCGCAGCAGTTCCCGGATGGTATGGGATTTTTCTTTCGCCGGCACGCCTTTTGCCTGCGGTTCGTTCATCTTCGCATCTGCATTTTCCGCAAACGCACTTTCCGCAGCCGTGCTTTCTGTATCCGTGTTTTCCACAACCGTGCTTTCCGCAGCTGCGCTTTCCGTATCCGCCATTTCCGCGCAGGGTGGATTGATCTGGCGATCCTCGGTAACGGTTCCGTCATGCAGACGGATCTTCCGGGTCGCGTAAGGCGCCGCCTGTTCATAATTGTGCGTGACCACGACCACCAGCTTTTTGGCGGACAGGCGGTATAACAATTCCATGACCGCCGCCCCGTTCTCGCTGTCTAAATTGCCGGTGGGCTCGTCCGCTACAATGATATCCGTATTTTTCGCCAGCGCTCTGGCAATCGAAAGCCGCTGCCGCTGGCCGCTGGAAAGATTCGCCGCCTTCTTCCGGTGCAGATCCGCAAGCCCCACTTCCTCCAGATATTGAAGCGCCAGCCGTTTTCTCTCTTTGTTCGGCACCGCCCGAATGATCAGCGCGCATTCCACGTTCTGCAGGACGGTATAGCTGTCGATCAGCCGGTAGTCCTGATAAATAACGGCAATCTCTTTGTTTCGGTAATTTTCCCAGTCCTCTGCGCTGTAGTCTGAGGTAGGCTTGCCGCGAAACCAGAATTCCCCTTCCTCATAAGAATCCGTTCCGCTGAGTACCCGAAGCAGCGTACTTTTCCCGCTGCCGCTTTCCCCTGTAATCGCGACGAACTCTCCTTTTTTCAGTTCCAGGCTGACCCTGTCAAGGCCGACCGTTATCCCACTCCCGCCAGAGTAATATTTTGATAAGTTTTCTAAGCGGATCATACGTCATTCCCCCTCCGCTCTCATCAAATATCGTACTTGGAAGCAAGCTGTGCAGGCGGCATTCTCAGGATCCTGCAGATCGGCAGAATACCGATCAGAACCGTGACCGCCACCAGGAAGACCAGCGTTGCCAGAACCGCGTACCACGGATAAATCACCGTAATATTCAGCGCTTCAATCCCGGAGATCATCTTCGTCACCAGCGTAGTAAGCAGGACTGCCGGCAGGATCGTATACGCGCTGATCACCAGATTTTCAATGGCGAACAGTCCCACAATGCTGCTTTTCGCTACCCCCAGCAGCCGGTATACGCTCAGATCCTGCATCCGGGCAATGGCGTTTGCCTTCATCATAAAATATAGGATAATAAAGGAGATCACAAAGATCGTAATGGTAATAATGATCCGGGCGTCAAATTTCAGCTGCTTTGCGGCCCGATAAGCCTCCATATCTTTCTCATAGGAATCCGTAACCATGTATTTTAACTTACCCGCAATCTCCTGGGGCAAACCGTTCTGCAGATACTCTTTTACCGCGTCCTTATCCTCCGCGTAAACGGACAACTCTCTGTATTTACAGATCGACGCGGACAACAGTTTCTCATAATCGTCGTCATTTACGATCACATCCGCCGTAGTCTGGCTGTCTTCAAAATACCATTTTACACGCAGTTCCACGCCGTTGCTCAGCTTGGTCGTAAGCGGGAACCCTTCCCATGTTTCCAGGCTTTCCAGATACTCCGCGAAACTCATGACTGCCCGGTCCTTTTCCGGATTGTTCTCAAACCTTGCCCGGATCTCTTCGTAAGTTTCTCCCTCTTTCCCGGCAAACGCGTCCAGAATATCCTGATCATCCCACCACTGCCGCAGCGTCTCATAGGCGGAATAGTTGTCCTTGGTATATGCAAGCATGACTTTCTGATAATTGCTCTTTGTCAGCAGACATTCTCCGGGCGCCACTTCCACATCCATCTGCGGATTGTTCTTCTTAAATTCCGAAAAGAACTGTATATTGTCGATGTACGGTCCGGAGGTCATCATGGCGCTCGGCATCATATAGATATCCGGCTGCTCGGAATCGCTGATCCCCACAATGGTAAATACCATGTTGTTATACTGGGAAACCACGCTTTTATTCAGAAAATGCTCGATCGAATTTACCACGTTCGTGATCTGAGAACCGGATTTCATAAAGTTGGAAAGCACCCACCGGTCCACCACGATCTCTGTGGACTGCTCCGGCATCCGGCCGTAGATCAGCTGCGATTCATCCAGCCGGCTGACATTGACAATGCTGAATTGGTTTAATTTGGCGGAAATGCCTTCGAGCTGCCAGAAGCCTTCATACCGGTAAGACATATCCGCGCGGCTGCCCATCTGGATCTCCAGCGGCAGACCGCTTGCCCGCATTGCCTCTAAGGACTGCGCGACGGCGTCGCTTAACTCCTCATCCGTAACCATATCGTTTTTCTCCGCTTTCAGTTCCAATATATGGGAGTCGGAGATAACCGCTTCTTCCTTATTGATATCCAGGATCGTCATCAGATCCTGTGCCGCCAATACGATCAGGGCGGACATGGCCAGCAGGGCAATGATCAGAAAAATCTGCTTTTTCCCCAACGTCCGGATATTCTGAAGCGCCATCTGCCAGGATTCCCGCAGTCCCAGCTTCGGGATCCGGGTGTTGCTGATCGGTTTCAGATCATAGGCAAAGCTCTCTACATCCGCCATTTCAGCCACCGGACGTTTGCTGTCTACGACCTTCTTTTCACTCTCCGGCGTCAGAAAATCCACGCTGAGATCCGTATTGGCTCCGGTGCTGATATAGATACGGTCATTTTCATAGATCAGCTGCAGGGTAAGCGGCGGCATCTCGGTGTCCGGCTGTTGATAGAGTTCCAGCTTCACCTGCGCGTTTTGAAATTCCTGCCGGTCCAATTCCTGCAGGTAAATATTATTATCATCATAGAAGTGGTACACGCCGTCGCCGCTTCTCTGTTCCTCTTTCTCAATCCTGCCGTCGGTAATCCAGAGGATCCGATCCGCGAAAAATTCCGCAATGGATCTCTCATGGGTTACCACCACGACCAGACAATTCTGCGAAACCTTTTTTAAGATACTCATGATCCGCATGGTGTTGGCCTCATCCAGATTGCCGGTCGGTTCGTCCGCGAAGATCACGCGAGGCATCTTAGCCAGCGCTCTGGCGATGGCGATTCGCTGCTGCTGGCCGCCGGAAAGCTGGGAAACCAGCCGTTTCTTGTAGCGGCGCATATCCACAGCCTCCAATACATAGTTGATCCGTTCCTGCTTTTCTTCTTCCGTAATGTCATACAGCGCCAGACCGATCAGAATATTATACTCCACCGTCTGATCCTGCAGCAGATAGTAATTCTGAAAAATATATCCGAATTTTTCATTTCGGATCTTCTCCTGATTGGCAGTGCCGTATTTGCTGATCTCCTCTCCGTCCACGGAAATGGTCCCGCTGCTGAAATCATCCAGTCCGCTGACCGTATTCATCAATGTCGTCTTGCCGGAGCCGCTTTCCCCCAGAATGCAGACCAGCCCGGTATCTTCCAACTGCAGCGTAGTCTCATTGATCACATGCAGTTCATTGCTTTTTCCTTTGTTGTAATATTTATTTAACCCTGTGATATGAATCATAATCTTCTCCTATTTTTCCTTGCTAAACACCTGATTTTTCTTTTTCTTCGCAGATAACAGATACCAGTTAAACAGTATGCCGGCCGCCCAGCCCATCGCGCCCGCGATCAGAAGAAAGGCCGCATAATGTACCCACCGCAAATAATGTACGATCCGAATGATCTGCGCCTGCTGCTGCAAATTGAGAATCCACACGATCAGCAGAACCACCACGCCTGCCGTCAGCATCCCGGTGATCAAATCCCACCGGTTGATCTGCGACAGCATATTCCGCCGCATCCCCAGCGCGCGGAAGATATCAAAATCATTTCGCTTCAGTTTCATGACCGCATGGAGCACGATCAAAAACAGTATAATAGAAACTACCAGAGCGCCTGCGGAAATCCCCAGCGTCGTCATCTGATCCTGCAGTTTCTCATAGTCGTACCCGCTCGCGCTGACCCGCGCCGCGCTGATCCCTTCACAGCCCAGCTCCGCCAGCTGCCCAAGCACTTCGTCCGTATACGCATAGTCTGTGATATAAACCGTAGACTGATTGTCCCGAACGGCTGCCGTCAGTTCTTCATACACACCCTTTCCCGCCGAGATCATATTTCTGGAATTTTGATTTCCCTCTCCTTTTAACGAGACGGTCATCTCTTTTTCCGTCAGATTCTCTCCGTCCATTCCCTGATACCGGATCACCGCTTCCTTGCTGAAATATTCCGATACGTTTCCGCCTTCAAATTCCCGGTTCTCCAGATTCAGGAAATGCTGGAAGGAAATACTGATCTCATTGTCCCCCAGGCTGCTGTCATAAATCACCTTTGCATTCAGGCTGATCGGCAGATCGCTGACATAGCTGTCTTCCACTGTCCCCTTTTTTACATCCGTGTACTTGTGGTACTCCACCACGAAGTCAGATGCTCCATACTTCACGCCAAATGTCCTGTACAGCTCCGGTGAAAAATATACCTGTTCGTCCTCCTGCTTCAGCAGTCCGACCACGACCAGATCCCGATGCGCCCACTGCATGCTCGTCCACTGTAATTTAGAAGAAAAATACACCGGAATCGTCGTTCCCAATATACTTTCATCTTCACTGTAGCAGACGATCTCATTTTCCGCCTCCGGCAGTCTGCCCGCTTTCAGATCCTCTTTCGTTAAAGCCCCCGAGGATTTTATGTACTGGTCTTCCTTTAAAAATGTAATATCCATTCGTTTGGAACCCGCACGGTCGTCGCTGAACTCGAACCGGGCGGAATAATCTATTTCCGGCTTCCAGTAATAGTTGATATCGCTGCCATTGTCGCCGGGTTCCACCAATGCGACATGAGAAATCTCCCCGATCTGGGACAGCGTCTCTTCCGGAATCGCTTTTCCATCAATCCTCCTTACGATCAGCCTTGTAAAGTCCACATTTTTGACAATCTGCTGACTCACCCGTTTTGCGATCGTGCTGTCCAGATTCGCCACGAAATTTCCCATAAAGATAAAGACGGCAAATACGGAAACGAGCATCAGAATAAAGAGAAACAGCGTTCTGTGCGGCTGCGCGAGCCGGTTCATGCGGACAAACTGCCGCGCCACCTTAAATTCATTTCCGCGGTTTTCGCGCTGCTCCGCATTTTCCTGCGCGGTTTCTGTCTCTCCCTTTCCCATTTTTTCTGTCCGGCTTTCGGTCTGCTGCGCTGCTTCCCGATCCTGCCGGTTAGCGGCGATTCTGGTATCTTCCACCAGATCCCCGTTGTGCAGCCGGATCCGTCTTGTCGCGAACGGCGCCGCCTGTTCGTAATTGTGCGTCACTACGATCACCAGCTTGTCCTTTGACAGCTCATACAGGATCCGCATGACCTGTTCTCCGTTCTCACTGTCAAGATTTCCGGTCGGTTCGTCCGCCACGATAATATCCGTATCTTTTGCCAGCGCTCTGGCAATCCCCAGACGCTGCTTCTGTCCGCTCGACATATGGGACGCTTTCTGATGCGCCTGTTTTTCCAGCCCCACCTGTTCCAGACACCGCATCGCTTTTTCCTTTGCCGCTCTGCGGTCAAACTCCCCGTTCTGGCAGATCATGATCACGCTGATCACATTTTCCAGCGCTGTATAGCTGTCGATCAGCTGATACGACTGGTATATAAAACTGATCTTGTTCCTGCGGTATTCCTCCCATTCCTGAGGGCCGTATAACGAGGTTTCCTCCCCGTCTACCCGCATTTCTCCCCCTTCGTAAGTATCCATACCGCTGATCACATTCAGAAGCGTACTTTTTCCGCTCCCGCTCTCTCCGGTGATCGCGACAAATTCTCCTTTTTCCAACTCCAGATTTATTCGCCTGAGTCCCAAAACTACGGAAGTTTTTGTGTAGTAAAATTTGGAAACTTCCCGCAAAGAAATCATTGTACCACCTCCCTTTTTTCTGTTTTTCAGTATAACATACTTTTCTGCCCTGCGGAGGTGGTTCAATGAATTTTCATATAACTTTTACAACTCTTTTACATCTTTTGCATAAAAAATGTCATACAGACCGGTAAGATTTATTTACAATTACAATCCTCGTTATTTTTTGCCGCCGCCTTATCACACGGGAACGCCGGATTGATGGCATAGAAGTTTTTGGAATTTAGCTTCTCAGTTACCATACGCAGGCCTTCACCGAACCGCTGATAGTGTACGATCTCCCGCTGACGCAGATAGCGGATCGGATCGCATACCTCCGGGTCTTTTACCAGACGCAGGATATTGTCATAGGTGGTTCGGGCTTTTTGTTCTGCTACAATCATGTAAGTACAACTTGTGATTAAAAGTTCCAGTGAATTTCAATCGGAACGTCCCTTGTTCCCGGAATACGCTTGCCAACAGATATATAGTCAATCAGCGTTTCCACGATCTCACGGGTAAGATGATCCAGATTGGTATATTGTTCAATCAGTTCACGACGGTTATCTCCGTTTTTTATTTTATCATCCAACTTAACCAGCTGTTTTTTATCTTCTATTATAAGGTTTTCCAGATGATCCCGCTCAGCAGAAAACTCCTGTGACATTTCAATATAATCACTTTCAGGAATCACACCCCTTACTTTGTCTAAATACAATTCGCGGATTCCCTTTGAAAAATCTGAAATTTTCTTCTGATAAATTGCAATATCAGATAATATCCGTTCTTTTTGTGCCTGGAGATTGTTACAAAATTCCACATTAAGCTCCAGTTCCTCTTTATCCAGATATTCAGCAGATAACCGGCGCAATTCTGCGAGAACCATTTGTTCCAGCCTGTTAACAGAGATAAAAGAGCCGATACAAGCGTTTTTCGCTATATGGCGGCTGCTGCACTTTAAATAATGATCCCCATGGCTTTTATAGGACCGCATTGTGTAGCCGCAATTTGCACAGCGGGCTTTTCTGGCAAACAGGCCAATAGTACCCACCGTAAATGGCTTGGCCCGCTGTGCGACTAATGCCTGTACTCTGTCCCACAATTCCCGGTCGATAATAGGCTCATGGGTATCTTCGACAATATACCATTCGCTTTTAGGACGCGGCTTGCATTGCTTTGTTTTGTATGACACGCTGCCGTATTTACCCTGCACCATATTGCCGATATACATCTCATTTGTAAGCATATCTGATATTGCAAAATATTGCCACAAAGTACTGTTTTTTCTCTTCGGCTGCTGGTAGCGTAACCCATGCAGCCGCTTATATTCTGTGGGATTTGGGATCCCCCGGTCATTCAGCATCCTGGCAATAGCTGTTTTTCCGTATCCTTGGGAAAACAGAGTAAATACTTCTCTGACAACAACAGCAGCTTCCGGATCTATGATCAGATGTCCTTTTTGATCCGGATCTTTTTTATAGCCGTAAAGAGCGAAAGCACCAATATGGTATCCGTTCATCCGCCTGTTTCTTAAGACGCTGCGGATGTTCTCCGACATATCTTCCAGATACCACTCATTAACCAGTCCGTTGATCTGCCGGGATTTTTTATTACCTCTATTGGCGGTGTCCGCATTATCTACAATAGAAATAAAGCGAATCCCCCAAATAGGGAATAATCCATGTATGTATTTTTCCACCAATTCCAGCTCACGGGTAAACCGGGACTGGGTTTTACAAAGGATGATATCAAACTTATGCTGCTCGGCATCACGAAGCAGCCGGTTAAACGCCGGACGTCTCCGATCGGCGCCGGTGTAATCGTCGTCGGAATAGATATCATATATCTCCCAGCCTTGTTCCATAGCATATTGCAACAACATGGTCTTTTGATTCTGTATACTGCCGCTATCATCTGTTTTAAACAGCTTATTTCTGTCTTCTTCGGACAAACGACAATAAATTGCTACTAAATTATTCATGCTTGTCTCCTATAAAGACAAACCTGCTCTTCTTTATAATATACTATAGAGCATAGTTTGTAAAGAATTGCTTTAACATTTCTCCACTGTTATTCTTTTATTTTTTTCAATCTGGTTAATCAAGGCTATCCAAATTTTCGTATATTGGCTTTTTGTTATCCCGCCGTTTCTGAAAACACTTTTGCAAATACTCTGTTCCTGTGCCATAAATCTCACCCCTTCCATTTTCATGCTATTCCATTTTCATGCTATGAATCCCGGCTTGTACTATATGCGATAATAGGCATAGAAAAACCCACATCTGCTACGCTGCAGCCTTTCCTATACCTACCCGCTTTTTTCTTTGAGACAAATTTGTTCCACCTTAATAAAGGCATTCAGATGCCATCCGCCTCCTGACGGAAACATATGTAGCCCGATGGGCTGCATCCCACAACTCAGACTCAGTGGGCTGCGCGTAAGTGAAGTATCATTATCGTTATCCCTTTATTTCATGGCAGATAGGGTGCTGCCCTATTTTTCAAGCCGGTCAAAGGTAATACTGTCTTTCGTCTCGCTCGTTTCCGGATCCGGAAGGTCATGGCGTGCGCGCTTGCCGTGCTAACATAAAGGGGATTTTTGGCATTCTGAAATTTTCATTATGCAGTTGCCAACGTACATTCAAATAATTCCGGATAGGATAATCCAAAACTATTTGTATATACTTATTATAGTTTCTATTATGTTGATTGTCAACTTTTTTTCAATTTTATTTTCTATTTTAGATATATTGTCCTATTTTAGTTGTTTCTTATCATCAAATGCCTTATTATTAACCTAGCAAGGAGAAATGTATATGAATAGGATAAAAGAATTGCGTAAGAAATATGGATATACTCAAGAATACTTAGGACAATATCTTAACATTACAAAGGCTGCTATTTCGAAATATGAGTTAGAGCGAAGCATGCTTACTGATGATACTATTCGTTCGTTATGCTCCTTATTTAATGTTACCTCTGATTATCTGCTTGGCATCTCCGACATTCCAGATGGATATAATAAAACGCTTACCAAAGAAGAGAAAACGCTGCTATCCTACTATAAACGGCTGTCTTTGGAAGATCAGGATTATATTAAAGGACAGATGATTGCATTATACCGGGAAAAAAGCAGCAAAGATGCGCAAACAAAGCGGACCGGATAACTTGATCCGGTTTCCGCTTGAAAATGCATGATATGTAAATATTTAGGAAACCAGACCGGTTACGGGTCTATTATTTTTAGCATTTAAAGCCTATGAATATAGGCTAATACTTTCTTAAATACAAGGAATACAAACAATGAATACAATCTACGTGAAACAACGAACAGGATGCTGCAGTATAGTTTTATGGGATATGATTATGATCATCTTTATGATTGCAAATCTGCCCTCTTTATTACCGGATATTTTTTTTGCCGATTGGCATGTAGGCTATCGGATATTGTTAGGCATTGGCGCCGGTATTATCTTCTTTGTTTTTTGCAGCATTCGTTATATCGGAATATTATTTCAGATTGCCGCAGCAGCGTTTTGGACTTATTTAATTTCAGGAATGATTCTTATCAATTTTGACTTTTATAACAGTGATGCTACCTGGCGCCGGGTTTGCCATATTCTTCTATTTCTAGTATTTCTGGCTCTCCATTGGGAAGAGATCTCTGTGCTGGCATCCAGTGTACCTCATAACTCTCCCGGAAACCAACAGGCTGCTGCACCAGAGGTTACTTTTAATGAGTATAATGACTACTATGTGCATCCGATTTCCGAACAACAACATACAGCGACTGTTCCCATAGTAGATCCCGAACCAGTTTCGGATCAGACTGCTCCCTTATCTTCTGCAGAGGAACAACATAATTTTGAATATATCCCAACTCCATATGCCAGCGACTTTGAGTTTCTTAACATGAAAAAGGATATATGGGGTGACTTTACAAAAAGGGCTGTGCAGCAACCATTAAAAAATGTTTTAAAAAAAAGAATATAGTAAGGCTTATGAAAATTTATCTGAATTAAACAAAATAGGTGTTTTAACAACAGAAGGAGTCGATAGTCTGACAAGATATATGAAGGGACTCTATGCAGAACGGTATGTAGAATCACGCTTAAAAAAGCTCAATATCCATAATACCATTTGTTTTCATAACCCTACTCTTCGTTCGGATTCTTCCAATTCCATAGAAATTGATTTTTTATTGCTGACTACAAAAGCCATTTTTATTATCGAATCCAAGTATCGTTCCAATAATACTATTACATTCGATGGGCTGAATTATATGGAAGGTGAAAAGTGTGTAACAAATCCTGTTGATCAGTTAGTCACTCAAGAACAATGTATCCGAAATATACTGGGAGCAGACATAAGGATTCCAATTATCCCCTTTGTTGTATATAGCAATGAAAGAAATATAATAAACTTTATGAACAATGTTCCAGCCAGTATTCAGCAGAGTGTATGCAAGATTGACGCATTAACCAACTTCATCATTGATAGATACAACAATCTTTCCAATGAGTCCATTTCATACGAGCGACTATGTGAAATGAGGGATATTCTGGCAAAATGTACCTGTCAGAATACACTGCCTGCCTATCTAAAAATGAAAGAGTCTTACTATCAAATAAAAGATAATAATAAGATCCTTTGTAAGCACGGTTACAGGATTCCACGAAAAAAGAAGGACGGTAATTATTTTTTTATATGTCCTTACAGCGATTATATTTTTCGCAAAAAGGAAGAACGTAGCGAGACAATATGTGAACCCAGAAGTCTATATTAACTTAAGATAAAATAGGACAAATTTGTCCTGAAGAAAGGAATACAAATGAAGAAATTTAAGAAAATCGAAAAGAACTTAAATGGAAATTGGAACGGAAATACAATAGCTTCCAATAACGTCCAAAACAGCCTCAATACCTTTTATAACAATAACAACGGCACTCAAGTATTCATTAACGGGCAGCAATTACCTCCGAATGAACCAGATTTTAAAAAAACTACATTGGGAAAATTTGCTATTGCCATTAACATGATTGAATTTTTAATCGCTATTTTCTTGACAGTATTTAAAAGACACACATATAATTTAGAAATCCTTAACATTATATTCACTGTTATTTCAATACTCTGCCCTGTGGTTTGCTTTATCCTTATATATTTTCGTAAATCATCTTTTTTTTCAAAAAAAGGCCTTTATTTTACTCTTTTAATTGCCACGGCCATTCTTTTATTAGTAAGAGCCATAGGAATTGATTTTCTAGTCCAAGAAATATCGGTTTTAATTATGATTAAATAATTTAAAATTCTGATCGAATTATTGAAAAAAACAGCAGCCACCGCCCATTAAGGTAGTGGCTGCCATGCTTTCAGGACAAATTTGTCCCAATTACACCTTAGGTGCTACAGGCTTCTTGGTCTGCTTTTTCTTTTCTTCCTTCTGCTCGTTTTTCGGATTCTAGGCTTCTTTTGTCTCCGATGTCTTTAATTAATATTGACATCCACGTAGCACAACTCTCCTTTCCCATGTGAATAAATTCAACTTGTTCTCTTATGGGTTACTATGTATACGGAGAATTTCCATTTTGTAAGTTACATTTGTGCAACATTTGCCATAGGAAACGGTGGAAGGGGTAAATTCGAGATTAGTAGTTCTTTTCCCTGTGTACGTACACGTGAAGCACAAGTGTAATCTAAAAAGAAAGGTTGATACCTAACCCCGGTGTCGCCATATAGTCCACAAATGAAAGGATCATCATCATAACTGATAATCCAATCTAAATGATGGACATCTCGAACGTATCGCGATAGTGCAATATGATCTTGATTAGTATAATAATGTCTATAAATTTTTGATCCTTTTACATAATACGGAGGATCGAAATAGGCAAAGCAATTCTCTCGCAAAAAGCGAGCATTTTGTGTTCGCATAAATTGTAACGCATCGTTCCAATTAACATCTACTCCATCCCTAAAAGCAGATAATTGATTAATAACTGCGATAATTTTTGCCTTATTGAACCGACAATCAATTCCATATTGGGAAGTTTGGTTGATTCCCCCAATAGGATTTGCTTTAAGGATTCCGGAAAAGTTTGTACGATTAAAAAACAGTCCAGCAAATGCTAATTCAATTAATGGAGCTTGGTCTAACTGCGTTATTGCTCGGTAAGGTAACTGTTGATACCAAGTATCAATTGTTATAGGAGTAGCTTCAATTAAATTGCATAGCGTTTCTGTATCATGAAACACACAATACCAAAACGCATACAAGAGGATGTCTTTTTCACATAATACTAAATGTCCAATGTGATTACGCTGAAGTAACTCAAGTCCGACAGCAGCGCTTCCTGCATACGGTTCATAAAATGTACACCCAATGAGGTTATTGGCCTCTAGCAGTGCATCTATATAGCTTACTAATGATCTTTTTGCGCCAGGATAGCGCAAAGGATTAATTGTCTCAGGCAAAATTCCATCTCCTCCCTCAATTAATCAGGTTAATAATACCTTGAATAAGCGCAAACATTCCACATGCTGCAATTGCTTCAAGGGACGCTGATGTTACACTAATATTTCCGGGATAATGAATATTTGCATTCAAAAACTCACGATGAGTTGCCGCTATTACACGATCATAGGCCCTTACCATACCTTGCTCTGGAAAGACTGTGGATTTATTGGCTCTAGCATTGATGAAATCTTCCATAGTTTTCAAAGTAGGGAAAGCACCATTTATCGTTTGGCAATATGTACCCCAAAGATTTACTTGCATTAAACGAAGCCGTAATGCCTGTTCGTATACTGTTCTTAAAACCATACCAGAAGCAATGGGGAACGACTCATAGGCCTTATGCCGTCCACAATTAGTACTCGACAATCTATAAAGTTCATTGATCGCACACAGCAATCCCTGATGTTGCTGGTTGGCAGGATCAAGCTTTCCATACCAACTTATTGTTTCAAAGAACGATCTAGGTGAAGGGCCTCCAGGGGACGGGCCCCCAGTTGTATTACCCATGTTATTTTCTGTAGAATTATCATTCCCATAGTTGGTAGGTGAAGATGTATCGCTATGTGAGTGCCCACCTTCTTCGGATACGGGAGACTCCTGCATAGCATTTTCACCTTGATGGGGCGGCACATCAGCATTATCTTTGGGCGTACTTTTTTCGGCATCAATAACTGCTTGTAGAAGTGGAATTATTCCCTCTACATCAGTTAATACATTTCGTGTTGTTACTGTTTCTTCAACAATTGCTTTTTCAAAAACTAATTGAATGATCTTTTCAAACAGATCAGATGGTAACGAACTCGTGGTATTAAAGGTGTCATCAAATGAAAGATTGAAAAAATCCTTTGGACTTACTTTATTGCCAATGGGAAATTCAAACTTTGCTTTAAAAATTCTCCAAAATGGATCTGTTTTAAGTACTACAATTTCCTTATTGAAATCGGGGTGGGTAGCACAGTACTTTTCATATACAGAATAAAAAAACTTATAGTCTCTAATATCTTCTTTAATGTCTCCCTCTCGTACCCCTGTAATTCTTGAAAGATTGTGAATACTCTGACCTTGTCCATTTTTGTAATTTGCAGCAAAGAACTGTTTCTTGGCCAAAGGCTTCCACTGCTTTACTCCTTCAATATGGCGCTTAGTCATTAGTTCAAGTGCCGAATCTCTATCTGGAAGAATATCAACCTCAATACTGCCGCAGTTCTTAAAAATGGACGGCGATATATGCGGAATGCGGTGCGCAAATCCATCTGGAATGAGATCACGGTTTAATAACATTTGAAGCGAACATGTACGGCGATTGCCCTCAATTACAACATACTTATCGCCTTCATGCAAAGCAACAATTCGCTCTCCGGGCAAAAGGCTACCATAAGTATTAATATCCGATGCTAGCTGACACACATCTTCATATGTAACTAAATATTTTCTTATGTCCGCTTGTTCGCGGCTTTGTAGAATGACAAATCGTGGATTCTCAGTATCTAATAATAAATCTAACGGAGAAATAAGAATGGTCATGTCATTATCTCCTTACTCTGTACATAAAAATATTTTTATCAAATATAAATATATCACATTATGTCAGAAAGTGAAGAGCGTTTTATGTATTATTCTAAAAAATTTTCTACATAGGGAAACCGTTTTTTGAGATACTCCCCCTTCTTGTTGTGTAACCTTTGCTAATTTTCCAATCTATCAAGATAATGTATCTACCATACGCATACTATCTTGCAATATATCAATTTCCATTCCAGCAATCTTTTTTGTTGAAATAAACTGAATTCTTTTAAACTTCATTTCTCCCACTCTTTTTGGTATTTACTTCTTGGGAACCGCAGGCTTCTTGGTCTGCTTTTTTGTCGGCTTCTTCTCCGGATCAGACGCTTTTTCTTTTTCCGGGGCTTTTTCTGTCACTTTCTGATATTCATTCAGGACAGCTGTATTAACCTGCTCCCGCATAAACTTGGCCGGCACGATCAGATCTGTGTATCCGCTTTTGCTGTTTGGATCCGGTACAGACGGATAAGCAACAAACAGGCCCCCTTTTCCTTCCATGACGCGCAAACCTGCAAGCCGCATCTCATCAATCGATACCGTTGCGATCGCTTTTACATTTCCGCCGTCCGAAAGCGGCGTACACTGTACGGTGATATTCCGCTGCCGGGCACGGTTAAAATACTCCATCTGATAAGATTTCAGGATCTGTCCGGATACCATATCCTTTGTCGTCTTGTCCGCAAAATGCATATATTCCCTATAAGGATATTCCGCTGCCGGATCCGTTACCTTATATGCCGGATAGGATACAAACGGACCATTCTGTCCTTCAATGATGCGGATCCCGTGCAGCATAATAATATTGTTCAGCTCAATATCGCAGATTGCTTTCACATTACTTTCTTCTTTATTTACTAAATTCACCTTGCAGGCTGTTACCATTACCATTGTTTTTTCCTCCCTATTTTCTGTTTGCTTGATTTGTGACGCCAAATCGCTTTCTCTCTCCTGCAGAAACTGCAGTGTATCTTCCATTGTAAAATCTTCTGGCCGCTTTCCATTCCAAAGGCGTGTGCCGTCTGAATCATAACGGCGCGGTGTTTTTGCAGGTGCCGGATTCAGATGAATATGGTTCTGTTCCAATACTGTTTCCAGCTCCATTCCCTGATTGTACTGATTACGGGCTTTCCGATATACTTCTGCAAGTTTTTCCCCTTCTTCCTGAAACTCCGCTGTTTCGTGTGTTAATATATAAATTTCTTCTGCAAATTTCTTATTTGTTTCCAGATATTCTTGTAACGTTGCAGTTTCTATTTCTGATTCTGTAATATTTAATTTTTGGTAATTATTGGAAGCAAGATCGATGCGGCCGGCGCCAAGTTCTTGTATAATCCCGTTTTTCTCTCCAAAAACTGTGAATGCAAATTCTGACTCAGACAAATCTCTTGCCCGGACAATGCTGCGCTGGTTTTCCAGCTCTTCCTGCACACTGCTGTAAGGTATGTACATGATCATTTCCTCTGTTATAGGATCAAGATCATACTGATATTCCAATCTTCCGCTACGGATATCACGCAACAAATAGCATCCGATCTGTGTTTTGTCTTCAAAACCCGGATAACGTATAATAACCATAGGTTCATAGTCTACCTCACGCAGCACATATGTCTGCCGGCGAAACCATGTAAGCTCGGCCATCTCTTCCGGAGATAACTCACTTTGTCTTTCTCTTATATATTCCCACGGTGCTTCCTGTGATTTCCGTATCTGGTAAGAGCCCGTACCATCCTGGTTTGAAAATAATCTAATATTCATTTTCTTCTACCTCCTGAATTTCTGTTTCTGTTGCCGGTCGGAAATGGTTTTGATTCCCAGATTCCGGCCTGCTGTTTTTTCATAATTTGCTATCAGTCTGCTGCTGATCTTATCTGCGTCAGAACAGGCGCGAAATAGTTCATTATAATCATTCTGCAGGACTGCAATCCAAGAATTCAAATAATTTGAATAATCCTGCCGGCATTCTGCAGATATCTGCAGGCCCACATCAGCCCCAATAAAAAGGGAACTGATTTCTGCTTTCAGTTCCTCTTTTGCATATGCAGCACTTCCAAATTTGTTCTCGATCTGCCGATTTAGACGGCTCTCATGTCCGGTACTGTGGCTCATTTCGTGCCACAATGCGGACAAAAACGCTTCATCTGACTTAAATATGTCTCTTTTGGGGATTACGATCTCATCTGCAGACGGATTGTAATACGCCTGATCTGCAAGCACTTCTTTGACCGGGCATTCTGAAGACCGGATAAAATCATCTGCCAGCTTCCCTGCTTTTTCCGAGGTCTGCCGGATGGCTGCCTCATATTTTGGAAAACCTTCCACATAAACAGCGTTATATACTGTAAAAAAACTGACTCGCGGATATTCTAAGGCAACCTCTTCACGCCTTTTTTGGCCGGTACTCGGATCCGTTACAGTCTGCATTTTTGTAAAGATCCATTTTTCGCACAAGACGCCTTTATGATAAGCATCCCTGGAAAGTTTATATCCTGCATCCCGGATCTGAACCGCTGTCATCCAGCGCGGATCTTCATACTGTCTCATCATTGCAGTAACCATAAGTTTAATCCGGTTTCCACCCCGATAGCAGGCTCCGGATATTGGATTTTGTGGCCTTAACGCTTCATGGTTCCACTCATCCCTGGTAACTATATAACCGGCTTTCATCTGCTCTATGATTTCTTCCACCAGCCTTTTCCGATCTTCCATGATCAGTTCAAATGCTGTTGACATGATCTTACCTCCTCTTGTTTCCTATTGCTTACTTCCTTGTCCGGGACTGCAGTCTCGATAAATGCACCGTAATACCGGATAATCTCCTGTGCCTCTTCTGACATTCTCTCACCTCCTTGTCCTGAAGGTATAAAAAAACCAGGACAAATTTGTCCTGGCCTTCCATATGACTCCGTCGGTTTACTAATTTCTAGGAAACCTGCTGCTCTGATTCCTTTTCTGCAAGCTGCCGCAGAATTGACATCCGTTCCGGCGAATAGGACAGATCCAGATAGGTATGCTTAATCTGATCTTCCGTAAGTCCATTGGCAATTCCAAGGCTGATCTGTTCCAGCTGTGCATCCGTAAACGGGTACCGGCTTACGATTGTAAGAAGACTTGCTGCATAATCAATCTGGTCCGGGCCTTCCAAGGAAGCGGCCTGAGCTGTCTCCAGTTCCTGCAGCTTCTGTACCTTCTCTTTGTTTTGCTTTATAATCTCTGCCAGCTGGCGAAAATCCAGTTGTTCCTGGAGGGAAAAGTCATAAAATAAAAGATCCGCGGCATCAAAGCTATACAGTACGGCATCACCTCTGTTTTCTGCCATGGACTGATAGTATTTTAGTCCTTCCGGTCCCACATAAGTAAATGGAGATTCCTTTCCCTGATTATCTTTCTGATCAGGAAGCGGCTTATAGTCTTTCTCATGCCGATATGGACCAAGAGATCCTGACAAGCGATGCATTTTTGACTGAAACGTACTGAATTTCGTGTCGATGATCGGTCGTTGAGATGCGATCAATAATATGCATTCCTTCCGCTTTAACATCCGGACTTCCTGAGAATCCATCAGTTCCCGTCCCAGGACATCATCTGACCGGCTCGAAGATCCGTGAGATCCGAAGCTGCGGCTCTGGGAACGTTTATCCAGCGTCCACTTTCCAAGCATTTTAGACACATATTCGTGGCTGTCATGCTCATTCCCGCCCAAATAAATAAAGGTATCACAGTTTCCGACAATGGTCTTCCAGCTGTCCTTAAACTGTGCCTCCAGCTGTGCCAGGTTCTGTAGGATCACATTTATGGATAGGTTATAACTTCTACAGGTTGAGATAACATTTAAAAAATTTTCAGGCTGAGAAACATTTGCAAATTCATCCATGTACACCTGCACAGGGATTGGCAGGCGTCCGGTACCAAGTACCTCATCTGCCTGGTAATAAAGTTCCTGGAACATCTGCGTGTATGCCATACCGACGAGCGGGTTATAGGTTTTATCCAGTGCCGGCAGCACCAAAAACAGGGCTGTCTTTATGCTGCTGTTTCCGTTCGGTCCCACACCCAGGCTTCCAAAATCCATCTCATCTTTATTAAAAATACTCTTTACTTTTTGTGTATCCAAAAATGCCATCCGGCTATTAGCGCATACAATCACGCTCCGGTTCGTATCCTCGGCACCAGCAACCGCTTCCCGGTATTTCCGGACGGCAGGATGGCTGCTCCCTTTTTTGATCTCAAGCTCATCAAAAATTTCATCCAGTTCCGATTCTTCTCCTTCTTCTGCCTGTGCTTTTGCCATTAGATCTAAAACATCATTCATAGTACCGCCCGGTACTTCCATCCAGACATAAAATAAGAGAGACTGCAAATAGAGGCTTTCATACTTTTCCCAAAATGGATCGCCACCTGTCTGCATCTTTGGCGTGGTGTTGGCAATCAGATTGTTGATCAGGCGTGGGATATCCTCTTCTTCCCGTATGTAGCAAAACGGGTTATATCCGTCGGATTCGGATAGATTTCGGAAATTTAAAACCTTTACCCGGTAGCCTTTTCTCAAAAGCAGCTTCCCGGTATCCCGCAGCAGCTCTCCCTTGGGATCCGTAAACACAAAACTGGTATTGAATTGATATATGTTCGGCTTGACAAAAAAAGCGCTTTTTCCTGAACCGGAACCACCGACAATGATACTATTGCTGTTCAGCCTGGTATAGCGGTCATTGATACTCATTTTTACATTTTTGCTCAGAATTTTGTTCCTGGCGTTATCTTTTTCAGCAAGCTCTTTTACCATCTTGCGGATATTACCCCATTCCGCTGTCCCGTGTTCTGCGCCCGGTCGAAAATTTTTGACATTGTCAAGATAATAAACCAGAGAAATGAGCCACAGCACCAGGGCAAACACTAACGCAAGCGGTGTCTTATCGGACCACCAATTATAAAAAGGATGCTGCATGATATATTTTAGCTGTTTAAAGCCTTGGTTTAAGGCTTCCAGGGAATCTATTTGGTATCCTTCTGTTTTCCAGATCCCGCCGATCAGGTACCCGCCGATCAAAAACAGAAAAAACAATAATATAATAACAGTCTTGCTGGGTTTTCTGATCCGCTGCATCCTATTTCACTTCCTTTTTTACCGGCTTTTTGACAGGTACTTTGCCGGTTCCGGCAGGTTTTTGCGCTGCAGACCGCGCCTTGCCTTTCGATGCGTTTAGCATCCGCATGTGTTCCCTTCGTTCTTCCAGGGAATGGAAATGAGCGTTCGCAAGATCTTTTCCTTTTATGCTGCCGGCTTCATTTCCTTCCCTGTCAATTAAAGTATATGCTGTATCATTGCCCAGATGCAGCCGGAGGCTTTCGCCTCCTTCCATTTCCTCTGCATCAGCTTTTGAAACCGAGAAAAATTTTTCCTCACCCGGCACTTTTATCACAACATGTTCCTCTGTTTCAGTAAGCAGCAGCGTTTCTTTGTTTGCCGTTACCGCTGTCGTGTTCTGCCTGGCAGCCTCCTTTCTGTCTGTTTCCAGCTTTTTTGCATCCATGCCCGGCGTCTTTCCTTCTTTCTGGGCTTCCTCCTTGGCTTCTTCATACGCTTTCTCAACCGTCTCCGGATCCGCGTTATGCAGATACTCTTCAACTCCGATTACCTGTCCCAGCCCCAGGCGGTCAGAAAGGGCATTCACCCGTTCAGCGTCTGTTACATGGAACATTACTTCTGTCATACCGTCTTTTTCATTTAGATCCGGCACCGTGTAATACAGCACCCCTCGGTCCTGCAATGCTTTTAATACAGTTTCTGTTTTTTCTTCCGGGAACCGGAAGCAGGCAATCTCTTCCCCTTTGCTTTTTAAAAGCGTTTTTAATTTAACGCTGCCGCCATGCTTGTGCTTATAATGTGCTGTCATACCTTTACTTCCAAGGACTGCCATACCTTTTAACATTTTGTCATATCCCACATCCTTAGCGGCAAACTTAGCCGCTTTAAAGGTAAATGGCAGCACCTGCTCTCCTACATGTACCGTCAGGTTTAAAATCTGTTCCGCAAATCCGATAGTCGCCGCTATCGCGCCGCTGGCTGCCTGCACCCCGCTTCCCATTAGCTGACCGGCCACATTAAAACCCTGTCCTAATCCATCTTGCTCCATCATGTCTGATCACTCTCCTTTTTCTTTAATATTCTTCATCCATACTGAATGAATCTTCATCCTCATAATAGCTGGATTCTGCTTCTTCCGGGATAAACATTTCTTCTGGCATCTGTTCCCCCGGCGTTAATGTTTCCGGTTCTTCTGATAAAACCGGATTCAAAACTCCGCCTGGCTGATCCGGATCCTCGCCAAGTCCTTCCAGACTGGCTGCAAACCGCCTTAGTTGCCGCATCTTTTCTGCAGAGATCTCCGGATCTGCGATATTTAATATTGCATCCATAGATAGACCTGTTTCCCATGCTGCGGATAGTTCTGCTATCTGCGCATCATTATATTGCTTGCCATTGTGCGATAACAGTTCCAGGATCGTGATATCCGTTCCTGCCTTTTCTTTTTTTGGAATAAATTTATCCCAGAATGACCTTTTTGTTTTTTCATCTTCCGGATCCGGATGCCGAAGCCGATCCTTTAAAACCTTATTTTCATACTGCAGGGAAGCAATCCGATCTGTAAGCTGTATGATACCGGTTTTATCCTGGCATGCTGAAAGCGCCTGAGAAATATGTTCTCCCAGTCGATCCACAGCCTGACCTATGACAAGCTGCAGCTGTTCCAGTTCCAATACCGATCGCTCTTCTGATTTTTCCCCTGGGACAGATCTCCCAAATTGCAGTTCCATCCGGCGGCGCTCCATATCTGAAATTTTAAAATCGGCTTTTGCATAACTAAGGATTTCTTCCCGGCTAAGCCCCATATAAATTCCAAGCCGTACTTCTACGATATGCCAGGCTGACAGCCCGGCAGTCTCCAGCTCCTTAATCAATTTTGCTTCCTGCTCTTTGTCTAGTTGACGCTGCACTATCGATTACACCTCCCTTCTCTCCTTTGTTTTTCTGATTTCCTTCTATTGTCTCTTTCTGCTTTTCTCTTTCCATACTCTGATATCTGATCTGATTAAGCAGCTTTTTTTCTGCTCCGATCATTCTGCGTTTTTCTTTTATATCCGCAAGACGGCTTGTAAAAGAAGTCTGTACCTTTATGCTTTCTGCGTAAGTGTAACCCAGATCCTTCAGCTGCTCTGTGCTGTTTTCCCATTCCCAATGTTCGGTTTCATATGGCAGTCCGCTTTGATACGCTGCTTCAAATTTTTCAAGAGACTGCATCTTTTCCAAAATTGCCAACATATCTTTGTAAGGATATCGCTCCCGGTAGATCTTATGCCGTTCCTTTAACAGTCCCTCGTTTACAAGTTTCAAGGCAGCTTCACGCCGCAAAAGATCATCCATGCTCTTTATACCGGATCCGGCAAGATAATCGATCTGTTGTTGGATCTTTTTTAGATCAGCCAGCTGCTTTTTATACTTCCACGCGGACTTATCCGCATCTGTCCGTTTGTCTTTTTTCTGCTTCTGCCAACTATAATACATCTGCATCTGGGACTCCGGATATCGGATATCAGATACATCCGGCATTTTCAAAAGTGCCGGATCTGCTTTTTCTTCCGGATCCGGCAGCTTCCGCAAAAAATAATCTGCAAAAGCATCCTTTAACCCCACTCTGTATTTTGCACCTTTACCATCAGGTTGTACGGACAGATATTTTTTTGATTTTGCATTTACAGCATATCCGGCAGCTTCGAGATTTTTTATAAAATCAAAAAAGGAGCTGCTTGCAAATTTGATCTGTTCAACCTGCTCCAAGATCCGTTCCCGCTTTGTTTTATAAAAACCGTCTTTTGTCTCAAATGCGATTTCCGATAAGCCGTATTTTTTGCAAAGACGGTTTGTGATCGGTTGTATGGTTTTTGCCCAATCTCCTTTTTCATAGCGGTACTTCTTGCCGGAATACCGATCCAGGGAATTAAATACCAAATGTGCGTGCATGTGTTCAGTGTTGTTATGTACCGCGTATACATATTCGTAATTTTCTCCGAGGTACGCATCCGCAAATTCCTCTACAATCTGCATACACAATTTTTCGTCCAGGACATCGTTTTCTGCAAAACTGAGCACGAAGTGATATCCCTGCCGGCCATTTGTTTTACCAAACAGTTTTTTTGTATCGATCATGGTAGAGTAGGCAGTCGATAAAAGACAGTTGCCGGCGCCGGTATATTTTCCATTTGCGGTCTTTTCCGGATTTAAAATATAAGCAATACTGTTTTTTAGATGCCGTCCTGGATCTCCGGCAGAAGCCTTCATGTGCCCGAGCATTGTTGTCGCCATTTTATCACCTTGCTTGATATAATTTTTTTCTTACTTTTTCCATTTCCCCCAATATTTGTTTTAAATAAAATTCCAGATGGGCTACCTGCTCTCCAGTGATTAAAAAAGCATTATAGTCCTTTGTGATCTGGTTGATATTTACCCCAATTTTGTTAACTTCACGGATCAGGTCTGTAAGGATTTTTTTCATTTCGAGATCGTCAATCGGCCGGTTATAAAGCATAGCACGAAGGTAACGGCTTCTGTTGCCGCCATAAAACTGCTCCGCTTTCTTTTCTAACTGCTTTTTATCCGCTTCGCTCAGTTTTACATAAAATCCTGTGTCATAATTTTTCCGTTTTTTTACATCTTTTGCTGCCATTCTTTTGTAATCACATCCATCCTTTCCATTGTTTATACTGATTTTTTGCCGTCCGGACTGCTATGCCGCAGCCCGGTAATGATATCAGGTTGATATCACTTTTTTCGGCATGATATCAACTTGATATCAAAAAGATTAACATTTTTGGCAAGATACGCATTTGGTATATACCAAATGCGATCTTGTCAGGGAAGCCCCTGAAACCCTAAGATGATATCAGTTTTGATATCTCGATATTGTCTAATGATATCAAGTTGATATCTCGATTTTTTATCGCCTCGGACGCTTTTTTTTGGGATCCGGCTTGTGCTGGCGCTCTACTGCAGGCGGATCTGCCGACTCTATCTGTTTTGTGAGCCGATTGTATTGATATGTATGGTTTGATAAATAATCTTTCGGATCTAAGCAGCGTGCATTTACTTCTCGGACCATTTGGTTAAGCTCCTCTACCAATCTGACATCGGACGGTATTAGTATTACTTCATGCTGACTTGAAGGCAGAATATAAAATTCTCCCATTTGATCTCTAATCTGTTCCATAACAGTATCACTGATCACTGCGGCCGCACCGTATTGTTTGCTCTGTATTGTCAAAATGTACATCGGGACTTCTTCAATTTCTACAATTTCCGGATCCGCATTCAAAGCCATTTTTAAGACCTGATCCATCCGTGCCACCATAATGCATTTTTCGATATTTTGTTTTGCATGCGCATGGATTTCTGACAGTGATAAATTTTTTTCTTCCGCAAGCCTTGTATCAATCCGGACAGTAGCATTTCCAATATCATACTGATAAATAAGTGCCAAATCATCCAGGCACTTGTGCGGACATTTTTCAATAATAGCTTCATTTCCTTTTACCGGTATCAGCCGCGGCATAATCTTTTCCGGTGTCAAACTTTCAAATATCTCGGCTGCGGAAAACCTATCTTCCAATCCCTCCAGCATATGTGAGGCAAGCTGTACTTCTATAAGTTCAAAAGGCTCACCGTTTTGTAATTTTTCGTAAAGCGGCTGTAAATAAAAAACGGGCGCACACTTGATCGAATCATTACTTGGATTTACAATGAAAAGACCATCCTGCAGGCCGTTCACTTTTTGAATTTCTTCTATTTTTACTTCCCACTGATTGTACGGTTCCGGCAAATAATTCAAAATTTCCTGCCGTATTTTTTCCTTAAATTCCTGATATGTCATTTTGCTTATTTTCTCTCCTTTTTATATTTTTATTTTTTTGATTTTTTATCAAATTTCATTGTGTACTTTGGATAAGTATCTGAGAAATCTACCTGCACGGTTGCAATAAAACTTTTCCCGGTTCTTGAAGATGTAAATTCACCTTTTACCTTTTTCTTTAACAGTAAGTGCCTTGCCATGGCGGCTGTTACCGTTACTCCTAGGCTTGCAAAATATTTGTCATTTTTAAAAATTGCAAAACTGCAGCCTTCTTTGTATCCGGTACAGGAAAAAGCAGCTCTCGTTTCTTTTACATCCCTTCCGCACTTCGGACATCTTCCGATCAACTGTCCTTGTCCCCCGGTACGTTTTGATAATTCTGGCGGAACCGGCGGCAGCTTAATCTCACGGTTTTCAAAATTTTTATCCAGTTCCCTTTTCACAAGTTCCACTGCAGCCGATACCGTAAGCTCTCCACGGTAGATCTGTTTTAAGATTTTGGAAAGTTCAACGGATTTTTCTTTAGACATATCAACTTGCAGAGCTGACAGGGCGTGTATAAAATACTCTCCAAGTCCTTCCAGCCTGTATGTTCCATCTGTCAGTGATATATATCCATTCTGGATCGCGTTTTCAATAATACCGGCTCTGGTTGCTTCCGTTCCGATCACAACGCCGTCAAAAAGCTGCTTATATGCTTCATCATCACTTTCCTTTTTTTCACGGGAAAATGGATTTTTGCAGTAATCGTTTAGGGATGCAATCGTAAAACGCTTAGGCGGAGACGTTTCCTTTTCCACCGGTTTAAATGCCGTTACAATCTCATCCCCTTCTTTCAGTTTCGGAAGCAGCTTATCCTTTTTTTCTGCAGGTTCATACCGCAGGTATCCCGGCTTGGCAAGTACATTTCCGTTTAATTTAAAATCCATGTCTGCGATCCGGATTGTCATTACCGTTTTATCCACTAAGCATGGTTCCTTACAGAAAACGGCAAGAAACCGGTTCCTGATCAACTCATAAATCTGTTTATCCCTGCCGTTTAAATCCTTCGGTATCTTTTCAGTCGGCATCAGGGCACCATGCCCTTCTACCTTTCCATCATCAAAGATCCACTTCTCATCCTTAAAGGTAAGCTCGTAATCTTGCAATGCTGCTATTACGTTTTTTACATTGTCCCTCTCGCCGGATGGGAGATATTCTGTATTAGTTCTGGGATACGTAACATATCCCTTTTCGTATAAACCCTGAAGAATTTCCAACGTTTCCGACGGCTTAAACTTATACTTTTTGCCGGCTGCGCCCTGCAGCTTATCCAGAGAAAACAGTTTTCCCGGCTTCTGCTCTTTCCGCTCTGTTTTTATGGCAGAAACAACAGCTTTCTGTCCGTTTAAAAATTGGCACCTGGCTTCTGCCTGTGCCCGCTCATCGACCGTATATTTCTCATCCAGACTTATTACGATCTCTTCTCCGTTTGTTTCTGCCCGGCTCTCCGGCTTCAGGTATTTTTCCGGAAGAAAATTTCGGATTTCCATTTCCCGATCATAGATAATCTTTGTAATCGCACCGACAACACGCCCAACCCGGAACAACTCCCCGGTCTTGATCGTTAAATACCTCGTTAAGTTGATTCCGTATAGCCAGTCAATGTATGTCCTTCCCAATCCTTCCCGGAAGAGATTGTCATATTCGCTGTCGTCTTTCATTTCTAAAAGTGCTTTTTTTATGGCTGCCGGCGCCATAGCCTGCAGCCACAGCCGTTTCACCGGTTTTTGAGATTTCAGTCCGTTTTTCAGTATCAGCCGGACGATTACTTCGCCTTCCCGATCTGCATCTCCCGCATGGATTACGCTATCAACATCCTGCCGGTTTAAAAGGTCACAAAGGATGGCAAACTGTTTTTTGATCCCTTCATCCGGTTTTCCTTTTGTCTTTTTGATTCCGAATTTAAAATGTTCCGGATAAAACGGCAGTTCCGACAGACTCCATATGCCCTTCTCCCGTCCCAGATACTCATCAATATTATACAGTCCGAACAGATGCCCGAAAGCATAAGAGATAATGTACTCCATGCCTTCAAAATAGCCGTTTTCCTGGGTAAATGCATCCATACCGTTATCTTCTATGCCTTCCCTTATGATACGGGCTAAATTTGGCTTTTCTGCGATAATCAGATGCATTTACGCCTCCTTACCGGAACCATCCCGAATCAGCTGCATTGCTTCATCAACAGTCAAATTTTTTTCTTTCAACAGCTTTTTGATTTCTCCAAATATCTCTTTATCCAGGGTGTCTTTGTATTGCTGGATCCTGCCTTTTGATGCCTTGATCTGATCCTCGATCCCATTCTTTTTTTCTACCAGGATCTCCAGTTTTTTTTGTTCTTCATTCAGTTTTACTCTAATATCCATGTCTATTCTCCTTTTTTATTTTGCTTTTTTTGAATACAAAAAACGACATACCTAAGCGATATGCCGTTTCTAAAAATTTTTGTTGAATGTATCTGAAAAGTATGATATAGTGTTATCAGAAAAGGAAAGCACCCACTCCATAAGCGGATGCTCCCATAAATTAGGTTTGTCCTTATGGACGCTGCCTATCCTGTGGTCGAGACAGGATAGGCATTTTTATTTTCGCTTTTTCTTTCTCTTCTGGAGAAAGGCAAGCAACGCTATAATAAGACTGCCAAAAGCACATAACAACGTTAATGTGCCGATTAAAATCGAAACGATTTCAAACACTGTCATATAACGCCACCTCCCTTCCTATGTATTCCGGCAAGCCGGTCATTAAGTTTCGGGAGGCTGCCACCCTGTCATGGGTACTTTCCTATGGCTTTCGCCACGCTACTAATATACCATTTTCAACATTTCAGTTCAACTGTTTTCTCTTAATCCGGATCCAAATCTAAAATATAAAACCGCTGACAGCCGGTTTCCACGTCATCAATGTTCTTGGGAGCATAAAACAAGTCCAGCTTACGAGTATCCCTGGGACTGTAGATAGTGTAATAGTCCCAGTTTGCATCCGGATCAATCAATATGCTGCTTGCTGCATCTCCAAAAACGCTATAAGCCTTTGTTATCCCCAAGAGCACCGGCCGCTGATCGGTATGGAGCTGCCGCTGCATTAATTCTGCTGCTGCAGCTGAAAAATCAGAAAACGGCAGGATCGTAAGATGGTAATGCTCTGCAGCTGCATAAAAAAGACGGTCATCGAGTATGTCTGGGCTGTAATAGTCACTACCCGCCCAAGATACTATCTGATTCGGCGTGATCTCACTATCCAACACATAACTGACTGCCATAGCTATGCTGCATACGTGGCTGCCACTGTCATATATGGTACCCGGGCCATAATCCAGCCCGCCCCACCGGCTATCATAGGTTACATAAAGCGGCAGCGGCAGGTTTACATCCAATGTATCGCCTCCGGCAGCGCCAAGAATAAGTACCAGGATAATGACGACCGGCGAAAAAACTGCAAAGATCACACTGCCAATCAGGATTCCTATGCGGATTAACAGGCTGGCGGCTGCTTTTACCAGTTTAGCGCTGTATTTTACAGTGCTCCGCACGGCTTTCTTGCCGCTCCGGGCTATAACGCTCTGCAGTTTCTGGCTCCCGATCTGCTTAAGGCGCTGTTTCTGCTGTTCCGTATTTTGGCTTGCCTGCATGCTGGTTCCAAAGCCTGCCTGTAATATACGATTGCTGCTGCGTTTGACACGCTGCACAGTTTTTTTCGTACCTTGAATTGTTTTTTTTGCACCGCTTATAACAAGCGTACCGCCGCTGCTCCCTGCGCTGGTCTCGCCCGTTTTTGATGCAGATTCAGCGGCGCCCGTTTCTTTTACAGTCCGGACCCGGCTGTTTCTCCCGGAAAGCCTGCTTTTTGCCATTACACGGTCGCTGTTTCCAGTGTGGGACAAATTTGTCCCGGACGGATCTGCTCGTTCCCTATAGCTGATCCTTTCCATCCGTTTTTCAGACTGTTTTCGCAGTTGTTTTTGTGAATAGTCCGCATACGATTTTTCAAAAAGGGATCCTCTCTTTTCATTTTCAGAAAATCTTTTACGGCCGCTTTCTCTTCTTTCCAGCCCCTGAGGCGTTTGATTTTCCTTTTTTCCCGGCGGATTTCCTGTTTCAGAAATAGTTTCAGGAATAGAATCTACCCTGATAAATGTCTTTTCCTGCTTCTGCCGGCTGGAAGCAAAAATATTCTCCTTACCCTTATCCGGAATGTGCTGTATTCTGCTATCCTTGCTCTTCCGGATTTCTTTTTCTTCCTGGCCAGCCGCTTTTGAACCTGGATCAGCTGCTTTTGTAACCGGATCCGTCTGGATAAAAGTTTCCTCCTGTTTTTCGGAAGCAAACACATCTTTTCTTTTTCGCCTGTTCTGCCGTTTCTTTTTTCTGTTTTTCTTTTTGTGGGATGGCATCTTTGCCTGCGCGTCCGTCACGGCATAAATGCTGCGTTCGGCAAAGGTAAGCGTCCGTTTCTTGTCCTCATCCATCTGATCATTCCCTCCTATGGTATCCTTCCATGTCTATTCGCGCGGTTGTGGAGTAGTATGTGCCCATAGAGCCTACTGCGTTATAGAGAGACGTCCGTATAACCGCTGTCGGGTTTCGGAGCTTCTTTTTTGTCCTGCATAGACCGTCCATTACATACAACACATGTTCCATGTTTATCTTTCGATATTGTTCCAATACGACATGTACCGGAAGATCTGCACCGGCAATCCGGATGCTGCTGTTCTGGCTGCAGATCAGATATACGTCTGTGATCGCCTGGGTGATATCATCAAGCAGAGTGAGAGATCCGTATTCGTATCCGGCTACTCCGGCTTGAATCCTATCACGAATCGCATCATACTCAATCTGTTTTTTAACCTGATCAGATGGATTGGATATATTATTATATTTACAATTCTGTTTAATCTCAGTATGATTATTGAGGTTTGAAAAATAAACCTCACTAGGTTTGATTTTTAAACCTCGCTCAGAACTAGGTTTGATTTTTAAACCTCGCTCGGAGCTAGGTTTATTTTTCAAACCTCGCTCAGAATCGACAGATTCCGGCACCCGTTCCCGATCCGGTACTGGCTTTTCCCTCTTTGGTACGCTACCATTTTCACCTGCAGCTTCTTCAGTTTCAGTGGAATTTTCCAGGTAATCCGTAAAATTCATAACATATGTAAGAGCCGGATATCTTCGGTCACCGCTTCGCTCCCGGCGGATCAGTTTCCACGTTTCCAGCTCCTTTAGCAGCTCAATCGCCTTGTTTTTGCCACAGTTTATATATGCTGTCACCTCCTCTACCTTAAATATAATGTAAACCCGATTCTCCTTATCGAGCCAGTTATTTTTTACAGACAGCTTCATTCGGTCAAGCATGATCGCATAAAGGATCTTCGCTTCGCTTGACAGCGCAAAAAAACGGCTGTCTGTAAACAGCCGCGCCGGAATTATATAGAACGAATACTGCTCTGCCTGCCCGGCAGTAAAATACCGATATTCTCCCATAGGTACCCCTCTCTTCTTTATTGATTCATTGTCTCATTTGGATTTGTATTAAATAATTGATAAATCGGATTATCTTTTCTGTAGGTATTATCAAATGGCACTATCTTCCCGCCAAACTTATAAAGCCCGGTACCCGGCGCCGAGTTTGACACGTACTTCATACAGCTTTCCGATATTTCAAAAACCCGGCTGATCCGTTCTGCATCGTTTGGGCTCTGGCTTAAAACGCAGATAAATTCAGAATTGGAGATCATCGCCTCAGTTGTCTTATTGAGCAGCTGGTCTGTAACATTCTGCGTTATGCCGGTACAGATCCCACCGAAGGAACGCAGTACCTTCCACTGCTGTTCAAAGAATGCGGCCGTTGTTTCCTGCCTTGTAACAACATGCGCTTCGTCGGTGTAAATCCAGGTCCAAATGTCCTTTGCGAAGTTAGAGTAGCACTGCTTTTTTATATATTCAGTGATAATCAGGATCGCTAACGGCCAAAGGGTTTCTCCTAAATCACGCAGACCGAATGCAACGATCCGGTTATCCATATCTACGTTCGTTAAATGGTTAAAAACATTTAATGAGCCGGTTACAAAGATCTCCAGCGCCCGTAGCAGCTCTTCCGCTTCCGGCGTATTCTGCTCTCTTAAATATTTTGCAAAATCAGACCAGATCGGCGGTTGATCCGTACCGACTGAAAACCAGTCCATATACATTAACTTAACGCACCGGTCTATGATACTCTGATATCCCAGATCTAACGGTTTCCGCAATGCCTGACTGCAGCATGCCAGGATAAATTCGCTTTTTTCTGCGATAAATGTTCCCACGTTTTCAACCTTTGCCGGAACGTCAAAAGGATTAACACAATGGTCCGACATTGCTGACATATTGATATACGTTCCGCCTACAGCGCGGATAAAATCTCCGTATTCCCCTTTCGGATCAATCACGAGCACATTGTCTTCTGTACTGATGATAACCTGGATCATCTCCGTTTTTGCATCGAAAGATTTACCGGATCCGGTACGCCCAAAATACCATCCATGTCCGGAAGGCAGAGCCTTCCGGCTTGCACGGATCAAACTGTGGTTTAACTGGTTTAATCCATAATAAAAGCCGCTATCTTCCTGCATTTCAAGGACCGAGAAGGGCATCAATGCCGCAAGGCTTTTCGTGTCAAGCGCACGTGCAGTCTGTACATATCGGCCTGCAAGCGGTAAAGATGTATTAAAGGCTTCCAGCTGCTGAAAACGGTGCGTATCAACGACGACGCTTTTTCCGGTTGCGATATCCCGCACGGTTGCCGTGATCCGTTCCAGTTCCTCTTTGTTGTCCGCCTGGATGCAGATCGTCACGCCGGCAAAAAACATACTGTTGTCGCTGTTCCGGTTTTCTTTCTGCAGCTGCTGGATCTCTTCTTTCTCCATCTGCTTGTCATAAGATATTTCACTCGAATACAGCTCCGCTTTATTCTGTGTTCTCTGCTGTCTGGCAATGCTGTCGTTTATGTTCATAGCAATGGCTGTCAGCTCCGCCTGTACCACTTTTCGCGGAATCGGGACAACATCAACTGCTGTAATTAAATGTGCCGGCAGATCCATGATATCCCGGAGCAGGTCATCCACCAGTGATACCGGAAACTCCTTTATAAACAGTGTCCGGACAAACTTATCATCAAGCTGCAGATAATCTCCGGAAGGTACGATTGCCGTTGGGCAAATGTCGCTTTTCCAGTCCCGTTTCAGCCTTACGGCCTCTTCCCAGGAAAACTGCCATTCCGTTTCTTTGCCGAGGCAGTATATATCATGGAGCAGCTTCAGCCGGCTTTCCGCCGTCAGGGCAGTGATCCTGCTTTCCAACTCCGTAAAGTTGGTCCGCAGGGTATTTTCAATCGAGGTAAAATAAGACCGTGCCTCTGCGTAGGATTTCCGCTCAACGCTGACGACCAGATATCTTCCCTGCACAATGCCGGCACGCCCTTTTCTTAAATTTTCTTCAATCTCCTGATTGATCGCATCCCGGAACGCATTTAATCCATCGTCTGTACCGGTATACAGGATATTTTCCCGATATGTCTTTTCTGATTGGTTATGGTTAATAATGACGATCTTAAAATCGACATTCATCGAGTTTAAAAATCGGCAATAGCGGAAAAAATAGTCTTCCTGTGCTGCCTCATCTTTGATTGAATAATTTGTATCCTCATACCGGTAACATTTGTCATACAGCTTTTTATCCCGGATCTCAAAGATCCCGTCCTGTGCGATCCGCTTAATTTCAATCAGCTGCTGCACATTTGCCGGCACCGCGTATGTCGGCGTCATCATTTTTTTACATACTGAAAAACGTTTACTCAAGATAGCCGCCCCCTTCTTCTTTTGACCTTGTAGACTCTGTACACTGATATACTATGGGCTTATGCTTTATTGCTTCTAAGCCCTTTTTTAGGAGTCTTCCGGCAGATAGGCGGTTAAAATCCACGAAAAACACAAGCAGCACCGGTACTGCGAAGGGTATCCCGGTTATGATCGAAATGATAAGCGGCAATTTTGCAATAAAATATAAACCAGAAAAACTTGCCAGGATCACAGCAACCGCGCAGCCCAGACCGGCTGTTTCCTTTGCAGTAAATCCTTTAAAAAAATCCGGTTTAAAATGCTCTATGTCATAGTTAATTTTAATTTCTAACAAAATCAGTCTCCTTTCCTAAAACCGGAACGCTTCCCGGATGATTTTTTCCGCACCCATAACCGTGCCGGATACCATTGCCATGCTCAAAAGTCCTCCCAAAAGCTGGACGAGAATTGTAACAATGCTGCTTGTCGATCCGAAATCGATCCCAAGGCCGGTACCTACCACTGCATTAGAAAGCGCCAAAGCAATAGCGATTACAACAATTTCTCCCGACAGCGCCAGCAGGTTTTTAAAAAATGCGCCTGCGGATACCATACCGCCTCCCCCGGCTGCCGTAGAAAAAGCAACTGGGGCAAGCGGTACTAAGATCAGCAGCTTAAACAGCCGCATATAAACTGTATAAATAAGCATGCCGCCCAGTACGGCTGCTACGATTACACAGATCAAAGCAACCAGGGTGCCAATGATCGAAGCGCCCCAGTCTACATTATTTACTGCATGCATCAAAGCAGACGGCACGGATAGGGAAGATGTTCTGGTATTGCCGACCAGTATCGCCCAGTTTGCAAAAAGAGTAAAAATCTGTTTACAGATATCGATTGCAAATACAATCAGTCCGTTTGCGAATACCAGCCGCAAAAACAGCCGGATCACGGCATAAAACGATAACTCCTGCCGGATGTTTACCATTTCCTGGATAAACCCGGCCAGGAAGATCGTTGTTACAATGCTTGATGCCACTGCAATAAAAATAGGATTTAACCGCTGGATGATCGCCCATGGCGCACCGCCTTTTAATCCCTGCGGCGTTATCCCAAACAAACCGGTAGCAAAAGTAACACAGTAATTAAATATACTGTACGCAGATTGCACGAGTGCCCGCAGCATGGGTTGAAAAACAGCTACAATCGCGTCTGCTATCCAATCAAACATGCCGGATCACCTATCCCTTTATGATTGTTACAACGGTACCGGCAAGAACCATGATAATGCCGGCAACCAATTTGGGCACTGCCTGAACCTTGGCGGCGGAATCATGATTATAGAAGGCCATGGCAATCTCGAAGATCCCCCATAATAATACGATTGCTCCAACGGCGATCACAATCGCCAGCATTAAATTATACAGATTGTTGATCGGCGCTGTTACTGTATCTATCGTGCCAAACAGCGGCAGCGCTTCCATTAAAATCTTTTTCATAATATCTTTACTCCATTTCTTATTTTTTTTGTGTATCAACTAAATCTGCAGTGACGACAAGCCGATAGCTGTTAACGCCGGGAGGCGTACAGGTCACAAGGCGCAGGATTGTCCTTCCGGTCTCAGGCTGCAGATATGCATTCAGCTGCTCGGGTTTTACCACTTTCGTTTCTGTCGTTTTATAGATATAGGTAGTTTCAAACAGGACAAATTCTATCCTGTCCCCTACTTTAATATCTGGGAGATTGTCAAATATCTGCATATATGACAATCCCGAATGGCCGAGCAGTATACAGCAAGTGTCCGGGAATCCGGACGGCAGGGATGTGCCTGCCATATGGCATGCTCCCTGTCCTAATTCCCGGTTTCCCATTTTTAAATATACCGGTATATACATACCGATAGATGGTACCTTAAGCGTCCCCACTATCCCTTCCGGGATAAGGTCTGCTATGATTCCTTCATATTTCTCCTGCCGGGGATCGCCAATCGTGTTATTATATTGTTTTACCGCCTCCATTCCTTTTTCAACGGAAGTTTGCGATATTCTATGGATATAGCCGCCATAAGCATCCGCTTCCTCTTTTATATGTGTAGCATTAAAAAAACGAACCGCAAACAGAACGAGCAGAATGATAAGTCCTGCCGCTATGCATACCGTATATATGACCTGGATGGCAAGACTACCTTTTCGTTTCTGCTCTTTTCTTTTTCTGCCTATCATTTGCAATCACCGGCTTGCTCCTTGTTTTTTCTTGCAAACGTAAAGACAAAAACTGCCACGCCGGAAACAATCAGCAAGCCTGCAGCAATCAAAGCCGCCATATATCCGGTATCGCCCGTAGTCGGAACCTTGGATATCGGAACATCCTCGATCTGCAGTTCCGGCAAATTCTGAGTAATCAGATGTGATGTCTTATCCACGGTAAAACTTACCGGCTGCCCGATCAGCAAAAATCCTGCCGGTGCCTGTACTTCGACCAACCAATACTCCGTTTCTGCTGCATCGTTTGGGACACCGTCTGCCCCATATGCCACACCGTCAAAGCGGAACACACCGTCTGTGCCGGATGTAGCTAACAGATCATTACCGTTTACATCCTTTAAGTAAACGCCATCCAGTGCATCTTGCCTAGTAGCAGATAATTTAAACTTTGCGCCAACCAAAGGCATGCTCACAGATCCAGTATATTTATATGCGACAACGCCGCCGGTATGGATCTCCGGAGTCTCTGTCGTCAAAACTTGATCTTCAACATAAAAGCTGTTGTTCCAGTCCAGTTCTGCCTGATTGTAAATTGGATCGCCCATAATTTCGCTTGCTTCAAACTCCTCTGTATCAAAGTTACATCCAAATACGATATAAACAAATTTCGGTGTTTCTTTTGCCTCAATATTATTTCCGGCCGCATGCAGGATGTCCCGACCTTTCAAAAAGCCTTTGGCCGCATCGATGAAGGTTACGGTCCATGTCTCGGATTCCGCGTCATAGTCTGCCAGATAGTCAGTGCCTTTTGCTAAGGTCGTGTACTTGGAAAGGTCTGCCTGGTTAAACTTCACGTTGCTTAAATCGGTATCGGATACGACTACATTTAAGGTATCAAGGCCCGCGAACTTCAGACGCTCATCCAGACCGTTTACGTCGTCCGTCACAACAAACGTGGTGTAACGCCAAATATCTTCCGGTACAACCGGAGATACAACGAAGGTAGAGATCTCATCAATGTCATAGCCGGAGTGCTGGTTTTCGACACTCTTTACGCCCTTATGTACTTCCGGGATCTTGTAGTTGTCGATTGCAACGCTGTAAACAAAACCCTGATCAGATACATAATCGCCGGAGGATCCGGTCACAACAGATCCGGACTGGGTTACAGTAAACGGGATCGGAGTTGTGTCGATTGCAATGCCGTCCGGGACTGCAGTCTCGATAAATGCATATGCACCTGCCGGCAGTTGGCTTACCGCGATCTGCCCCACGTCGTTCGTTACATATTCAGGAGATTCGCCCTTTAAATTTACAAATTCTTTCTCGTAGGAAGTGTTCAGCTTTGGATCTGCTGCGCCAGCCTTTTTTATAAATAAGCGGAACTTTGTGCCTGCCAGACGGCTTACATGATCGTCGCCTAATTTTTTTGTCAAGATAACGGAGCCGTAAACGTACTCCATTTTCGGATAAACATTTACATCGTATTCCCATCCGGTCCCATCTGCATTCCTGCAGGGCAGATCCACGAAATGATTCTTTACCGTAGTACGGACGTTCTGAGGCAGGTTTGTGTATTTCACTACATATCTGCCATTTGGAACATCTTCAAATACTGCCAGGCCGTCAGAACCGGACACCGTTGTGATTGGATCGCCTGTAGTGGTATAGTTATCAATATCGTCGGCTGAATAAGTTACCCTTTGGATCGTTACGGTTACATCCGGAAGCGGAAATGTGTTCTGTCCGTCCCACTTATCTGCTGGTGTTTCTCCGTAATCAGGAATGATCTGATTCGGCAGTCCGTTACCATCCATACCTTCTTCCTTCTCATCAATCTGCTGCAGCATATGAACTGTAAGTTTGCTCGTTGGTTTACTCGTTTGCTGGATCGGATCTGCAGCAAAAGCCGTTATACTACCAGCGCTGACGCTCATTGTAATAATAGCAGCTAAAAATGTTTGTAAAACCTTTTTCTTCCTCATACTTTTCCTTCCTTTCTTTCTATGCTTCATTCTTTTTACGTTTGCTGCAAGTAAATATGGCTAAACCAGCTATTAGCAGCAATACCGCCGCAACCAGGACTCCCATCATTCCGAATGCGCCGGTCGTCGGGATCAGCGATGCCGCAACATCCTGCATATTAAAGGATTGTATGGAAGCAGTATCTTCGATTACGATCGTCTGATCCGGAGCCGGCAGGTATCCCGGCGGGGTTACCTGCTCATGCAGGGTGTAGGTGCCAACCGGTAGTTTCTCCCAGTATTCCGCATCTTTACCGGTCGTAAAGGTACGGACTACCGTTCCATCCTGATCGATCACCTGCAGCACTGCCCCGACGACCGGCGCATCCGTCTTGTAGTCTGTCTTGCTGATGGAAACTTTCGTCACATCATCATACATAACTACCGGCTGGATCTCTCCGGTATCGGTCACGGTAAAGGGAACCTCTTCCGCCGTCACATAGCCTGCAGGCGTATTGGTTTCCTTTAAGATGTAGTCGCCAAACGGCAGTTTCTCCGTCATGTGCGGCTTGTCGGCTGATACCCAGCTATCCTTTACTTCGCCTGTTTTGGCGTCGCGGATCTCTAAGGTCGCGCCCGGAAGCTCGTTAGAGTTGGTAATGTCCTTCTTTGAAATCTCTACCTTTGTGGTCGGATCCACCATCCGGACTTCAATCTCCTCTGCCTGTTCCAGTACCGTAAATGGTACGTCTGCTGCGGTCGCATAGCCAACCGGCGGCGTCACTTCATGCAGGATGTAGTTGCCGGGTTCCATCGCGTGGAAAACAACACCGTCCGAATCCCACTGCGTATCGGAGGTCCAGTCTAAGGCGATATCCGCCATCGTGCCGTCTTCCTGTAACACCTGTCCGAACTGTTTGCCGATCACAACCTGGCCTTTCTTTGCACCGTCTGCGTAGAGTACCTGCAGGTGTGCGCCGTCAATCGGCTCTCCTGCTTCGTCTAACTTCCGGATGCGGACCTTGGTCGTGTCATCTTCCACCGCGTACTCCTGAATGTCGGCGATGCCTTCTACGGTAATCGTCCGATCCGCTGCCTTTAAAAAGCCTGCGGGAGCGGATTCTTCGTGCAGAATGTACTGTCCTGCCGGCACCGCGTAAAACATCTGCGCCTCTTCCCCGCTTGTGAAGGAATACTTCACGGCACGGGTAGCCGGATCAAGCAGCTGGATCACTGCGCCGGCAAGCATCTCGCCGGTATCGACACGGGTTTTTGTAATCTCGATCTTCGTTACATCATCGACCATTTCGACTGACTGGATCTCTCCAGTCTCATTGACGGTAAAGAAAACATCCTCTGAAACCACATATCCTGCCGGCGCTGCCGTTTCTCTTAACAGGTATTCGCCTGCCGGGATCCGTTCGATCATGGTCTTCTCTCCGGTCGTCACCCACTGCTTGTAAGGATCCTTTGCGGTCGTAGAAGGATTTGAGTCCTTCAGATCATAGGATTTGATCACGCCTTCCATCGGGATTTCTTCCCCGTTTTCATCGAGTGTTGTCTCGCCTTCGCCGTAATAAACAACATTGGCAAGTTCCCATACCTGCAAGGCTGCGCCCGGCAGCTCCGCAGAGTCAGTAATGTCGATTTTGGAGATCTCCACTTTCGTATAATCGTCCTTCATCACAGCCTTCTGGATCCCGGCTTTGTCAGTAACGGTAAATTCTACACTCTCGGCGATTACATAACCGTCCGGTGCCTGTGTTTCGGTTAAAGTATAAATCCCGGCTGGAAGCGCCTTGATCGTGTGGGGTTTGCCGTCTGTTACCCAGCTTGCGATCTCACTTCCATCCGCAGCTGTAATGACAAGGTGCGCTCCCGTGATCTCTTTTTCGGTTGTGATATCCGTCTTTGAGATCTCTACCGTGGTCGGGGCGTTTTTAAATACTGCCTCGTAGTACGGCTGGCCCTGCTCGTTGATCTTCTCATCCTTACTGCCGGATGCAATTACGATCTCGACGGTCGCGTGGGTATTCACATACCCCGGCGCTGCCTCGATCTCTTCCACGATATAGGTTCCCACTTCGAGCTTCCCGGAATAGATGATGCCGGTTTCATCCACGGTGTAGACAATATCGACTTCCTTTGTAATAAAGCTGCCGCTTGCCTCATCGTAGACTTCTTCCATTTGTGTCAGATACTTTCCGGTCGCCTTATTTTTGATCTTAAACTTCGTTCCGCCGATTGCTTTTCCGGTATGGTCGGTTGTCGGGCTGTTCGTTTCCGCGTTCACTTTTACAATCTTGATCGGCGCTGTGTAGCGCTCATTCTCAAACGTAAAGCTCTGCGTATCCGTGCTTTCCCCGATTTCTACAAACCGTCTGCTTTCCGGGCCTGCCGCGTGATTTGTGGGAACGGTCGTTTCAACCAGCGCATATTTGCCATACGGCAGCGCGTCTGTCGTAACGGTTCCGTCGGATGCGGTAAAATACTCCCGGCCGACCGGCGTTGCCCTGGAAAAGTCGTAGTTTAACAGGCCGTCCACATCGCCGTAGGTTAAAGATCCCAGGTCGCTTACCAGATACAGGCTGAATCCTGCGCCCGCAAGCGAGTTAGAGGTAAGCACCGCGCCGTCTTCGCCCTTCGTTACGGATTTCTTTTCAATCCGGATCGGGGCTTTGTAAACCGGATCGGTCACAGTTATCGTGACCGGCGTCACTTCACTGCTTACCGTTGCGGGATATACCGTGCTGTTTAACTGGTATCCTTTCGGAGCCTGCGTCTCTTTGACGTAATAGGTTCCAAACGCCAGATCGGTAAATCGGAACTCATACCGTCCTCCCACCAGGCTTGTCGTCGCTTTGGCGATTGGCTTCCTGCACGCGGAATCTGCATACAGCGTAAAGACTGCGCCTGCCATAGTTGCATCGCCTTTCGGAGTCGGGGAATTGGAGTCCCTGTCCATCTTGTAGCCGACAATGCTGCCTTTTTTCTTCGTATTTGTCGCCGTGATCGTCTGATAACAGCTAGTTCCGCCCGGTTTCAGCGTCACGGTCGCAATCACTTTATTCGGATCCGATGCTTCATAGTTGGCCGGTGCTTTCGTTTCCTTAATAGAGAAGGTAATCGAACTTGACATCTGTCCGTTGTTATAGAAAGAACCGGATAAGCTGTAAGTGCCGTCTCCGTTATCCGTAAAGGTCTTTGTCGTGCTGGTCCCGTTTAA
>CANQSA010000006.1 GCA_947626415.1 uncultured Lachnospiraceae bacterium
GGCGCAATGCGCAAACGCCGGATAGGAACGGCAAAATTTTTTACACTTCTACTACTTCTTTATCACACATCAGCAAATGGGCAGGCATTGTATTCTCAGGAATTATGAACGGAATTGATAATTATGAAGAGTTTGGAAATGTGAATCAGATACGGTTCTGGGAAGAAACGATATCAGAGACAGCGATTGATGTGGGGATCGGTATTGCGGCGACTGCAGCGGCAACTGCACTTTTGCCGGCAGCAGCTCCGGCGGTGGCAGTAACATTGGTAGCAACGGGAACAGTATGGGCAGCAGACTTTGTGACACGTCAGCTTACAAAATATTTTGGCGGAGAGGAAAAGGGTCTGACGGAAACGGTATCTGACTTTGTACTGGATACGGGAGAAAAAGTAGTTAATTATGTAAAAGATACATTCAGTGGAATAGGAAAAGTGGTTTCCAATGTTAAGAATGTAATTGCAAAATGGGCATTTATATAAATAATATTTTATAGGAGGTGATAAGGAATATGAAAGTGAATGAATTGCTTCCGATTGGGAGTGTGATCTATCTGCGCGAAGCAGACCGCCTGCTGATGATTTTTGGTGTAAAACAGAGTAATCTGGATACCGGTGAAGAGTATGATTATATCGGAGTATTATATCCGGAAGGAAGTATGGGCAGAGAGTCTCAGTTTTTATTTCAGCACAAAGACATAGAGCGGGTCGTATTTCGGGGATATGAAGATGATGCGAGATCGGAATTTATTAAAAAATTGGAAGCGTTTTATGAACAATAATCTGAAAGTAAATGAAAATCAGTCTAATAAGGCGCAGTAATCGTTTATACAGCAGAGTTATGAACAGCAGTACCCCCTCAGCAGGGATATGAAACAAATTTGTATATAGGCGGCATATAAAATATAAAATTTAGGTTCTTTCCTTTTCACAATTTCATTTCTGTGCTATACTGGGGTTGCACCCTGCTTGTCCGTGGAAGCGGGAAGCAGGGTGTTATTATTTTTGGCAAGGAGGGGCTTATGATAATCGGATTTCTTGTGATTTTCTGTGTATACATACTGATAAATGTCTATCCGGCGCATCGGGCGTTAAGCTGGCTGAAAGCCATCTGGCGCGGGTTCGACCGGATCTGGATTAAAATAATCTATTATATTTTATACATGGCGGCAGCAGCGATGCCGCTGGTCGGACTGATCCTTCCGAAAGGAAAGGTACAGACGGTTTTGTCGAAAGCCGGCTATTATGTGATGGGATTTGTCATATATCTGGTTTTGGTATTGCTGGCCTTTGATCTGCTGCGCGGATTGGGGCGTGTGACGAATCTGCTGAAAAAACGGTGGGTACAGAACCGGGTGGTTCAGATCGTAAGCGGCGCTCTGGTTTTGCTGACGGTATCGGGAATCGTCGGATATGGCTGTTATCATGCCAGACAGCTTCAGACGAAGGAGTATGAGGTCGCCATTGATAAAACGGTGGAAAGCTCTGACGGGATTACGGTTGCCCTGATCTCCGATCTGCATTTCGGATGTAATATCGGGGCCGAACAGTTTCGCACTGTGGTCGATACGGTCAATGACATGAACGCGGATCTCATCTGTATTGCAGGCGATATTTTTGACGGCGGTTACGATGCGGTGGAGGAACCGGAAAAACTGATCTCCATGTTTCGGGAGTTAAAGAGTACATACGGGGTATACGCCTGCTTCGGCAATCATGATGTAGCCCGCGCGATGAATCGGGACGCAGAATCCGCGCAGACCGACAACAGGATGGAGGAATTCCTGGAGCAGGCGGGCGTGAAGCTGCTGCAGGATGAAGCGGTTATGATCAATTACCAGTTCTATCTGGTGGGCAGACGGGACGCCCGTCCGTTAGGAAGCAGCAACAATACAAGAAAATCGGCGAATCTGCTTCTGGCCGATTTAAACAGGAACCTGCCGGTGCTGGTCATGGATCATCAGCCTTCTGATCTGAAATCACTGTCGGACAGCGGCGCGGATCTGGTGATGTCGGGGCATACCCACAACGGACAGCTCTTTCCGGGCAATCTGCTGGTAGGGCTGCTCAATGACAACGCGTATGGTTATTACCGGGACGGAAGGATGCAGTCAATCGTAACGTCCGGCGCCGGACTGTGGGGACCGTATATGCGGGTCGGCACAGATTGTGAAGTGGTTAAGATTCATGTGAAATGGAATTAAAGCAATGAAGATTTTACTGGTGGCGGTCAACGCCAAATATATTCATTCCAACCTGGCGGTGTATTCTCTGAAGGCGTATGCCGAAAAAGCGGCCGGTATCCCAAAACCCGGCGGCGGACGGCAGCCTTTTGACGGAAAGATTGAGATTGCGGAATATACAATCAACCAGTATGCGGACGATATTTTAAGACAGCTGTATGAGAAACAGCCGGACCTGATCGCGTTTTCGTGCTATATCTGGAATATTGAAACGGTGACGCGTCTGATCCGGGAATTTCATAAGCTGAAACCGGACGTGCCGGTCTGGGTGGGCGGCCCGGAGGTCTCCTACCGTGCGAAAGAACTGCTCGCTGAATTTCCGCAGATCACCGGCGTGATGGTGGGAGAAGGAGAGCAGATCTTTGCGAATCTGGTTCGCGCATACAGCGAACTGGGACGACAGGAGTGGAATCGGGCCGATCTGCGCACTGTCAGAGGAATCGTATATCGGAACGGAACCGATATTTCGGAAACGCCGCCGGAGGCGGAACTGAATATGGATCAGATCCCGTTTATCTATCGGGATATGGAGCAGTTTGAAAACCGGATCGTCTATTATGAAAGCAGCCGCGGCTGCCCGTTTTCCTGCAGCTATTGCCTTTCCTCCGTGGAAAAGCGGATGCGGTTTCGGAGCCTTGAGCTGGTAAAGCGGGAGCTGCAGTTTTTCCTGGATCACAGGGTGCCGCAGGTGAAACTGGTCGACCGCACCTTTAACTGTGACAAAAACAGGGCGCTGGAGCTCTGGCGGTATCTGCTGGAGCATGACAACGGCGTCACCAATTTCCATTTTGAGATCGCGGCGGATCTGATCACAGAGGAACAGATTGCCGTGATACGCAGGATGCGCCCGGGACTGATCCAGCTGGAGATCGGCGTACAATCGACCAATCCGCCGACCATAGCGGAGATTCGGCGGATTACGGATCTGGAAAAGATCAAAACGGTTGTATCTAAGATTCACGCAGGGAAAAACGTGCATCAGCATTTAGACCTGATCGCCGGACTGCCCTATGAAGATCTGCGGCAATTCAGACAGTCCTTTAACGAAGTATACGCGATGGAGCCGGATCAGCTGCAGCTTGGATTTTTAAAGGTACTGTCCGGTTCCTATATGGAAGAACAGAGAGAGCGGTACGGTCTGGTGTGCCGGGAGGAACCGCCCTATGAGGTACTGTATACCAAATGGATGTCGTATGACGACCTCTGTGTGCTGAAACGGGTGGAAGCGGTACTGGAGATTTATTATAACAGCGGGCAGTTCAGAAATACCATGAAGTGCCTCACACGGGAATTTGAAACCCCTTATGATTGTTATGAAGCGCTTGGGAATTTTTATGAAGCGGCAAAGCCAAATGGGGAAAAGCACAGCCGGCTGACCCGATATTTGCTGCTGCTTGCCTTTATCAGACAAATCGGAAAAGGGATGGAGGCGGAACGCGCTGCGATCTACCGGGAACTGCTGACTCTGGACGTCTATTTACGGGAAAACAGCAAGACAAGACCGGAATTCGCGGCGGATCTGAGCCCGTATAAACAGGAAACTTACGCCTTTTACCGGCAGGAGGCGCAGACAAGGGAGGCGCTTCCGGATTATACGGCGTATAATGAGAAACAGCTGATCAAAATGACACATCTGGAATATTTTTCCTATAATCTGCCTGCATTTATCGAAGAAGGCAGGATTACAAAAGAACCCATGCGGATGCTGTTTGATTATCAAAACCGCAGTCCGCTGAATCAGGAAGCACGGACAAAGCTGTATCGGGGCTTTGGAATGGAGGAAGTATGACAAGGGCAGAAAACCCCAAATATGTAACGGAAATTCTGGCGGCGCTGGATGCGCAGTACGGTACGGATTACCGCTGTTACCTCAATCATGAAAATGCGTGGCAGCTGCTGATCGCCGTTATCTTAAGCGCGCAGTGTACGGACGCGAGAGTGAATATCGTGACGGAGACGCTTTTTAAAAAATATGATACGCTGGAGAAATTTGCCAATGCGGATCTGAAGGAACTGGAGCAGGATATCCACTCGACCGGCTTCTATCACGCCAAGGCGAAGAATATCATTTCCTGTGCCAATGATCTGGTACATAAATTTGGCGGAGAAGTGCCGAGCAGTCTGGAGGATCTGACTTCCCTGGCCGGAGTAGGACGCAAAACCGCCAATGTAATCCGCGGCAATATCTACAATGATCCGAGCATTGTCGTGGATACCCATGTGAAGCGGATCTCCAAAAAACTGGGATTTACGAAAGAAGATGATCCGGTTAAGGTGGAATTTGAACTGATGGAAGTTCTTCCGAAGGATCATTGGATCCTGTATAATATTCAGATCATTACGCTGGGCCGTACAATCTGTACCGCCCGCAGTCCCAAATGTGAGGAGTGTTTCCTGAATCCTTACTGCGCGGCATACCGCAAAACGGTATAAAACAGGAAAAACAACGCACGGGCAGTATTTTAGTAACATTTTTTTAATATATTTTGTATTGCCCCGACTTCAATCCTGTGTTATACTACAAGTTACGATATTATCCGGAAACGAAGGTGAAGGTATGATCAATTTTAACAATCAGAAAACAAGAAGACGGATTTCTGCGATAATCATTGTGATTGTTGTGGTGGCGATGGTTGTTACCATTTTGCTGCCGGCGTTTGTATAAGAACAGGGAGGATCCAGATGAAGATGAAATGGCGGGGCGTATTGCTGCTTGCGGCAATATTGATTTCAGCGAGTCATACCGCTTATGCTTCGGAACAGACGGAAAAAGGGGCAGAGCAGACGGAGAGCACGGCGGGGAAAACAAAAACAGACGAAAAAAAGCAGTACCAGATAGGGATTAACCGGATTGTACCCGGCGTTTTGATCGGTACGGTAGATGTCGGCGGCATGACAAAAAAGGAAGCGACCGCCGCGGTGAAAGCATATATGAAGGATTATACCGGCAAAACGGTTACGCTGGATGTGAAAGGGCAGTCTGCATATACGACAGTCGCTAAGCTGGGCTATGCCTGGTCCAATGAAGATGTCGTGGATGAAGCGATGCAGGTGGCCAAGCAGGGGAATATCATCAGCCGTTATAAGGAACGGGTAGAGATTCAGGAAGCGAAAAAAAAGTTTTCGATCGAGACCGCGCTGGATGAGGAGAAGATGAAGAAGGAAGTGGACGCAGTCTGCGCACCTTATGATAATCCGGCGAAAAACGCGACGGTAAAGAAGGAAGGATCCGGATTTGCGATCACAGAAGGACAGGACGGGTATCTGGTGGACCGGGACGCGACTTCCGCTTTGGTAAAAGAAGAACTGAACGGCTGGAACGGAAAGGAATTTGCGGTAAACGCCGTCTGCGTTACGGATAAGCCCAAGGTTACGTCCGAGGACTGCAAAAAGATCGGCGAGAAGCCGATGGGATCGTATTCTACTTATTTTGGAACCGGAAGTGCCAATTATAACCGGAATATGAATATTCAGAATGGCTGCCGGCTTTTAAATGGGATCACACTGGCGCCGGACGAGCAGCTGAGCGTATTGGACGCTATCATGCCGTTTTCGGTAGAGAACGGCTTTTATGAGGCGGGAACCTTTGAAGGCGGCAGAGTATCTACCGGAATCGGCGGTGGGATCTGTCAGGTTTCCACTACCCTGTATAACGCGCTGCTGTTGGCGGAGCTGCAGATCGATGTGCGGTATAACCACTCAATGACGGTCGGCTATGTGCCGTTGGCGGCGGATGCGGCGATTTCAGAAGGATATAAGGATCTGGTGTTTACCAATAATACGGACGCGCCGCTTTATATAGAGGCTTATGCCAACCTTGATACCGGGGTGGTTACGTTTAACCTGTACGGGCATGATACCAGAGATCCCGGCAGAACGGTGGAATATAAGAGCCAGACGATCAGCAAGACGCCTCCGGGTTATCGAGAGATCCTGGATAAATCCAAACCGGCGGGCTATAAGCGGACTACGACCGTGGGATATACCGGATATGTGGCGAAGCTGTGGAAATACGTTTATCAGGACGGAAAGCAGATTTCCAAAGAAGAGGTCAATACCAGCACCTACATTGCGACCGATACCGAGGTCGTGGTAGGCCCCAAGAAATAATTCAGTCAGATTTTAATTCGGAGGAGCGCATGAGAATCGGGAAAATATCGGAGTCGGTTTTGAAGCGGTCCGTATTAAAAGAAATACAACAGGAAAAGAACGATCAGATTCCCATAGGAGCAGGCGTCGGTTTGGACTGCGGCATTTTACGAGTCCCGCAGGGACATTGTGTCGCGGTGACGACCGATCCCATTACCTGCGTCCGGACAGATCTGGCGGCATTCGCGGTACACGCGGTTGTCAACGATCTGGCGGCCGCGGGCGCCGCACCCGTGGGAATTTTTATTACGGCTCTGCTGCCGCCGGATTATCAGGAATCCGATTTAAAAGAACTAATGCGGGAGTTTCACGGGATTACCGACCGGATGGGACTTACAGTCATGGGCGGTCATACAGAGACAACGGCGGCTGTGAACAGGCCGGTGCTTTCCATGACGGCAGTGGGCACTCTGCCGGAGCAGGCGATCCGGGATCCGCGAAAGATCAGGCCCGGCATGGATATTGTGATGACGAAAGGGATCGGAATTGAAGCCACCGCCATTCTTGCCAGGGAACGGAAGGCAGTATTGGCAGAGCGATTTTCTCCATCCTTTTTGCGGCAGTGTGAAGCGTTTATCGACCGGCTGTCTATTCTGCCGGAATGCAGGATTGCGGGGGAAATGGCTGTCGCGGCTGCGCACGATGTCAGCGAGGGCGGCGTATTCGGAGCACTGTGGGAGCTGGGAGCCTGCGCGAATCTGGGGATCGAAGCAGATCTGAAAAAGATTCCCGTATGGCAGGAAACCATTGAACTGTGTGAACAGTTTGACCTGAATCCCTACAGCGTGATCGGAGGCGGCGCGGCTCTGTTTGTAACGTCCGAAGGAGAACGGCTGCAGACAGCGCTTACGGAAGCAGGCATTCGTGCGGAGATTATCGGGAAAACAACAGCGGGCGCGGACCGCGTTATCATAAATGACGGAGAGCGGCGCTTTCTGGAACCGCCGAAGGCGGATGAAATCAGTAAAATCATTGAAAGGGAGTAAAAAATGAGAGAGTATATCTTAAATTTAATTGAACATAACAGCAAACTGGATATCAGCGAGATCGCGGTCATGCTTGGCGTATCGGAGGTCGAGGTCGCCAACTGCATCGCGGAGATGGAGACAGAGCATATCATCTGCGGCTATCATACCCTGATCAACTGGGATAATACCGGCCATGAACGGGTAACCGCGCTGATCGAGGTCAAAGTAACGCCGCAGCGCGGTCTGGGCTTTGACAAGATTGCGGAACGGATCTATCGGTTTAATGAGGTAAAGGCGGTCTATCTGATGTCCGGCGGGTTTGACCTGACCGTGATCATTGAAGGCAAGACGCTGAAAGAGGTAGCTGGTTTTGTAGCGGATAAGCTGGCGCCGATGGAGGCAGTGTTAAGTACCTCTACCCATTTTGTACTGAAGAAATATAAAGACTACGGTACGATCATCGGGCAGACGAAAAAAGAGGATGAAAGGATGTTGGTGACTCCATGAGAAATCCGTTATCAGAACAGATCGTACAGATCAAGCCTTCCGGGATCCGCAAGTTTTTTGATATTGTCAGTGAGATGCAGGATGCGATTTCGCTGGGTGTGGGCGAACCGGATTTTGATACGCCGTGGCATATTCGGGAGGAAGGCATTTTTTCCCTGGAACAGGGCAGAACTTTTTATACATCCAATGCGGGCTTAAAGGAACTGAAGTATGAGATCGCCAGGTATCTGGAACGAAAGATCGATGTTTCCTATGATTATAACAGCCAGATCTTTGTGACGGTAGGCGGCAGCGAAGCCATCGACATGGGACTGCGGTGTATGCTGAATCCCGGAGAGGAAGTCCTGATCCCTCAGCCTTCGTATGTATCCTATGAACCGTGTACCAGAATGGCAGGCGGCAAGCCGGTGGTAATCGAACTGCAGGAAAAAAATGAATTCCGTCTGACGGCGGAGGAGATCCTGGAAAAGGTAACAGACCGGACCAAAGTTTTGATCCTGCCATTCCCCAACAATCCGACCGGCGCCATTATGGAGCAGGCCGATCTGGAAGCGGTGGCAAGAGTCTGCATAGAAAAGGATCTCTTTGTGATCTCAGATGAGATTTATTCGGAACTGACGTATAAAGGCAAGCATATTTCCATCGCCTCCATGCCAGGTATGCGGGAGCGGACCGTCGTTATCAACGGCTTTTCCAAGGCGTATGCCATGACCGGCTGGCGGCTCGGCTACGCGGCCGGACCGAAGCTGATCATTGAGCAGATGCTGAAGCTGCACCAGTTCGCGATCATGTGCGCGCCGACGACCAGTCAGTATGCGGCTGTGGAGGCGCTGCGGCATGGAGATGAAGATGTGGAGCAGATGCGCAACGCTTATAATCAGCGCCGGCGTTATCTGGTCAATGCGTTCCGGGAAATGGGGCTGGATTGTTTCGAGCCGTATGGCGCGTTTTACATATTCCCCAGCATCCGGAAGTTTGGAATGACCTCTGATGAATTCGCGACCAGGCTGTTGATGGAAGAAAAGGTAGCGGTTGTTCCGGGAACGGCGTTTGGAGACTGCGGAGAGGGATTCCTGCGGATCTCTTATGCGTATTCGCTGGAGAATCTGAAAGTTGCCCTGGATCGGATCCGGAACTTTATCAATCGCTTAGAGGTTCGGGGAGAAAACTGATGCTGAATATCGTGCTGCATGAGCCGGAGATGCCGGCAAATACGGGAAATATCGGAAGAACCTGTGTGGCGGCAGGCGTAAAGCTGCACCTGATCGAACCGCTGGGCTTTCGGATCAATGATAAGATGCTGAAACGGGCCGGCCTGGATTACTGGGAGCATTTAGACTACGCGGTCTATGACAGCTTCGCGGATTTCCTGGAGAAAAATCCGGGCGCTAAGATTTATATGGCAACGACAAAGGCGCCCAAAATCTACAGCGAAGCCCATTATGAACCGGACTGCTATCTTATGTTTGGAAAAGAAAGCGCCGGGATTCCCGAAGAGATCCTGGTAGACTATCAGGATACCTGTGTGCGGATCCCCATGAATCCGGAAATCCGTTCCTTAAATCTGTCGAATTCGGTTGCCATTGTGTTATATGAGGCGCTGCGGCAGAACGCTTTCACAGGCATGCAGACCAAGGGAGAGCTGCATCGGCTACACTGGAAAAATGAGAAATGATATGTCAAAACTGACCGGAAAATGCTCCGGTCAGTTTCTTGCTTTTTGTAAGGAAAAAATAAATTCCGTGCCGATTCCCTCTGTGCTGATTACATCGATCTTTTCGTTGTGAGACTGGATGATCTCTTTGGCGATGGATAATCCCAGCCCCGAACCGGTCTTATCCTTTCCTCTGGAAATATCGGTTTTATAAAACCGGTCCCAGATCTTATAGATCGATTCCCGCGGAATCCCGATCCCGTGATCCTTCACGGAAACAAATACCTTTTCATTTTTATCCGTTACGGAGATCTGAACAGAAGAATTGGCGTTGCTGAATTTAATGGCGTTGTCGATCAGATTGTACAGAACCCGCTGGATCTTTTCCAGATCGGCCAGAACCGGCTCCGCTTTGTTTTCCAACAGCAGATCTACGGTTATTTTCTTTTTGATACAGGTCCCCTCAAAGGTGGCGAGGGTATTCCGGATCGTCTCTACAATATCAAATTCCGTTATGATCAGCTTTCTGCCGCCGGTATCCCAGGCGTTGGCGGTCAGAAGGTCGTCCGTCAGTTTGTTCAGCCGCTCCGTTTCATTTAAGACCACATTTAAATATTTACTGTACTGTTCAGGCGGTATGGTGCCGTCCAGGATCGCCTCCAGATATCCTTTGATGGAAGTTAGCGGAGAACGAAAATCATGGGAAATATTGGCAATGAATTTCTGCTGGTAATCTTCCAGATCCCGCAGCTGCGTCGTCATGTAATTCAGCGATCCCGCCAGCTGCCCCAGTTCGTCATTGGAGTGTACGGGAATCGTGCCGTAATCCGGATCGCCGTCCGTATAGGCTTTGCAGGCGGTAAGGATTTTCTTCAGCGGAAGATAGACAAAGACGGTAAAAGCCAAAAGAAGCAGCAGAGAAGCGGCCAGCAGACAGAGATATGCGGTATAGGCCACGGTATAATAAGGCTGACAGGCCCGTTCAATACTGGCCCGGTCCATATGCAGCAGCACATAGCCGATGGTACTGAACTGACTGTTGACGGGCGCGATCGTACTCAAGGTACCGGGCATGGTGATCCCGTTAAAATCCCCTGTTTTGTAATGCGCGTTTCCGAAATAAGACGTATCAAAGTTTGGAATAGATATGCCTGCGATATGCATGCCGGAGGTGTCGAAGCACATTTGGCCGTTCCGCGTTACGATCCAAAGGGAAACGTCATTAAATGCTGCGCCGTCTGTCAATTCCTCCGCAATGCTCTGATAGTCTTCCAGAGATGTAAAGCCGCGCCGGGTATAATATTTGGAGATCAGCGTAGCCCTGCCGTACAGATAATCGCCCTGCGTTTCTTCCACCGAGCGGCGGATCAGCGGCGTTACCACGGCGGTAACCAGAAAAAAGCCGATTACCGCGACCAGGATATATCCGATTATCATTTTGATATAAACCGTGTGCTTCATATCGAATTCCTTGTTTCAAATTTATAGCCGATGCCCCATACGGTAGACAGCGCCCAGTCCTGATGGTCGCTGATCTTTTCACGCAGACGCTTGATGTGTACGTCTACGGTACGGGTATCGCCCAGATAGTCATAACCCCAGATGTGTTCCAAAAGCTGCTCTCTGGTGAATACCTGATTGGGAGAGGCGCACAGAAAATATAAAAGCTCCAGTTCCTTGGGCGGCATTTCCAGAGATTTTCCCATATAGGTGACGGAGTAATTGGAAAGATTGACTTCCAGATCGGGGAAAGAGACCACCGCGGGCTTTGCGGCCTGCGGTTCGGAGACAGGCTTTGTCCGCCGCAGCACGGCTTTTACCCGCGCGACCAGTTCCTTGGAATCAAAGGGCTTGATCATATAGTCATCTGCGCCCAGTTCCAGCCCCAGTACCTTGTCAAAAATCTCGCCCTTGGCGGACAGCATGATAATGGGAACGTCGGAATCTTTCCGCAGCTCCCGGCAGACCTGATAGCCGTCGATGCCGGGCAGCATCAGATCGAGCAGGATCAGATCCGGCTTGAATTCCGCGAATGCCTGCAGCGCGGCCTGTCCGTCGCCTACGATCCGGGTCTGAAAGCATTCTTTAGTCAGATAAAGGGAGATCAGCTCCGCAATATTTTCATCATCATCTACAATCAGAATTTTCTGTTTTACTACCATAAAATTTCTCCGTTCTGTGTGCGGTTTCCGATACTTTATTTCTTAATCTTAAAATTTCACGATCGTTACGCCTGCGTCCCCTTCGCCGTATTCGGCCAGATGAAATTCTTTCACATGCTTCTGCCGTCGCAGATAGTTATGGACGGCCTTCCGCAGCGCGCCGGTTCCTTTCCCGTGTACGATGCGTACCTGTGTCAGATTTGACAGATAAGCGTCATCCAGATATTTATCCAACTGATAGACAGCCTCATCCGTCGTCATTCCTAACAGATTCAGTTCCGAGGAAATCGAAGCAGATTTCGACATTTTGATTCGGCCGGAGCTGGTGCGCTGCAAATTCGGCGCTGTGACAACCGGCTCGTCGATCAGTTCCAGATCGCGGATATTGACCTGGGAGCGCAGGATTCCCATCTGTACATACAGATTGCCCTTGGCGTCCGGCAGCGTGCTGACGGTTCCGTCAAGCCCCATGCTGAGCACATGAACCGCGTCGCCCACTTTGAAATCACTGGCCTCGTGCTTCTTTGCCGCCTGCCGCCGCTGTTTGATCTGATTTTCCGTGCTGCGCTCTAACTTTTCCCGGATGCTGCTGCGGTTCTGCTCCATAGAGCGGATATCGCCTGCGGCAGACAGCCGGTTCATCTCCCGGATGCTGCGGTCGGCAAAATCCTTGGCGTCCTGTAAGAGCAGGGCGGCTTCCTCTCTGGCTTCCGCAAGGATCCGATCTTTCCGTTCCTCCAGCCGTTTCTGCTGTTTTTCTAATGTAAGGCGCAGTTCGGCGGAATCCCTGCGCAGCTGTTCCAACTCGGCCCGTTCCGCTTCGGCTTCCCGTTTGTGCTTTTCCAGATCGGCCAGGATGTCTTCAAACGCGATGTTGTTTTCCGTGATCCGGTTTCTGGCGTCGGCAATGATGTGCTCCGGCAGTCCCAGCTTGCCTGAAATGGCAAACGCGTTGCTTTTGCCCGGAATGCCGATCAGCAGCCGGTAGGTAGGACGCAGGGTTTCTACGTCAAATTCACAGCTGGCGTTTTCTACGCCTTCTGTAGATAAGGCGAACAGCTTGAGCTCGCTGTAATGGGTAGTCGCCATCGTCCGGATCTGCATGTTGTGCAGGAAGGTAAGAATCGACATGGCAAGCGCGGCGCCTTCTACCGGATCCGTACCGGAACCTAGCTCGTCAAACAGCACCAGAGAATCGGGCGTAGCCTTTTCGAGGATCCGCACTACATTTCCCATATGGGAGGAAAAGGTACTGAGATTCTGCTCGATGCTCTGTTCATCTCCGATATCCGCGTATACTTCGTCAAAAACCGAGAGCTCAGAGCCCTCAAATGCCGGGATATGCAGTCCCGCCTGTCCCATCAGGGTAAGCAGGCCTACTGTCTTTAGGGAGACGGTTTTCCCGCCCGTGTTGGGACCGGTAACAATCAGCAGATCAAAGGCATCGCCCAGAAAAATATCAATGGGCACCACTTGTTTCGCGTTTAAAAGCGGGTGCCGAGCCTCTTTTAAATGAATCTTCTTTTCTGTATTTAAAATCGGTTCGCTGCAGTGCAGCTGTTTTGACAGAGAAGCTTTTGCAAAAACAAAATCCAGATGCGTCAAGGCCTTCTGATTGGCTTCCAGTTCATCGACAAATCCGGCAGCCTGGCTGCTCAGATCCGACAGAACCGCTTCTATGGCTTCTTTTTCCTGCAGTTCCAGTTCCTTCAGGGTATTGTTCAGCTTTACGACCGCCATGGGCTCTATGAACAGGGTGGCGCCGGTGGAAGACTGGTCGTGGATCATGCCGGGTACCTGCGCCCGGTATTCCTGTTTCACCGGGATACAGTAGCGCCCGTTCCGCATGGTGATCAGCGCGTCCTGCAGATAGGTTTTGGCGGAGGCGCTGCTGATCAGCGAAGTAAGCTGGCTGTGGATCTGCTGATTTGTATTGGCGACCGTGCGCCGGATCCGTCTCAGCTCCGGACTGGCATCGTCCGCGATCTCATCCGGAGACAGGATGCAGCGGGAAATCTCTTTGGATAACGGGGAAAGCGGCTCCAATACGGAAAAGAAGCCGGACAGGGAATCCTCCCGCAGTTCCGCCTCGTTCGCCGCGTCAGAAACGGAAGTGTCCGATTTCTCCGCATAGCTGCAGCGGGAAAAGTTTTTTACCCGCAGAGTACAGACCAGCAGGTCCCGGATGGCAAGCAGTTCGCCGGTTCCGAGGGACGCGCCGACCTGAAGGCGCTTTCGGCTGGCTCCGATGTCGCTTAGCCCCGCAAAGGACAGACTGCCCTGTTTCCAGACCCGCGCCAGAGCGTCGGAAGTTTCTCTCTGCGCCTTCCGGATCTGCTCCGGATCCGAACCGGGGAGCAGAGCGGCGCAGACCTCCCTGCCGGGCGCGGAAGAAGCGTGTTCGCACAGAAGCCGGATGATTTTATCGTATTCTAAGGTTTTTAATACTTTTTCGTTCAATTTGGCGCTCCTATTCTTGCATATAAACTCATTTTAACTTATAATAGAAAAAACATCAAGGAGTTTTACGGAGAGCGGATCGTCCATGGAAGATGAAAAGAAGGACTTACAATTTGTCAATGAGCAGATCGTAAAACCGTCGCGGGCAAAACGGGCAAAGCGGATCGGCAAAGGCATCCTGTCTGCGGCCGGCGGTATTTTTGTGCTGTTCGGAATTCTGTTTGTCATTCTGTTTTCCCTGGGCCGGGTGAATCTGACGGAGCAGGAAACGCCGGAACCCACCTATCTGACCCTGGTGCCCAAGACGACCGCGCAGCAGGAAACGACGACCAGAGGGAAGGCGGATCCGGCCGGGAAAGAACTGAACGCCGGACAGTTAAAGGAGCTGGCCCAGACCGTGAACCGCTGTCTGGTGACGGTGCGCTGTTATGAAAAGAAGCCGACAGGCGTAGACAGCAAACCGCTGCAGATCACCAGCGGCGCCATTGTGAAGGAAAGCAATACGATCCTGATTCTGACCGATTACGGAAGCGTAAAGAAGGCCGGTTATATCGATGTGGTATTCAGCAACCTAAAAACTGCGGCGGCGCGGGTGAAAAAAGGCGATACGGTAACGGACACCGCGATCCTGACAATCCCGGAAGCGCAGCTGGACGACGGAACCCGGGTTACCATTGACGAGGCGAAGATCAGCGGGCTGCAGGGTGTTCAGGACGGAGATCAGATCATCTATATCGGAAATCCGATCAGCGAAAGCCGGTACATTGATTACGGAATGATCACCGGCAGTGAGATCATACCGGTTATGGACGGCCAGCGCCATGTTTTTTATACCAATATCGCACTGGCGGGAGAGCGGAACGGATTTTTTATCGACAGAAGCGGAAAGCTGGTGGGGATCGCGAACCGGCAGGCAGACACGGAGCAGCAGAAGATCATCAGTTTCCTGGGGATCACGGACCTGACAGACGCCGTGGAGCGCCTGTCTAATGGGATTGCTCCGCCGTATATGGGAATTTACGGACTGCAGATGACAGACGCGATCCGGGAGAGTATCGAGGAAGATATCGAACATGGTGTATATGTGATGGATGTGGAAACGGAATCTCCCGCGTATGTAGCCGGAGTTCGGAACGGCGATATTATTGTTGCCATGATCGGACAGGATATTTATACGCCGAGGGATATTATGACGGCGCTGCAGAAGCTGGACGAGGGAGATACCATGACGCTGACGGTGCAGCGGCCGGAATCCGACGGATATAAGGAATACGAGATCAGCGTGATCCTGGAAGGAAAACCGTAGAGAACCGATAAAACGGAATATGAAAAGAATGGAGAATCAGAATGAAATATATTGAACTGCTGAGAGAGGGCGAGCGGGTATCCGATATTTATTTGTGTAAGAATAAAACCGCTGCGGTTACCAAAAACGGAAAGGAATACTGGTCTGTTCTGCTGCAGGATAAGACCGGCAGCATCGACGGAAAGGTGTGGGAGCCCGGCTCCATAGGCATTGACGATTTTGAAGTGCTGGACTATGTGGAAGTGAACGGCGACGTAACGAATTTCAACGGAACCCTGCAGCTGAATATCAAACGGATCCGAAGGGCATATGAGGATGAATATGATCCGGCAGATTATCTGCCAATTTCCCCGTACGAGATCGGGGCAATGTATGACGAACTGAAAGCCTATGTGGGAAAGGTGAAAAATGAAGCGCTCCACACCTTACTGAGCAGGATTTTTCTGGAAAGCAGCAAGGTGGAGGAGATGTTTCGGCAGCATTCCGCCGCAAAAAGCATGCATCACAGCTTTGTAGGCGGTCTGCTGCAGCATACGCTGGCGGTGACCAGAATGTGTGAGTTTTACTGCGCGCAGTACCCGGTTTTAAATCGGGATCTGCTGCTGACGGCGGCGCTGCTGCACGATATCGGAAAAATGTGGGAGATCTCTCCATTTCCGGCAAATGATTATACGGACGACGGCCAGCTTCTGGGGCATATTGTGATCGGCGTGGAGAAGATTGGCTCCGTGATCACGAAAATCCCCAATTTTCCGCAGAAGCTGGCGGCAGAACTGAAACATTGTATTCTGGCGCATCACGGAGAACTGGAGTACGGTTCCCCGAAGAAACCCGCGCTTGCGGAGGCGCTGGCGCTGCATTTTGCGGATAATACGGACGCCAAACTCCAGATGGTGACGGAACTGCTGGAGAGTCCGGCGGCGCAGAGCGGGGAATGGCTGGGCTATCAAAAAGCGCTGGAGAGTAATTTTAAAAAGACCTGGATAGGATAATTTTATGCAGAAGAATGAACCGTTTGAAATTTTGATAGAGGATATTACGACAGAGGGGGCAGGCATCGGCAAGGTCGATGGCTACCCTTTGTTTGTAAAGGATACGATGATCGGAGACCGGATCCGGGGCATAGTCGTAAAAGCGAAGAAGAACTATGGATATGGGCGGATGACGGAGATTCTGGAGCCGTCTCCGTTTCGGGTAAAGCCGCGGTGTCCGGCTGCAAGGCAGTGCGGCGGCTGTCAGCTGCAGGCAATGGCATATGAGAAGCAGCTGGAATTTAAAGAGGAGAAAATACGGAATAATCTGGCGCGGATCGGCGGGATCACCGGCTATGAGGCGGAACCGATCCTGGGCATGGAAGAGCCTTATTTTTATCGGAACAAGGCGCAGTTTCCCGTGCGCAGAAAAAAAGACGGTGGGATTGCCATCGGCTTTTACGCGGGCAGGACGCACAGCGTGATCGAGACGGAGCAGTGTTATATCAATCATCCCGTCAATGTGCAGATCGTAAAGACCGTGCGGCAGTTTCTGGAGCGGAATGGAATTATGCCTTACGAGGAAGAAACGCATACCGGACTGGTGCGCCATATTTTGACCCGGGTGGGCTTTACGACCGGTGAGATCATGGTGTGCCTGATCTTAAACGGACGGAAACTGCCCGCTGCAGAGAAGCTGGTTTCGGAGCTGCGCGCGATTCCGGGGATGACAAGTATCAGCCTCAATGTAAATACGGAACGGACCAATGTGATCCTCGGAAAAGAAATCATCAATTTATATGGAGACGGATTTATTACGGATAGGATCGGCGATGTGAAGTTTCAGATCTCACCGCTGTCTTTCTATCAGGTGAATCCCGTGCAGACCAGGAGGCTGTATGAGAAGGCGCTGGAATACGCGGCGCTGACCGGCACGGAAACGGTGTGGGATCTGTACTGCGGCATCGGAACGATCTCGCTGTTTCTGGCAAAGAAAGCCAGACAGGTGTTTGGCGTGGAGGTTGTGCCGGAAGCGGTAGCGGACGCCCGGCGGAACGCGAAGCTCAACGGGATCGCGAATGTGGAATTTATCGCGGGAAAAGCGGAGGAAGCGGTGCCGGAATTTTACCGGCAGAATCCGCAGTCGGCAGGCGCCCGGCCGGATGTGGTCGTGGTGGATCCGCCGCGCAAGGGCTGCGAGGAAAGCCTGCTTCGCACCATTGTGCAGATGGCGCCTAGCCGGATGGTATATGTAAGCTGTGATTCCGCTACACTGGCGCGGGATCTGAAATGGATGTGCGCGCACGGCTACCGGGTAGAAAAGGTATGCGGGTGCGATATGTTCGGACAAACAGTCGGGGTAGAAACCGTATGTTTGCTGCGCAGGAGTGGCGGCGAATAGGAGTGGCGGCGGCCTTAAAAAAGAGCCAGGAGAAAATCTCCTGGCTCCAGACCGCCCACAGTATTGCGCCGGAGACCGGCTCGTGGGAGAAGTCCTGAATAGTATATGCAGATAAAGAAATAAGATTACAGTTTTTGCTGCCAATCGCTGCGGAAACCGTAGTAATCCATCCGTACAAATGGATATTTTTTGGTCAGTGAAATGATGGAGTCTTTCATCTCGCTAAATTTATCCGCTGGCAGGATCCGCTTCATAACAAGAAGGAAACCATAGAAATGGGCATTGTCGACTTCGCCATTACTGTTTTTCCTAAGCAGTGCTTTTTCCCTTTTATTAAGGGAAGGTTTCTGTTCAAAGAGCCGATTGTAGATCCGGCTTCCATGTGCGCATAGATTACGGATGATTGTCATGCTGTGCATATAGTTTCCGAGGATGGCGGATCCTTTATTCATGGTCAGACCAAAGGCACGGGCAATAGAGTCTTTTATGGGCTGCTCAGAAATGGAATACAAAAAGGAGATATCGGATATGGTCAGCAGATCGACATATGCCCACAAAGGAATGTCCTGCTGCAGGTCATTTACAAAGTGTTTCAGGTAGGCTTCGTGAGGAAGCCGCTGTTTTTTTTGCTGATCTGCCTTGCTAATGATCTCTTGGTGTTTGGTTTTGCTGGTAAAGAACGCTTCGTTCAGGTATCCAATGGGACCATGGATTTTTGTGAACTCGTAAGTGTATATGGATTTCATCTGCACTTCAATTACTTCAAGATATTGAAGCAGAATATGCCTGAGTTCATGGTCAAAATGGTAAATATCAACGATATTCTGGAATGTGGCAGATTTGGAGAAAACGTCATTTTTGCGGAGCGTCAGGGAATAGCCGCTGATGCGGTAATAATTGTTGCGTAGCAAAAAATCCCTAGCCTGTGCTTCATTGTTGATGGTGAGACCGCGAGAACGGAGGATATCCAGTTGTTCTTCCACCGTTTTGAACCCTTTGTCTGCCATAGTCAATTCTCCTTATAAACAAAACGCCCTCAAGTGTGCATGTGTTTCCACAGAGGCCTGAGGGAGATGTTAATTATATCTTAACATAAAGCAGAAAATTGTCAAGATATATGGGAAAGATTTTAAAAATTTCATAGGGTTGCCACGATCCCTCAACCCCCCACAGATACCACTGGATATTTTCAGAAAAATATGGTAAACTGAAATAGCGTATGGGCGCGGACAACGCAATGCGTAAAAATAAATTTTTAGGAGCGGAAAATGAAGTACAGTGGATTAAGTGACAGGGAAGTGGAAGACTCCAGAGCGCAGTACGGGTCCAATGTGATTCCGGATTCGGAACCGACTACATTCTGGCAGGAAGTTAAGAAAACGTTTAGCGATCCCATGATCCGGGTGCTGCTGGTGATCGCGGTTCTGATGATCGCCATGTGGATTTTCGGGTATGCGGAAATCTATGAGCCGCTGGGTACGATCGTAGCGATCCTGATCGTCGCGCTGGTATCGGCAAAGACCGGCGTTGCCAGCGATACGAAGTACCGGGAACTGAAAGACAGTACCAAAAAGGATCAGTGTAAAGTTTATCGGAACGGCGAGATCACTGTGATCGATGTAGACGATGTGGTCGTGGGCGATAAAGTCCTGCTGCAGTCCGGCAATAAAGTGCCGGCGGACGGTATCCTGATTTCAGGCTCTCTGAAGGTCAATAACTCCGCGCTGAATGGCGAAGCGGAGGAATGCCAGAAAACAGCGGCGGAAGAAGGATTTGCACTGGCAGACGAGATTACCGGAGATACCTTTGTGGATGAGCACTCGCTGTTTCGTGGCGCGGTGATCTTTGACGGCGACGGCGTACTGGATGTACGGAAAGTCGGGCTGAAGACCATGATGGGGAAGATGGCGGAGGAAATGCAGGAAGACGAGCCGGATTCTCCGCTGAAGGTGAAGCTGGCAAAGCTGGCGAAGCAGATTTCCGTTTTTGGTTATATCGGTGCAATCGTGATCGCCGTATTATATCTGATTTATTTTATTGTTCAGACCGGAGGCCCGGCCGCATTTTTTGATCTGGGCGTGGGAGCGGTTATTACCAAGATTGTGGAATCCGTGTCCCTGGCAGTGGTAATTATCGTGTGCGCGGTGCCGGAAGGGCTGCCGCTTATGATCTCGCTTGTACTGATGCAGAATACCAGCAAGATGCTGGATCACAACGTACTGGTGCGGAAAGCGGAAGGAATTGAAACTGCGGGTTCTCTGAATATCCTGTTCAGCGATAAGACCGGAACGATCACCAAGGGTATGCTGGAGGTCGTAGAATTTTTTACGGCGGACGGGAATGTGATTCCATTGGAGGAACTGAACCGGCACAGTGAAGTGAAGGGACTGCTGGATCTGGCGATCGGGAAAAATACACAGTCCATGTTTGACGCTTCGCATGTGGTGATCGGAGGCAATGCGACCGATCAGGCCATGATGAAATTTTTGGGAGAAGAGACCTATCTGAAGCTGGCGGCGCCGGATTCGTATCAGGTGACAAAATCGCAGGGCTTTAATTCCAGCAATAAATTCAGCCAGGCCAGAATTGACGAACTCGGCAGAACCTTTTATAAAGGAGCGCCGGAGCGGCTGGTGACGCTGGCAAAGAGCTATCTGGATGCGGACGGCGTCGTAAAGCCGCTGGATCATGACAAACTGAACGCGAAGATCGACGCGCTGGCGTCAAAAGCAATGCGTGTGCTGGCGTTTGGCTATTCCGAACGGGATTTAACAGAAAATCAGGTCAATGACGATATTGTGGTGATCGGTCTGGTAGCCATCCGGGATGATGTGCGGGCAGAGGCAAAGGACGCGATCGCGGAAGTACAGAAAGCGGGAATTCAGGTCGTTATGATCACCGGCGACAGACTGGAGACGGCAGTCGCAATCGCGAAAGATGCGGGGCTTTTGAAAAATCCTACAGACAAAGCGATCTCCTCGGCACAGTTAAATGAGATGTCTGATGAAGAAGTGAAGGCAATCATTCCCAATCTGCGCGTGATTGCCAGAGCGCTGCCGACGGATAAATCCCGTATGGTGCGTTTGTGTCAGGAACTGAATCTGGTCGTAGGTATGACCGGTGATGGCGTCAACGACTCTCCGGCACTGAAACGGGCCGATGTGGGATTTGCGATGGGCAGCGGCACCGAGGCCGCCAAGGAAGCCGGCAAGATCGTAATTCTGGATGATAACTTTAAGTCGATTAAGGATGCAATCTGGTATGGCAGAACCATTTATCACAATATTTTGAAATTCTGTACCTTCCAGCTGGTCATTAACGTGGCTGCCGTCATTGTCAGCGCGATCGCGCCGTTTTTCGGCGTGGAGGAACCGCTGAAAGTTACGCATCTGTTGTTTGTCAATCTGGTAATGGACGGTCTGGGCGCTATGATGCTCGGAAACGAACCGGCGCTGGAGAAATATATGTCCGAGAAGCCGCGGCGCAGGGATGAGAGCATTGTCAGCCGGAAAATGATGTCGCAGATCGTCATTATGGGGCTGTGGCTGACCGCAGTCAGCTTTGTTTACCTGAAAGTACCGTTTTTCCGGAATCTGTTTGAGACCGATGAGCAGCACCTGACCGGTTATTTTGTATTGTTTATCGTAAGCGCATTGTTTAACGGATTCAATGTCAGAGACGACCGGTTTGGTATCTTTAAGGGGCTGGATCAGAACCCCGGATTTTTAAAGGTATTCTTTATGATCATTCTGATTCAGGCGCTGATCGTCAACGCCGGACTGATCCCGCTGGCGCTGTTTGAAGGAATCGGGCATATGTTCAGCTGCGTGCCGTTTGGACCGGCCGGCTGGGTAGCGGTGATCTTGCTGGCGGCAACGATGATCCCTGTGGATCTGCTGCGGAAAGCAATTGTTGGGGAAAAATAAATCAAAAATGAAAAATAAGCTGTCGCTTTCAATGAAAATTCATGAGGCGACAGCTTGTTTTATTACATAGAAGTATTGGCAGATGATACAACGACAGCAGTATTGGCGGCATCGTTGTGGCGGATGGTAACGGCTTTACATATCGTTCTGTTTCGGTAGTTTACCAGACTGAGCCGCCAGTTTTCGTTCCTGGGATTTTACATGACGTTCTAATTTTTTGATATCCTCGGATGGGGGAAGTTCTTCCGGCTTTATACCTCGCTGACCAAGAAGTTCACGAACAGAGCGGTTGTTCTGCACATGTTCGTCGGTAATCGCAGGTTCTCCCTGTAAATCTTTTTCCTCTACATTAAAATTAGTAATTTCTGTCGCTAAATTCTTTGCCGCAATCGTTACCGTAGGCAAAAAATCCGCAAGAGGGCGAGTATCCTTTACTCCTAACCGCTCTTTCATTTCCTGCGTAGTATGTCCTCCGAACAACGCCTGATCGCCTTTAGAACGGATTCGGCCAAAGCCTGCGTCATCTACTCCACGTTCATAAATGTTTTGAGAAAGACGCTTCTCGGATTCCCGTAATCTGCCGCGTGCCGCGGTACGTTCAATTAATGAAATGCGTTCTTCAATCAACTCCTGTTTTCTGGTCTGTACGGCAAAATAGCTTTGTGCAAATGCGATTTCTTCCTTTTTGGGATCACCGTTCTGGGCAACGAGATAGCAGGCATAGCGTGTCAGCATATAATCTTTGACAGACCGTTGTGCGCCGCTACCCAAAGGAACCATTTTCGTGATCTCACGAAAATGGTCGGAGACCTCAATTCCACTTGTTTTACAAGATTCGATCGCGCGTGAAATTGCCTTAGCAAAATTTTCCCAACGATCATAGCCAAGCAGCGGCATCAGTTCTCGGGCATACCAAAATTCAACCTTAGAAGATGCTTCGTTATGAATGACAAGGTCAAACTGCTGCTTGATCAAACTAACCCTCTTTTTATCCATTATAATTCCTCCCTCTTCTCCGGCATAAATTCTGCCATTTTATTTATTCCACAATGCGGCTTATAACAGCCACATTCAATTCATATATAAATAATATATCATATTAAAATAAGTTTTTCAATGGTAAACATCTGATATTTGCAAAAAGTTATAATTATGCTTATAATAATTGTCAGATCCTATCAGATTGGAGGAGCGAGCCGGCTGCATGGAGCATTTGATATATCCTATCGCATACATTTACAACGATTATACAGAGAAATTCGGGATCCCCAGACAGAGCGGGCTGGCGCCGGCTGTGCAGTCCCGGATTGTATTTGAACCGGAATACCGCAATGCGGATGCGCTGCGGGGATTGGAGGGCTTCTCCCATCTCTGGCTGATCTGGCAGTTTTCAGAGGTCGGTGAGGCGGCTTGGTCGCCGACGGTACGTCCGCCCCGTTTGGGCGGTAATACCCGGATGGGCGTTTTTGCGACACGTTCGCCTTTTCGACCCAACAGGATGGGATTATCCTGTGTGAAACTGGATGCGGTTGCCGATGAAGCAGAGGGCCCGGTACTCTATGTGTCAGGCGCAGATCTGATGAACGGAACGCCGATTTTCGATATCAAGCCGTATCTGCCGTATGCGGACAGTATTCCGGATGCGTCGGGAGGGTTCGCGGAGAAACATGCCGGCGACCGGCTGGATGTGGATTTCCCGGAGATGCTCTTGCGGCAGATTCCCGATGAGAAGCAGGCAGGACTGCTGGAACTTCTGGCGCAGGATCCCAGACCGGCTTATCAGGAAGACGCGGAGCGGATTTACGGCCTATCCTTTGGCGGATATAATGTGAAGTTTATAGTAGAGGGTGGCGTACTGAAAGTGCGTGAAGTAGAAAAATGAGATACAAGTAACGGAGCAGAATCCCGCTTGTGCCGGAAGGCAGAGGCGGGGATTTTTTTGGTTGGTTAAAAGAGAGAAAAAAGATTGACTTTTTATAATACCTTATGTATAATAAAATTACCCATTGGGTAATTTTAAAATGGAGGGAGAGCGTGAAGATTAAATATGCAACAGAAAAGATTGAACAGCAATGTACAAGTATAAAAGAGGCAACTAAGTTATTTGGCGGAGATAAAAAACTTGCGATGAGTTTGCTTTCACGCATTAATTTAATTCAGAATGCAGAAGTTATTAAGGATATTATTGTAATGCCTCAATTACATTTTCATAACCTGCATGGTAATAGAGAAGGATATTTTGCGATTGATGTAAAAAGCAGAAAAGATAAATGGCGAATTATACTGTGTCCTTTGAACGAAGAAGAAGTATTTACCTCATGTCATATTGACGAAGTTGCTGGAACCATTAAAATCATTGAGATTACGGAGGTGAGTCCGCATTATGAGTAATTATATTGAGTATCATGACCGAATTGCATTTCATCCGGGATATTATCTGAAAGAAATTGTTGAGGAAAGTGGATTGACGCAAGAGGATTTTGCCAAACGTCTGGATACGACCCCTAAGAATCTGAGTATCCTGATTAGGGGAGAGCAGAGTCTGTCTATTGATATGGCGGCAAAACTGTCCAGAATGTTAGGGACAACGGTACAGTATTGGCTCAATATTCAGCAGACTTATGATGCTATGCAGGCTGAATTTATCTCTGATGAAGAATTGATAACAGAAAGAAAAATTTTTAAATTGATTAATTACAAATATTTTAGAGATAATTTTGCTTTTCCGGATCTGAAGAGAAATATTGATGCACAGATTAAACAGGTGAGGGAATTCTTAAGGATATCGTCGTTAAGGGTTTTGAAGGAGAAGAATCTGGCTGTGAATTTCCGAAGCTATTCTGATCAGTTAAGTGAGTCTAATGTAGTGAATGCAAATGTTATGGTTCAAATTGCAATTAATCGAGTATTAAATACTGTAAGCCCTAAGTTTAATAAAAGAAAGTTTGAAAGTGCAGTTGAATATGCGTTAACGCAGACCGGTAATCATGAGAGTTTTTTGCCGATTGTACAGAATGCTTTCAGCGAAGCAGGTGTTATTCTAGTTGTACTGCCCAATTTAAATAACTCCGGGATTAACGGGGCAACCAAAAAAGTAGACGGGAAAATCCTGCTAATGGTAAATGACCGGCGCCACTACGCGGATACATTCTGGTTTACCATGTTTCATGAAATCGGGCATATTATGAATGGCGATTATGGAATTACCTTTGAAGATAACAAAGACAAATCGGAAAAGGATGCGGATGTATATGCTCAAAATAAATTGATTCCACAAAAATTATATGAAACTTTTATCAAAAGTCATAATTTTTTTGATGAAGAAACAATTCGATTATTTGCAGAAAAAATTAATCGTGATCCCGGCATCGTTTTGGGCCGGCTGCAGAATGACAGAATCATTCCATATGCTGAGAAAAAGCTATCTGCAGCTTTACGATACAAATATCAGGTTTTGCTGAATAAGTAAAATAAATGCAGGAGAAAAAGAATCCTATATGATCATACAAACAGGAATGCGGACGGATATTCCGGCGTTTTATTCCAAATGGCTGCTGAACAGAATCAAAGAAGGATTTGTGCTTGTGCGCAATCCGTATCATCCAAGTCAGGTGACGCGCTACAGCTTATCGCCGGATGTGGTGGATCTGATCACATTTTGCACCAAGAATCCGGCGCCGATGCTGCCGCATATGGACGCATTGAAGCCGTACGGGCAATATTGGTTTGTAACCATCACGCCTTACGGAACCGATATAGAGCCGAATGTTCCGGGCAAACACGAGGTTATGGAAACATTCAGACGGTTGTCGGATCTGGTCGGCGCTGACAGTATGGGCTGGCGCTATGATCCGATTTTCCTCGATGCGCGGCATTCTGTGGAATGGCACATTTCCAAATTTGCGGAGATAGCCGAGAATCTGGCCGGGTATACAAAGACCTGTGTGATCAGTTTCATTGATCTCTATGAAAAAGTAAAACGGAATTTTCCGACTGTAAAGGCGGTGCCGAGGGCTGACCGCCTTACTTTGGGGAAAGAACTGATTCGAATTGCGGCGCAGTACGGCATGACCGTTAAACCCTGCGCAGAGGGAGACGAGCTGGCGCCTTATGGAGCGGACTGCTCCGGCTGTATGACCGTTCAGACCTATGAAACAGCCCTGCATGCACGTCTTACCGTACCCGCGCGAAAGACCAATCAGAGAAACGGACAGTGCGCCTGCCTGCTGGGCGTGGATATCGGCGCTTATGATACCTGCGGCCATCTGTGCAAATATTGTTATGCCAACGCGAATCCGGATCTGGTAAAAGCAAATCGGAAGAAGCACGATCCGTCGTCTCCGTTCTTGCTGGGAGGCAGTCTGCCGGGGGATGTGATCCACGAGGCGCAGCAAAAGAGCTGGATCGACCGGCAGGTAAGGCTGGAACTGTAACTTTGAAAATTATTCAAGAAAACCAACATATTTTAATGACATAATTGATTTTTGTGCTTATATCAATTATAATATATGCACGGAAAGCTGGTGATATTATGGATAATTTGACACCTGAACAGCGACATAAGAATATGCAAAATATTAAAAGCTCAAATACTAAGATTGAAGTGAAACTACGAAAAGCATTATGGGAAAAAGGATATCGATATAGAAAAAATTATAAAAATTTGCCCGGTAAGCCTGATATTGTGCTTACGAAATATCGAATAGCAATATTTTGTGATAGCGAGTTTTGGCACGGAAAAGATTGGGAGGTTTTAAAACCTAGATTACTGAAGGGGGAAAATCCAGATTATTGGGTTCAGAAGATTGAACGAAATATAGAAAGAGATTTTGAAAATGACAAAAAATTGTTATTTATGGATTGGACGGTGATTAGATTCTGGGGGAATGAAATCATGAAAAGACCAGAAGAATGTATCCGAGTTATTGAAGAAACAATTTTTAATAATCGGGTGGAGGAGAGCATAGATGATGAATTGCCAGAAAATTTTGTTGAGTAAAATAATGGAATATTTCGCAAAGAAGAGTACAGATATTGTGCTCAGATGACTGGATTTCTGGAGTATCCAAGCTGGGAGAGGCTTGGGTAATTCCAGATAATTCTGAGAAACCAGAGGATAAGCGAAAGAGAGTGGAAAGAAAAGATGCAAAAGGCTTTGAATGTAATAGATCTATTTTGTGGTGCAGGAGGTTTATCATTTGGGTTTGAAAGTGCAGGATACAATGTCCTTTTAGGAATTGATAATGATGCCATGGCGTTGAAAACCTTTGAGATGAATCATAAAAATGCTAAAAGCATTTGCGGAGATATAACTCAAATAGATTATGAGAATGATATAAAATCATTGATAGGCGATCAACATATTGATGTAATAATAGGTGGGCCTCCTTGCCAGGGATTTTCGCTTTCCGGTCCCAGAAATTTTTCTGATCCTAGGAATAAACTCTATTTAAGTTATATTCGGCTGGTTGATGAGATAAGGCCCACGGCTTTTGTAATAGAGAATGTTCCTGGCCTTGTTTCGTTATTTGGTGGTGAAGTAAAAGATAATATAATAAAAGTTTTTTCTGATATGGGATACAAAGTTGCATATAAAATATTGTGTGCTTCTGATTATGGTGTTCCGCAAAGCAGGAAAAGGGTATTTTTTGTTGGGATAAAGAACGGAAAAAATGAATTTGAATATCCAGAGAAGAATGCTGTTGAAGTGACATGTGAAATGGCTTTATCTGATTTGCCGGCTCTTATAGAGACGCTTGGGACAGATAGTCAGGACTATGAAACCTTGCCTCAAAATGCTTATCAGGAATTAATGAGGAAAAATTCCAAAGCTGTACATAATCACATTGCAGCCACCCATTCTGAGAAGGTGCAGCATATTATTTCGCTGGTTCCGGATGGAGGAAATTATAAAGATTTACCAGAAGAATTTATAAAATCAAGAAATTTTCATGTGGCGTGGACAAGGTTTAACAGCCAGAAGCCAGCTCCCACTATTGATACAGGACATAGACATCATTTCCATTACAAATATAATCGTGTTCCTACAGTGAGAGAATGCGCAAGGTTGCAATCTTTTCCTGATGATTTTATATTTTATGGTAATAAAACGCAGCAGTTTAGGCAAGTGGGAAATGCTGTGCCGCCGCTCATGGCACAGGCGATTGCGGAAAAGATAAAAGAGATTTTTAAGGAGAATGAAATGGGTGAATATAAAATACCGGAAGAATATTATTTTAGGATTCATCATGTACGTCCGCGTTTTAAGGGTGACATTGAGAATGTCTTATTCTATGTAGCAGGAGAGATAGCAGCTATTGGAGAATGCCCCGTAGACGAATTTGTTTATAAAGTGAATTGTGCATTATATAAATATCCGGGGAATGCGCATAGGGAATTGAAAACCATCAATAACTGGAGAACGGAAATATCTGCATTATTCGGATTTATAGAACATACCGATACGACGGATAAACCGGGATTAAGGGCAATAGAACTGGCAAAGAATCAGGATTTAGTAGAGTGTTTTAAGATCTTCTTATATAACTTTCAATATCCGGGAGCGCATATAAAACCGAAAAATGTCCTTGAGCAAATTGAGGCTGGCATTAAATTTAAGCCGGCGCAGTATATTTTGCAGCTTCTTAGATATGCCAATAAGGACGGAGGAAATGCGGTAGGTCTTACAAAATATGAAATTTGTCATTGTATCTTTAATGATTTAAGAGTAACAAGGGATCATGAAGGTGTTGATAAAACATGGAAAAGAATTCAGGATAATAGAAATAGTAAAGTGAACTATGATCAGACTGGTGATGTGATACGTTATGCTGGTGATATTGTAGACTATATGGAAATTGCCAACTTATTGAAAACCTATGATAATAGAATGTATTATCTTAACACGTTAGAAGAAGAATCAATTATCAAATTTTGCGAATCAGCAGAATGGTTTGCTGAATATGATAGCATGATTAATGCGAAATCTGGAAGTATAGAGGCAGTAAAAGAGTGTATAAGAGGGTGGTTCGCATATGTAAACAGGGATATAAAGGAAACGGATTTTTCTACAGATATTCTTGCTTATATTGCTTCTGATGAAGAAGAACTTCGTCAGTTGAAAGAGAATACTGTTCAAGCGCAAATGGCAGCACTGACTGATTTAGTAGATAGAGAAAAAGAGTATGATTATCGAGTTGCGACGTATTATGATACCCTTACAACAAAAGATATTGGTGATATCGGAGAAGGTTTAGTTCACGGGCATGAGTGTATGCGAGTGAAACTAGGGGGAAGAGAAGACCTAATTCATCTTATAAAAAGGATTCCGACACAATTTGCTGTTGGATATGATATTAGTTCGGTTGAATTGGATGAAAAGAAACGATATATTGAAGTAAAAACAACAATTAGTTCTAAACCCATTCATTTTAATAAAATTCATTTAACCAGAAATGAGTGGAATACTGCAAGCAGCACTCATGAATGTTATTATGTTTATCGGCTTTTGCTTAGTAGAAATGAAAGAAAATTATTTCTTTTGCAAGATCCTGTCGGGCTGTATAAAAATGACCAGATAGAAATGGTGCCGTCTGATGGGGCTGATATAACATTTGATCCAAATAAGGTTGGAAGATTTGAGGACTTGTTGACATGGAAAAAATAAGAGTAGCCTCTCTGTTTTGCGGATGCGGGGGGACGGATGTAGGATTGCTGGGAGGATTTGAGTATCTTGGCAAATACTATAGTCATAATAATATGAAAATTGTATATGCCAATGATATTGATTCTAACGCCTGTGCTATATTTGAGCAAAATTTTGGAATAAGGCCCGATAATAGGGATATTCGGGAAGTTAAATCTGAAGAGCTTCCAGAATTTGATGTACTGACAGGGGGATTTCCATGTCAGTCGTTTTCGATCGTAGCGCAGAATCCGATTCGTTTAGGAATAAAGGATGACAGAGGAAAACTTTTTTTTGAAATGTGTAGAATTCTTAGGGAAAAAAAGCCAAAATGCTTTATCGCGGAGAATGTAAAAGGAATTATGACAGCTAATAAACGAAGCGCGTTTCCACTGATTCTGAAAGAATTTGAAGATAGTGGATATGATGTCAAATATATGGTGTTGAATGCAGCATCATATGGGGTTCCACAGAAAAGAGAAAGGGTTATCATTGTTGGCTTTAGAAAGGATTTGAAAATAAAATTTGATTTTCCAGAGGAAGTTTTTTCTATAGAAGATGAATATGTTCCATTAAAGGCCGTAATAGAAGACGAAGTAGGAGAAAAATATTTCTTCAGCGAGAAAGCGGTGGCTGGAATGATGAAGAACAGAGAGTCTATGAATAAAGGAAGAGCACAGGACATCAATAAACCTTGTAATACAGTCGGGGCTCATCTTGCAAAAGTATCTCTTAATAGCACAGACCCTGTTCTTATGATTGGAAATCGATATAGAAGATTCACGCCTAGAGAAGTGGCAAGGATACAATCGTTTCCAGAGAATTTTAAGTTGGTTGGAACTGAATCTGCGCAATATAGAGCACTTGGAAATGCAATACCACCGGTAATGTTTTGGTATGTGGCAAATGCGGCAAGAGAGTGTTTGAAAATGATAGAAAGCTGATAGAAGAATGGCAGAATCATTGAAAAAATGCGGCTGCCGTTAAATATATAAAAAGGTATAAGAAATGGTATGGAGAAACGGCTCAGATTATGTACTATGTCGTTTCTCCGTTTTGTTGGCCTTTCAGAAAGACTTAAGAATAGTTTGCTTTTTGTAAGTTGGTGCTTTATCTGTTCCAGACTGTTAGAATTTTCTAGATTGAGATATCTTTCATATTCATTAAGGCAGCAGTTTGCGAAGGACTGTTTTGTCTACTCTGATTTGTACTTAGTTTTTTAACAGGGTTTTTATGGAGAAAATAGAAATTTTATGATATAATTTTTTATATGTTATTTTGAATTGGAGGTATTATGATTAAGAGAAAAACGGATAATTTTACAGGATTTGTTTTACAAGATGAGAAAAAGATATATTTTCATGCTATTGATAAGATTTTTTACTTTATTTCTGAAAGAGCAGGTATTTTTGCTGAAGCAGAAAAAAATGTATTATATTCTCCTGATAACTTTTGGTATGGATATACGACTGATGGATATCAATTAGCAATCTATACTGGGGATGAAGAAAAAGAAATAGGTGCAAACTACAGGATTAAACCTGGGATATATATTATTAGCAAAGCTAATATTCAACAATATGATATGTCAAAATTTCAAGCAATAGAATTTATTGGAGGAACTTTAAATAATTTATATCAGCAGGAGCGCATTGCCATGAAATACGAAGAAAGTAGTTTTGTTAAAACATACCCGTTGTTTAAGGAAGAATATGTAGTAAAAATCAGGGAATATGAATGTAAATTGATCATTAGGAATTTCCCGTCAGAGTCAATTCCGTCAGCAATGGATGTGATAGTCCGTTATGAGTTCCCTGATAAAATGCCGTTAAAAACAATTAGCTTGGTCTATAATGTGATACTTAATATATGCAGACTCATGACGAACAGGGAAAATATCGGATTTGATGAAGTGCGATTATTTCAAGTGGATGATGAAAGTCAAAAGTGGTCATATTTTGCAGATGGGTTTATAAATTTCCAATATGAAAAATTTACTCAAAAGACATACAGAAAAAACATTTTATTTTCAGATCTTCATGATTGTATGAGTAAATTGCACGCGATAGTTTCTGCTGATACGGAAGGAAAATCAACATACTTATTTGATTTTTATGCTGAAAATGATGCAGATGTATTCGTTTTGTCTGATAACAAAATAAAAAGTATATGTTCTTCAATAGAATGTGAATTGGATTTTGTTAAGGATTTACATGATGATGAGAACAAAAATTTAACAGAATTGATTAAACAGATAAAATCTGTAATAAAAGAACATAAAAAAACAGATAAAAAGCTGGAACAAAAAACGTATGATATGATTGGCAGCAGTATGTCACACTGGGGAATGGCGAACAGCAGGAAAATCTTTTTGCTGTATTTGAAAAATCAGTTGTATATGGATATATATAAAACGGTGAACAAGATACCATGTACAGAAGAAAATATTGCAGATTTTATAAAATATAGAAATGATATCACTCATGGACGATACAGAACAGTGGATTCCAATATTGTGAATGCTACATATACATTGACAGCATTGACATACTGTTGTTTCTTGAAAAGAATTGGTATACAGGAATCTGATCTCAAACGGTTGTTTGAACAAAACCGAATAGGATGGTGAGATAAATGATTTTTGAGAAGAGATGCGTTTTTGATCCCTTTAATGAGATAACAGATGAAGAAAAATATACGGCCGATTTAGAGATCATCGCGCAGTTAAAAGAAAGGACCTCCCTATGCACATTACGATTGCCATAGACGCCTTCAAAGGCAGTCTGACTTCGCCGGAAGCCGGAACTGCGGCGGCAGAAGGTATCCGGCGGGTATATCCGGATGCGAAGATTACAGTCAAACCCATAGCGGACGGCGGAGAAGGCACAGTAGAAGCCCTGACGGCCGGACTGGGCGGTACGCTGCGCCGAATCACGGTGACCGGTCCGCTGGGGGAACCGGTGACTGCCGCTTACGGAATTGTTGATTTAGAGAAAACGTGGGGGACGGAAGAAACGGCGGAAGAAGCGGCAGGCAAAACAGAAGAAAAAACCGCGGCAGGGCAGGACAAGCTCGCGGTGCTGGAAATGGCACAGGCGGCGGGGCTGACCCTGGTGCCTGAAAAAAAGAGAAACCCGCTTAACACTACGACCTACGGCGTGGGAGAACTGATTCGGGACGCCATTGCGCAGGGCTGCAGACGGTTCCTGGTAGGAATCGGCGGCAGCGCGACCAATGACGGCGGGATCGGAATGCTGCAGGCGCTGGGATATGACCTGCTGAATCAGGCGGGACAGCCGGCAGCGTTTGGCGCGAAGGGATTGTCGGAACTGGCGGCAGTCGGAACAGCGCATGTGATACCGGAACTGAAAGAATGTACCTTTCGGATTGCCTGCGATGTAACGAATCCCCTGTGCGGAAGCCAGGGCTGCAGCGCCGTATTCGCACCGCAGAAAGGCGCCGATGCGCAAATGGCAGCGGATATGGATCGTTGGATGGAACACTATGCGAAGCTGATGGAGAGCTTTTTACGCAGCAATGGGCTGGCGCGGGCAGACGGTGTATTATCGCGCTGTCCGGGCGCGGGCGCGGCGGGCGGTCTGGGCTTCGCGTTTCTGGCGTTTACCAATGCGTCGCTGGAATCCGGTATTCAGATCGTGCTGGAGGAAAGCGGATTGGAACAGGCAGTCCGGCAGTCGGACATTGTAATCACCGGCGAAGGGCGGCTGGACGCTCAGACGGCTATGGGAAAAGCACCGGCGGGCGTGGCGGCGCTGGCAAAGAAGTACGGGAAACCGGTGATCGGATTTGCCGGTTGTGTGGCAGAGGATGCGGGCGCATGCCATCAGGCGGGAATTGACGCCTGTTTTCCGATTCTGCGGCAGACGGTCTCAGAGGCGGACGCCATGAACCCCGAACGGGCAAAGGTAAATCTGGCGAATACGGCGGAACAGGTATTTCGCCTGATCCGGACATGGAATGAACATAAAATGGATTTATAATAGCCATAAGAACACAGAAACAGAATGAAATGGAGAGATAACATGTTTTTTGAACGATATTCAAACTGGTTTGGCGGAAAAAATCCGCTCTTATATCTGATCGTGGGAATTGTATTGCTGATCTGGCCGCAGGTGACGACCATTACGGCCTGTATTATAGTCGGAGCGGTGCTCTGTATTTATGGGATCATTTCCGTCCTTCAATACCGGAAGAGTCCGGAACTTGTGTTTACGGAGTTCCGGCTGATCGTGGGAATTTTGGCGCTGATCGGCGGCGTACTCCTGCTGCTTTTCCCGAAATTTTTCCTGTCGATCATACCGTTCGTATTCGGAATCTTAGTAGTTGTTCATGGAATCCTGGAAATTCAAAAAGCCATGGATCTGAAACGGATGCACACGAATACCTGGTGGGTGACTGCGGCAGAAGGCGGGATCGAGATTGTTTTAGGACTGCTTTTGATTTTCAACCCGTTTTCGGCGACCGTGATCGTGGTGCGGATTTTGGGAGTTTTGCTGATCGTAGAAGCATTTATATAGGAGAAACGGATTAGGCGAGACAGAGTTAGAAGAGATGGAGTAGGAAAGACAGATTAGAAGAGGCGGATGAGGAGAGACAGATGCGGAAAGAAATCAGAGAACGGCTGCAGGCACAGGCGGAGCCGGGATACCGGGATTTTTCTCAGGCCTTGATTCCGGAGAGCAAACCGCTGCTGGGCGTGCGGCTGCCGGCGCTGCGCAAGATTGCGAAGGAAATCGGAAAAGGCGACTGGCGCGCGGAAATTACGGTTTATGACGGGGAATATGAAGACCTGTATTTTGAAGAAACCATGCTGCGCGGCATGGTGATCGGCTACGGGACGGAAAGGGGAAATGTAAAGGAGGGGCTTGCCCTTGCGGCACAGTTTATTCCCCATATTGATAATTGGTCTGTGTGTGACAGCTTTTGCAATACGTTCGGACTGGCAGGCAGACACCGGGCGGAAACTTGGGAATTTTTACAGCCTTATCTGCATTCGGATCGGGAGTTTGAGATGCGGGTAGGGCTGATTACTTTGTTATGCCAGTATTTAAAGCTGGATGCCGCGGGGAAGAAGCTGCCGCGGAGACGGGTGGTTACGCCGGCGGATCTGGAAGAGGCGTGCGCGGCTGAAGCGGCAAATCCTTATCTGGAACGGATTCTAAAACTGCTGAACCGTCCGTATCCCCAAGGCTACTACGCGCAGATGGCGGCGGCATGGACGGCAGCTGAGGCCTTTGTAATGTTTCCCCATGCGGTGATGCGGATGCTGGAAACGGACTGCCGGATGGATCCGTGGACGTACCGCAAAACGCTGCAGAAAATCTGTGAATCCCGGAACCCGGAGGAAGCGGTGAAAGCCAGGATCCGCAGTCTGAAACGAAATCAATAGAGATTCCCATAAATTTTTTATAAAAAGGGTTGACAAACGAAATAAGCAGGCATATAATACCACTATCGATAAAACCTAGTAAATCAATAGGAAAACTAGGAACAGAAGCGGAAACGCTTCGGAATGGAGGAAAATATGGCAAATATTTACAAGGGCACATTGGGGCTGATTGGAAATACCCCTTTAGTAGAAGTAACAAATGTGGAGAAAGAACTGGGACTGGAAGCAACGCTGATTGTGAAGCTGGAATATTTCAATCCGGCCGGCAGTGTTAAGGACAGAATCGCGAAGGCGATGATCGAAGATGCGGAACAGAAGGGTCTGCTGAAGGAGGGCTCCGTGATCATCGAGCCGACCTCCGGCAATACGGGAATCGGTCTGGCGGCCATTGCGGCAGCGAAGGGATATCGGATCATTCTGACCATGCCGGAGACGATGAGCGTAGAGAGAAGAAATATATTGAAAGCATACGGCGCGGAGCTGGTGCTGACCGACGGCGCAAAGGGAATGAAGGGCGCCATTGCCAAGGCAGATGAACTGGCAAAAGAAATTCCGGACAGCTTTATCCCGGGACAGTTTGTGAATCCGGCCAATCCGGAGATCCACAGGAAGACGACAGGTCCGGAGATCTGGAACGATACCGACGGCGCGGCAGACATTTTTGTGGCCGGGGTAGGAACCGGAGGCACCCTGACCGGTGTGGGCGAATATCTGAAGAGCAAGAAACCGGAAGTAAAGGTTGTAGCGGTAGAGCCGGCGTCCTCTCCGGTACTGTCTGAAGGTAAGGCAGGCCCGCATAAGATTCAGGGAATCGGCGCGGGATTTGTTCCGGATGTATTAAATACCAAAATTTATGATGAGATCATTCCGGTTGAGAATGAAGACGCATTTGCTGCTGCGAAGCTGTTGGCGAAGCAGGAAGGCGTACTGGTGGGAATTTCCTCCGGCGCTGCGCTGCACGCCGCGATTCAACTGGCAAAACGTCCGGAAAACAAAGGCAAGACCATTGTGGCGCTGCTGCCGGATACAGGCGACAGATATTATTCCACACCATTATTTACTGACTAACTGAGCAAAGGAGATACAGAATTATGAGCAAGATTACACGGGAACAGAGAGAATTAAAATTTGAGACATTACAGCTGCATGTAGGACAGGAGAAACCGGATCCGGTTACTGACGCGAGAGCGGTACCGATTTACCAGACTTCTTCCTATGTGTTCAGAAACAGCGATCATGCGGCAGCCAGATTTGGCCTGGCAGATGCCGGCAACATTTACGGTCGTCTGACCAATCCTACGGAGGACGTGTTTGAACAGAGAATTGCGGCATTGGAAGGCGGCGTTGCTGCGCTGGCAGTTGCTTCCGGCGCCGCAGCCATTACATACACCATTGAAAACCTGGCGCAGAACGGCGACCACATTGTATCCGCAAAAAATATTTACGGCGGTTCCTATAACCTGCTGGCACACACATTGCCGCAGTATGGGATTCAGACCACTTTTGTAGATATTTTCAATTATGAGGAAGTGGAAGCGGCCATTCAGGAGAATACCAAGGCGATTTTCATTGAGACACTGGGCAATCCCAACTCTGACGTAGTAGACATCGAAGCGATTGCGAAGATCGCGCATGCGCACAAGATCCCGCTGGTCGTTGACAATACATTCGCCACGCCGTATCTGGTAAAACCGATCTCTTACGGCGCGGATATCGTGGTTCATTCCGCCACCAAATTTATCGGCGGTCACGGAACTACGATCGGCGGCGTGATTATTGACAGCGGCAAGTTTGACTGGGAGGCATCCGGCAAGTTCGCGTCCCTGACAGAGCCTAACCCCAGCTATCACGGCATCAGCTTTACCAAAGCAGTGGGTGCGGCGGCATTTGTAACCAAGATCCGCGCGATCCTGTTAAGAGATACCGGCGCGACTCTGTCTCCGTTCCATGCGTTTTTCTTCCTGCAGGGTCTGGAAACCCTGTCCCTGCGTGTTGAGCGCCATGTGCAGAACGCATTGAAGGTTGTGGAATATCTGAGCAATCATCCGCAGGTTGAGGCGGTGCACCATCCGGCAGTTACCACGGACGAGAAGCAGAAAGCGCTGTATAAGAAGTATTTCCCCAACGGCGGCGGTTCTATTTTCACCTTTGAGATCAAGGGCGACGCACAGAAAGCAAAAGATTTCATCGATAATCTGGAACTGTTCTCGCTGCTGGCGAATGTCGCTGACGTCAAATCGCTGGTGATCCATCCGGCAACGACCACACACAGCCAGTGCACCGAGGAAGAACTGGAAGATCAGGGTATTCGCCCCAATACGATCCGTCTGTCTATCGGTACGGAGCACATCGATGATATCATTCAGGATCTGGATGAAGCATTTAAAGCAGTTTTATAAAGAAATAACTAGACAAAAACGGGCCTTCGGTGATACGATCAGGGAGGCCTGTTTTTTTGCGCGGATCAAGGGGAGTGATCCGTGACCAATTTACAATAAGAATTTTATGGAGATGTGTGTTTACACGGGAAAAGGACTGTTATGATCGCAAATAGGAACATACTTGAAATGAAGGATCTCATATGGGAAGCAAAATTTGGGATTGAAAAAGAAAGCCTGCGGGTTACTCCGGAGGGCTTTCTGGCGCATACGCCGCATCCGTTTCCGGACAATCCGAAAATAGAACGGGATTTCTGTGAAAATCAGGTGGAGGTAATCACCGGCGCCGACAACAGCGTGGAGGAGATGTATGCGGAGCTGTGCAGACTGCAGACGGCGGTGCTGCGCACACTGAAGACGATGCCCGGCGGCCCGGAATATCTCTGGCCGTTTTCCAATCCGCCTTATGTGAAAGGAGAAACGGATATCCCGATTGCCGTGTTCGAGGGAGATCTGAAGGAAGAACAGATCTATCGGGAATATCTGGCGGAGAAATACGGCAAAAAGAAAATGCTGTATTCCGGCATCCATTTTAATTTCTCTTTTGGAGAGGAACTGCTGAAATACGGCTTTCGAAAAAGCGGACAGGCTTCCTATCAGGCGTATAAAGATCAGGTATATCTGGAATTATCCAAGAAGATGACGGCATACAGCTGGCTGGTAGTGTATCTGACGGCGGCAAGCCCGGTGATGGATGCATCTTTCATTGAAGGCGAAAATATGGATCGCGGAACCTTAGCGCGCTATGCGTCCGCCCGCTGCAGTGAAATCGGATATTGGAATCCGGAACCGGTTGTCTTTGATTTTCACAGCCCGGAAACGTATCTGGCGGGGCTGCAGGCAGAACTGAACAGCGGCAGGCTGCGGGAACTGGGTGAATTTTATTATCCGGTCCGCCTGAAACCGACCGGAGAATATACGATCGCCCATCTGCAAGAGAACGGCATTGATCATATGGAGATTCGGACCATTGATCTGAATCCGCTGTCGCCCTATGGCTTTATGATAGAAGACGCTAAATTTCTGCACTTGCTGTTTCTGTATCTGGCTTCTCTGCCGGATGCGGAATTTGATGCGGATGCGCAGCTGCGCGCGCTTCGGAATGTAAAGCGGGCGGCATGGTATGACGATACGCGGATCTGGATTGAAACCGGGACGCAGGAGAAGCAGCCGATCCGGGAAGCGGTTCTGGAAGTGCTGGGAGAAATGGAACGTTTTTTTGCGCCGCTTACAAATGCCGAAGCAGAAAATCTGATTCGATATCAAAAAGAAAAAATTACAGATCCGGACCGTCGTTATGCGGCAAGAATCCGCAAGGCGTACGGGAATTCTTTTGTAAAGCGGGGAATGGAACTGATTAAGGCATATACGGAACAGTTGACAGGAACATCGTAAAAAGATACGGAGGAATTCTTATTTTCAAAATGGAGGAGAAAGCAATGATATGGGATAATTTAACGAAATCCTATCCGCAGCTTTGTTTCGGAAAGTTTTGCGGAAGCGAAAAAGACAGTTTAACCGTAGAGCAGACGCCGGTGGGACCGGTGCAGGTTCTGTATCTGTACCACAGGGAGGATTTTGAGCAGGTGCTGCGGCTGCTGGTATACCGGGGCCGTCCGGTGGAGATCCCGGCTACGACCGGGGCGATGACAGTCAGGGGACTCTATGATTATCAGAAAAAGGAAAAGGGCGTCCTGATCATTCTGAGCGAAGGACCATACAGCGGCGTTTCCGCCCGGCAGGCAGGACAGCCGGAGGATACATGGCCGGAGATTTCGAGAAAAATCCGGCTGTACCATGAATGTACGCATGTGATCTGCAGAGAACTGTTTCCGCAGCAAAAGGAAGCCGTCTGGGATGAGATTGTGGCGGACGCGATCGGGATCCTAAAGGCACTGGGATATTATGATGAGAAACTGGCGGCAGTGTTCCTCGGAGTCTCCCGGGAGGGATACACGGGAGGCAGGCTGGAAAACTATATTTCCGGAGAACAGGCGGAACAGCTTCCGCGTATTGCGGCGGAGGCATACAGCCTGATAGAACGGATCGGAGCGGAATCGCGCGCAAAGCGGGAGATGGATGCGTATGATTTCCTGTTGTATCTCCAGGAGAAACAGAGTGCCTGGGGACGGGGGCTGATTTCGTAAAAGTCAGGTTTGATTACGTGAACGTCAATACAGATAAGAATAAAAGTGTGATATAATAAATACCGGATATACCATGAAAGTGGGATCCGGTATTTTTATAAAATTTATAAAATTTTTTCTAACAAAACCGCTTCATCTGCGTATCAACAGATGAAAACAAAAAATAAAAGCATATTGCTCTAAGGAAGGAATTCGGAGTTGAACGGGAAAGAGGACCTTAAGCAGCGGATCAATCCGGTGTTCTATACAGCGCAGGCAACGCTTATGAGTCTGTGCCTTGCCGGGGTAAAGGACGCCCGCCTGCTTGCGGAAAGGCTCGTCATCGACATCGATTCCGTGATGCGCGGCAGTGAACAGGAGGCAGTATTTGGCACGGCAGGCAACACGGTAATGGAGATGCGGTACCGCATTATGAACAATCTCATACAGACCCTGGGAAATGGTACGATCCTCGATCTTCCCTGCGGCTATACCCCGCGCGCCATCGACGAGAGGTTCCGGGATAAGCGCTATATCGGCTGCGACCTTCCGGCGGTAACCGACGCTCTGACTCCGGTCATGGACGTTCTGCTGAAAGAACGCGGGATTTCGGGTAAGGAATATCACAGCGCGGACGCGACGAACTATCTGTCCTTAAGAAGCGCGCTTGCTTCGGTGAAGGGCGAGATTTGTGTCGTTACAGAAGGGCTTGCCATGTATTTAAATCCGTTTGAACTCGCGGAGCTCTGCCGGAACATCAGAAGGCTGCTAAAGGAATTTGGCGGCTGCTGGCTGCTCTACGATCCGGAGTCGATCCCACTTGCGCTGGCGACGATGCGGACGGTCCTCGGCGAGAACGGCCTGGCGACGCTGAGAAGCCTGTGGAGCGCCTATTCGGACAAATCCGGCATGCAGTCGGACTTTAATGTCATGATGATCTACGGGTCTGCCTATCGGCGCGGGGTCATCGGCCTGAAGGAGTTCCTGGGTGGGTTCGGTCTGAAGGCGGAGCGCGTGCCTGTGGTTCTTTATCTGCCGAAATTAAACAGCCTGGCAGAACTGCCCGACGGGATAAATGTGGAACTTTTCAAAGCGCTGGCGCCGCTGTGCGTGTGGAAGCTGACCGTTGACGAAGACTTCCGGGAGCCGGACAGCGAAGGCAGGGACGAGGACTTTGACATGTCTCTGCGGAGCGATGACGGCGTGATGCAGATCAGGCTGCGCGGCAGACTGGATTCCCTCAGCGCACCGAAACTGCTGGCGGCTTACGAACAGGCGGCAGAGGAAGAAAAACCCCAAAAAATAGTGATCGATGTCTCTGCGCTTGCGTTTCTCTCTTCGGTAGGACTGCGCTTGTTCGGAACTATGGCGGAGCAGGTCGGGGACGGCAATCTGACGGTTCGCGGACAGAGTGAAGCCGTGCAGAGGATCCTGGAGTGGGCGGATCTTTCGGAGCAGATCCGGCTTTTATGAAATAAAATAATGATACAAGAAAGGACAATAATATGAAGTACATACTTAATGAAAATATTGCCCTGCGGGGCTGGCGGCTGGTGCCGTTTGCACTGCAGAGGAAATGGAGAAGCCCGGCACAAAAGCTGACGCCGGAGGAATATTATTTTCTTGCCGCCTGTGACGGCGAGACGGAGCAGAGCAATCCCTCGGAGGAAAGAAAGGCGCTGATCGAGCGCTTTTGTAAAAGCGGAATTATCCGGGAGGCGAAGGAAGGGGAGCAGCTTACCGACTGGCAAAAGCCCCGTTACTGCGATAACCGCTATTTCCTTGAAGCAAACTGGGCCATCACGGGGAAGTGTACCTTTAACTGCAAGCATTGCTTTATGGCGGCAGACAACGCCCGGCTCGTACGGGAATTTTCCCGCGAGCAATGGCAGAAGACCATAGAGGAACTGGATAAATGCGGCATACAGACTCTCACGATCACCGGAGGCGAGCCAACCATCCATCCGGATTTTATGGAGATCATGCGGGAGATCCACCGGCGCGGAATGCGCGTGGAGTATTTAAACACCAACGGCGCAGCCATCTCCCATGAGATGTTGGAGGAGTTTCGCGCCATGGGTGCAGATCCGATGATGAAGATTTCCTTTGACGGCTTGGGGCATCACGACTGGATGCGGGGCAAAAAAGGCGCGGAGGAAGAGGCTTTGCGAGCGATCGACCTGTGCCTGGAGCACGGTTTCCGGGTGTACATTCAGACCTGTATCCACCGGCATAATCTGGATACGCTTTTTGAAACGGCGGAGATGCTGGCGAAAAAGGGCGTGTCGGAAATGCGTATCATCCGCACCTCGGAATCGCTCCGCTGGAAGCAAAATGCGGGTGACGCCTGTTTGGGACTGCTGGAATACTATGATCTCATGCTGGAATTTGCGGAGCGTTACGCCGCAACGGGGCTGCCTATGAAACTGGATATGTGGCTTTTCATGAGGATGGATCCAAAGCATAAGACCTATCACTACCGTCCCGTACGGAACGGCTGCTACCGCGACAGCATGCCCGTGTGTCCGGATACCCGCCATATGCTGGCGATCAATTCCGACGGCTCCCTGGTTCCCTGCAATCAGATCTCCGGCGGACTGGAGAAGCACGGCTGGGATTTGGGCAACGTACACAGGGACGGACTTCAGAAGCTCCTGCAGGAAAGCGGTCTGCTGCGCACCGTCACCTGCTCATTGGGAACCATGCATGAGCACAACAAAGCCTGTATCGAGTGCCCTTGGCGCAAACTCTGCGCTGGCGGCTGCCGGGCGATGGCGTTTTCACTGACGCTTGACTATCTGGGAGTGGATCCCACAATGTGCGCCTATTTCCGGAACGGGTATATGCAAAAGACCGATGCGGTCTTTGCACGCGTGGCACAAAAGACCGGTATTGTATATCAGAATGTGGATGGTATCTCGGAGGATCTGAAAAAGGTTGACAGCAAAAAATAAAATCCTGAAAGAAAACCGTATGCGGAAGTACGCAGGCCTGTAAAAGCGGGATTGCAATATAAAAATCATAAAAGGAGGAGAACTCATGAGCGAAAAAGAAATCGTAGTTAATGAAGAAATGATCAAAAAGGCTAAGACGGCGGGGTCAGTGGAAGAACTGCTTGTCATGGCAAAGGAAAACGGGTATGAAATGACGGAAGAAGAAGCAAAGACAGTTTTTTCAAGGTTCAACAGTACGGGTGAACTTGCTGATGATGAGCTGGAAACGGTTGCAGGGGGCAGCTGCGATCATAAAGAATATGACAAGTGTCCTAACTGCCAATCCATTAATATCCAGTGGGAAGGAGGCCCCGGCCAGTGGTATTGCATTGACTGCACGCATAGATGGAGTTAAATGAGGCGAAAAGGAGATTAGTGTGAAAAAATCACACCGATGTGCTGATTTTTTCACACGGCTATTTGTGCCGGAGCGTCCCAAATAGCCATGATGGCAGACGAGAAATCGCCTCCGCGAATTTCTCGTTCGGTAAACTTTGTTTACCGTGCCTCCTACGCGTAAACGTTCCGGAATGGAGGTTATCATGAGTGAAAAAGAAATCGTAATCAGCGAAGATCTGATCAAAAAGGCTAAGACGGCAGGAACGGTGGAAGAACTGCTTGCCATGGCGAAGGAAAACGGGTATGAAATGACAGAGGAACAAGCAAAGACAGCTTTTTCAAGGCTCAACAGTACGGGTGAACTTGCCGATGATGAATTGGAAGCGGTTGCAGGAGGCGTCGGCTCCTGTGTAAATAATTATGACAAGTGCCCTTACTGCCAATCCTCTAGTATCATCTATTGGGATGACGATACTTTTTATTGTGCCCACTGCGACAGTCATTGGGTCTAATAAATTGAGGAGGAAATAGCATGAACGAAAAAGAAATCATAGTTAATGAAGATCTGCTTGCCGATGATGAATTGGAAGCGGTTGCAGGAGGAAGTGGGGACAGCGGTTTAAAGAACTACGACAGATGCCCCTATTGCGGGGGCACTAACTTCAAGAAGGAACTCGTGGAAATGCGTGAACCTGGGAGGGTTTGGTATGAGGAATTTTATGTATGTGAAACTTTTTTTTGTAGGCATAAGTTTAAATAGGTTATTCTAGTAATGAAGCGGTAAAAATTGTAAAAGGAGGAAATCACATGAACGAAAAAGAAATCGTAATCAGCGAAGATCTGATCAAAAAGGCTAAGACGGCAGGAACGGTGGAAGAACTGCTTGCCATGGCAAAGGAAAACGGGTATGAAATGACGGAAGAAGAAGCAAAGACAGCTTTTTCAAGACTCAACAGTACGGGTGAAGTTGCCGATGATGAATTGGAAGCGGTTGCAGGAGGCGGCAACTGTAATTTAAAGGATTACAACAAATGCCCTTATTGTCAGTCTTATGATATCACGAAGGTACTTTGTGGTTCTGATTCGCATTGGTCTTGTGCCGGTTGCGGCCGTAAATTTACTTAATTTATTTCCTTAATGAAAGAGGGACTGTTGCATCAGCTAAAATATTTAGCTGGGCGACAGCCCCTTTCATTTTCATACACACGCCTTAATAATCGAATATTGCCGGCGGCTCTATGTCGCTGTAGTCGTAATCCCAATCTGCATCATATCCCGTGCCCGTCTCTTCGGCAATAAAGTGTGCCAGTTCAGCTAATTGTTCTTTTGAAACGGATGTGACATAATATTTGTGCTGATCATAGCTGTACCAATTTATGTTGACCAGCAATGTGATCGGTTTATCATCGGTAGTCGCTTCCCATTGCTTCAGGGTATTCAATAAACGATCCAGACGGGGCCGATTATCGATTTCCAGAGTATTAAAGTAGGAGTCGCCTTCGGACTGCCATGGAATATCGCTGCCTTTCACGCCTCCCATATCTAAAGTGGTGAAGGCGACTGCAAAGAGCCCTTTGCCGCTGAAAGCAGTTTCCAGGGCTTTGTTCAATGCATCCATGTCCGAAGACAGGACGTCGGACTGCAGAATGAGATCCGAGATCAACTGATAGGTCTTCGGGAATGTATACGGGGTGATCTCGAATTGTTCCCGATAAGCATGCAGCCCCACTTCCGTTGTAATCTCAATAGAATAAAGTTCGTACCAGGAATTCGGGCTCCCCGATTCCGGTCCCAGGATATCCGTAAAATCATCATAGGATATCATAAACTGGAATACATCCGCAAAATCCAGCGCCGAGAATTCTTCCTGCAGGGAGCGGTAGATCTGCTGAAGCTGTTCATCGGATGGGCTCCAGTTTGATAGGTCGCTGCTAAAATATACGCCGGTATTGTTTTCCTCCATATCCGGCAAATGCAGGCAGTCCTGTTTGAATTCTTCGTTACTCTGATAGTATTCAAGCATTTTGGTTTTCAGAGCAGAAGCTACCGGAAGATAACGCCTGCAGGTCTGAAATCCGTTGTGAAATTCAATCGTCATTCTTTCCGTATCCCGATATTGAAAGCTATAATTGTCCGGATCGGTCTGATAGGTATCAATGCATTCTTTCCAGGTGTCCGATAAAGCCGATAATATTTCGGGATCTTCAATAGGGAATGTACTCAGCTTATTTTTTAAATAAAACTGATTTGCATATTCGTCGTCCCAGACAGTAGTGGCATAGTCGATCTCATCGGCAGTCCACAGATAGCTGCTTACAACAGACTGCAGCCCGACCATCGCCAGCAGCAGGATCCCGTTCATCGCCGCGATGATTACGAGGCTGCTCCAGGATCTCAGCAGGCTTTTGAAAGAACGGTTTGCGACCAGTTCCAGTACGATATAAGCAATCAGCGCAATGGCATAGAAAATGATAATGGCGTCCATCTCATAGTAGTTGTATTGCATTCCCTCAAAGATCAAGACCAGCGGGACCGTACATATGATCAGGGTGAATCCGCAGCGGATAAAGGCCATGATCTTATTGTTAATAGCAGAAAAGCCGGCACATTCGCTTTTTCGGCGGATAAACAGCAGCATGGCGAAAATAATGTAAAGGATTCCCAAAACTGAAGTATACAGCATGCTGCCCACGGATGTCAGCACATTTTCCAGTGACATGGCATCGGAGGTCAGATACAGAAATGCGTTGACGGAGCCGAAAACCGTATTATAGGATGGGTTCAGCAGCCAGAAATCGACGGAACGCACATAGGGGATTCCTGAGTTTGCCGCCATTATCGCTACCAGCAGCAGAAGCCGGGGCAGAAACAGGATGATTGCGCTTAAAACCAGATTGGTAAAAATATTGCCGGTCAGGGCCATGGCAATGCCGATCGCGCCGATCATCAGCAGTCCGGTCGCAAACAGACAGCCCATGTATAAAAACATGGAAGTAACGTTAAAGGTCACGTACTGATTATAAATACCAAGCAGGATCAGGGCCGCCGCCAGATTGGCTGCCAGCATGATCACCATCCAAGCCAGAATAGCCCCCAGAAATGAAAGATACAGGCATTTCCGCTTTACCGGTATGGCGTGATAAAAATCGCTCTTCGCGCGGTTATTTAAAAAGTGAAACAGAAACAGCACCATCAGCGGCACGAATATAAAAGGTACGGCTGCGGTCAGAGGGCTGCTTTGCAGCGCGGAAAGGATTTCCACCTGAAAATCTTTTCCTGCCAGATCCATTACCGAGTTTGCACCCAGGACAAATATGATGATATTCAAAGCCAGAGGAGCGATCAGACCGATAAAGCCAATGATCCGCAGCTGCTTCATACCCTGCCAGAACAGGCGGGGATTAAAAATATTCTGTGTCATTTATTCGTCCTCCAATATCTTATCAAAATTATAACCAAGCGCTTCCACTTCATAGGTAAATACCTCTTCCAGAGTAAGCGGCAGAACATCTAATAAAATCGGCGTCATGCCCCGCAGCCGGTAGAGAACTTCTTCCTTCTGTCCTCGCACGATCAGGGTTGCGACCGAACCGATCTTCTTAAAGTTCATGATCTCGATATCCGGGAAAGAATCTTCCTCCAGCTCGCCGTTCAGGGCAATCTGTACCTTAAACAGGTTGGTCTTTAAATCCTGCACATCGCTTTCCAGAACGATGCCGCCCTTATGCAGCAGCGCCAGCTGGTCGCAGGTATCCTCCAGTTCCCGCAGGGAGTGCGAGGTAATGACGGCGGAGGCGCCCCGGTCCAGCACATCCTTGCAGATCAGGCTCTTTACTACGTTCCGCATAATGGGATCCAGCCCGTCAAAGGTCTCGTCAAAAAACAGATAATCCGGATTGGTCGCCAGGGAAAGGATCGTGGCGGCCTGTCTGCGCATTCCTTTGGAGAAGGAATTGACCGGCGCTTTGGGATCCAGCTGGAAATCCGCGGTCAGTTTTCTGTATTTTTCATAGCTGAAATGCGGATAAATACTGTGGTAGAAATCCGCCATCGTGTTCATATTGGAACCGGTCAGGAAAAACAGATCGTCCGGCAGAAAGCACATCCGGCTTTTCAATTTCGGATTTTCATAGATCTCCTCTCCATCCAGTTTGATCGTGCCTTCATCGGCGCGAAATACCCCGGTGATCAGCCGTAAAAAGGTGGACTTCCCGGCGCCGTTCGTGCCGACCATTCCATAGATACAGCCGCTCGGAATCGTGCAGCTGATCTGATCAAGCGCGGTAAATTTTCCAAACCGCTTTGTAATGTTGGTTGCTTCAATCATTACCGTAAACCTCCTTTATCAGTGACATAATCTTATCCTCCCCAATGCCGGAGCGCTTCATCTCCGACAACAGCTGCTTAAATTCGTCCAGTCTGCTCTGCATATGCGCCGCAATAAATACCTCCACATCCGGACGGATGAAACAGCCCTTCCCCGGGACTGACTGAATGATATTGCGTCGGTCCAGCTCCGCATACGCCTTCTGGATCGTATTGGGATTGATGGACAGATCCAACGACAGACTGCGCACAGAAGGAATTTGATCGCCGGGCTGGAGTACCCGGTTCAGCACATATCGCTCGATCTGCTCGATGATCTGTTCATAAACAGGCTGTCTGGACATTGGATCAATCTGAAACATCTGACCTCCATTCCGGAGCGCGTGCACACACTCCATATTACGTGAAATAGGTGTACTAGTTCAAGTAGTACACTCAATATATACAAAAAAATCGGAATTGTCAATAGCAATTCCGAAAATTTTTTTCACAGATAGTTTTTTATTGACTCATTCATAATCAGCGGAAAAAGCAGTTTCCGCTTCTGCCCCTGCGTGTACTGCCGGATGGGTAATCAGATAATTGTATAGCTGCAGGCAGCCATCGCTGTTGTAATGCAGCCCGTCGCCCCGGTCAAATTCTGCGGCCATCGCGTTGGAATCATCGGATACACAGCTGTCAATGGGCAGATAGTAAGCGTCCAGCTCTGCGGCAAGCTGTTGGAAAAAATCATTCATAATCCGAATGCTGAGATTGCTTATGGTTGGATTCTCAGTTTCGTATGAAGCGGAGACCGGCAGCATTGCTTCGATAATGAGGTCGGAATCCGGGGACGCTGTTTTTAAGGAAACGATCAATTCCCGGAATGTCTCGGTAAACCGGTCTTCTTCCAGAAAACTGATGCCGTTAATGCCAAGCGCCACATAAATCCGTTTCGGCTTTCGGATTGCCGCGATCTGGTCAATGGTTCCATAGGCGCCGGTAACGGAATCATTCCAATAGCGTTCCATATAATCAATATGGTTAATGCCGTTTTCCGCAAAGGTATTGTAGTCGGGGATCAGCCCGTCCAGTGATAACGCCAGCGTTCGAGAATCCCCAAGAAACAGCGTATTATCCAGATAGGCCTCCGGGTCGTCCAGTGTGTAAACCGATTCTAAAATATGGGTATCAGAGTCTGACGCGGAAGAAGTAGAAACGGGAACCGTCTGCTGCTGACTGCCCGTGGTCTCCGTATCTGATATATGCTCGGAGCGGGAAGCAGAGAGATTCCGGTAATCCGTAATGATCATTGCGGCAAGCACTGCGATGCCTGCAAGCAGGATAACGCCGCAGATTATATTTAACAGTCTCAGTCTGGAATGTTCCTTCTTCATAGCGCCTCCGTGAAATCGATTCGTATAGGAAAACATTAACACAGAATCGGACGGTTGTAAATAAAATGAATTCTGAATTTCAATATTTGTTTTATTTTTCTTATTTTTATGCTATAATCTGTAACTGTGAGTAGAGTGCGCATTCGTGCCGGATATTGAAAAAGGGGAGGGGCAATCAAAATGTTTGTCAAAGATGCCATGCGCTATCTGGTATGCGGAGCATTTGCGATGATGCTGCTGGGCGGCTGTTCCAAAATTGTAAAGGAAGAGCCGGTCACGACTTTGGAAACACAGAAAACACAGGAAAAAACGACAGAATACAAGATCCGTTTGATCAATCCGCGGGATTACATAGACGTACTGACTGAATCCGAGACGGAAGAATTGAAACGGATCGTAGATTCCTACTGTCAGACAGAGAAGGGTTCCGATGATGTACGGAATATTCAGATGTGCTGCAGAAAAGAGCCCTATCAAAAACTGCTGGATCAGTCGGAGTATACTGTCAAACCGGGCCTTGCGATTGTATGTGAGGCAGAAGAATTTCGGGACGGGTATCTGGAAATGGTACGGTATGTGAGCCTGATCAGAGCTTCCTATCAGGAACCATGGATCGTGGCAGATGACGGCATTATAGAAGCGGATTTTGATCCAAGACCGAAAGACTATGTTATGGCTTTGACAGAAACAGAAATGGAAGATCTGAAGCAGTTCATTCAAGCGTACTATAAAACAGAGAGAGAGTATGTAACGGTACAGGGATTGGAGATCTGTAAGGAAAATGCACAGTATCAAACTTTGCTTGATTTGACTGACGGAAATATGAAACCGGGCTGTGCGATCATATTTGAAGTGCGGGGAATCCGGGACGGTACGGAGGAGGTACGGCATATCAGGTTAATCCGCACCTCGGACGCAGAACCATGGGAAGTAAAGGGTGAAGGACTGTAAGAAATGGAGAGTATTATGGATAACCGGGAGAAACGACATCCGATTAGGCGCCGGGTGATGGCGGTGCTGCTCATCATCAGTATGAGCGCGCTTGCATTTACCGGGCTTCTGTGGTTCGGAAGCATAATGGTGGTAAGAAACCAGGTGGCTGCGGACAGTGAAGAACTGGGGGATACCGCGTATGAGATCAGCGCGCTGTCTATGATGGCGCAGATGGAGAAAAACTATGTCGCCACCGCGGAAAACCGCGCGCAGACCATTGACGCGATCCTGAAACAGTATCTGAGTTATGTGGCGGATTTCGCGTTTTACGCGCACAGGCTGTATGAGGAACCGGAAGCCTATCAGCCGAAGGAGGTTTCGCCGCCTGACGCCGTGAATAAATATAAATACATTATGCAGTTAAATTATGTCAGTGAAACAATAGATAAAGAGGCGCTGGCAGATGAAATCGGGCTTTTAGCCAACTGTGTGCATATCTGGCAGCCGGTTATGGAAAGCCCCGATTCTCAGATCGCTTCCATTTATCTCTGTACGGAGAGCGGGTTTGCGATCAATTATGACGAACGGTCCGATCTGACTCCGGAATACTGGGATTTTTACGAAAATGACTGGTATATTTCTGCCCGGGATCAGCGGGAAACGATCCTGACAGGCGTGTATTCCGACTCGTTCGGACGCGGGCAGATGGTGACCTGCGCGGCTCCGTTTTATGACGCGGCCGGGGAGTTTGCCGGCGTTATGTGCATTGACCTGCTGCTCAGCGATCTGGAACAGGTGCTTTCGGATGTAGAACTGGGAGACGGTTCTTTTCTGTATTTAGTAGATGGAGCGGGAAAAATCCTCCTTTCGCCAAAAGGCGATATTTCCGGTGTGACGGAGGAAGAACGAAAATCACATAAGATCGGGGATCTGATCCTGGAGGGAAAGAGCGGAGGCCAGTACGGCGGCAGCGACAACGGGATGTTTTTCGCCTATAGCCCCGTAAAATCAGGCGGGTGGATGCTGATCTTCCAGGTTCCCTCTGAACTGATCAAGGGGCCGTCCACGGAAGCTGTTACAGCGATTGAGGAAAAGACGGAATCTACGATTGCCGGCATCCGCCGCAGTATCTGGATCGCGCTACTCTTAAATCTGGCTGTCATCGTGATCGTCTATATTGTGGTGGCTGTGATCGGGCGCGTCTTTTCAAAACAGCTGACCGATCCGCTTTTGGAACTGCGGGAAGACGTCGCGATCATCAGCGGCGGCAATCTGGAGCACCGTGCCGAGATCCGCAGGGCAGACGAGATCGGAGATCTGGCCCGTTCCTTTAATTTTATGGCAAAGTCGCTGGATGAACATATTCAAAGCCTTACCCGGGTAACTGCGGAACGGGAACGGATCGGAGCGGAACTGGACGTGGCAAAACACATTCAGGCGTCTATGCTTCCCTGCATTTTTCCGCCGTATCCGGACAGACGGGAATTTGAAATCTATGCTTCCATGAATCCCGCCAAAGAGGTGGGCGGCGATTTTTATGATTTCTTCATGGTGGATGAGAGTCATCTGGCCATCGTTATGGCGGACGTTTCCGGAAAAGGGGTTCCGGCGGCGTTGTTCATGGTAATCGGCAAGACGCTGATCAAGGATCATACCGAACCCGGAGCGGATCTGGGCGAGGTTTTCGAAGAAGTAAACGACATGCTCTGCGCGTCAAATTCGGAGGGCCTGTTTATCACCGCGTTTGAAGGCGTTCTGGATCTGGTAACGGGAGAATTCCGGTTTGTGAACGCGGGACATGAAATGCCGTTTCTTTCAAAAGGCGGCGGCGCGTTTAAACCGTATAAGATCCGGCCCGGCTTTGTCCTGGCGGGTATGGAAGGAATGCGGTATCGTTCCGGCAGCCTGATGCTGGAGCCCGGCGATATGATCTTCCAGTATACGGACGGCGTGACGGAAGCAACCGATCGGGATAAGCAGCTTTATGGAATGGAACGGCTGGAATCCGTATTAAGTGAGAACACTGCGCGCAGACCGCAGGAGATCATAGAGGCTGTGACAGAGGACATTAACAGATTTGTGGGCGAAGCGGAGCAGTTTGACGATATCACAATGCTTGCGCTTGCATATAAAGAAAGAATGATACAGTCATAAGCGACTGGCAAATGAAAGAAAGGCGGAACAAAACATGAATTATTTTTGTAACGAACAGGAACTGACGGTCGAGCTCTGTGAGAAGATCGACTCCAACAATGCTGCTGCTGTGGAAAAGGAACTTTTTGAGCAGATCAAAGAGAATGACGCAAAAAGCCTGATCCTGGATGCCTCCGGGATGAAATACATATCCAGCGCGGGACTGCGCGTTATTTTAAAACTGAAAAAAACAATTTCCGACTCGAAGGTCATAAATGCGTCGCCGGAGGTATATGAGATTTTCAGTATCACGGGCTTTGCCGATATTATCGAGATCAAAAAAGCATTTCGGGAAATGTCTGTTGAAGGCTGTGAGATCATTGGTCAAGGCGGACACGGAACGGTTTACCGCATCAACGACGATACGATCTTAAAGCTCTATTCGGAGAAAGAGCCGCTTAGCGGGATCGAACGGGAGATCCAATACGCGAGAAACGCATTTGTCGCGGGAATCCCGACGGCAATTCCGTTTGAAGTGGTAAAATGCGGCAGCCGCTACGGCTCGGTATTTGAACTGATCAAAGCGGATACGCTGGGAAATGTTTTAAATCAGAATCCGGATCAGTATGATGTGTATTCCAAAAAATATGTGGAGATGATCAACACGCTGCACACCACAGAGGCGGACACCGGCCGTTTATCCAACATCAAAAGCAGATATAATCAGTGGACCGACGATATGGCCGACGTCCTGACAGCCGAGGAGATCGGGCTGCTCCATGAGATCATAAACAGCGTACCGGACAGAAATACTTTTGTTCACGGCGATATCCACACGAAAAACGTTATGGTACAGAACGGGGAACTGATCCTGATCGATATGGCGGATATGACATACGGACATCCGATCTTTGACTATGCCGGCATGGCGCTGACGCATGTGATTGCCAGCAGGGCGCCGGAAAGAGCGGTGCAGATCCTGGGAATCGATCAGAAAACCGCCTTTCATCTTTGGGACGATCTGGTAAAAGCCCGCTTCGGCGCGCTGGGCGAGGAAGGAATGAAGCAGATCAACGGGCTTCTGCTGGCATTTGGAATGCTGAAATTTACGGTTGCGGCCGCGGTCAACAAAAACAACGGCAGGGAATTGACGGAAACGCTGATCAAAGTCAGCCGGGAAAATTTCTTCCCGTCCGCTGAAAAACTGATCGGCGCGGTGAGATTTTAAGTCAAACGCAATATCGTAAATCGTAAACAAGGAAATGGTATATGTGCGATTGACAATCACTTTATAGTGGATTATAATTAAGTAAATCGTAAACCACTAAATCACGGAGGGCGTGTGCTGATGTTTATTGGCAGAGAGCAGGAGCTAAATACGTTGAATAAACTTTATCGTTCCGATAAATTTGAATTCACAGTTATTTACGGCCGTCGCCGAGTGGGGAAAACTGCCCTCATCAGCGAATTTACAAAGGGCAAAGATACCATTTTCTTTACCGGCGTTGAAACTAATGCAAAGCAAAATCTCGATAATTTTTCGAGATGCATTATGGAATACAATACGGGGATCATCACTGATTCATCTTTTACATCTTTTCAAGCAGCGTTAGAATATGTTTTTGAATTGGCGAAAGCAAAGAGAATTGTGCTGGTTATTGATGAATACCCCTATGTTGCCCGTACATCCAAGAGCCTTGCTTCTACGCTTCAGCTTTTAATCGATAAAAACAAAGACAATTCAAAGCTGTTTCTGATTCTTTGCGGTTCTTCTATGTCTTACATGGAGGATCATGTTTTGGCATATAAAGCACCTCTTTACGGCAGAAGAACGGCTCAGCTGAAAATCAATCCTTTTGATTTCTTTGAGGCTTGTCGCTGTTTTGCAAAATTTTCGAACATTGACAAAGCGCTGGCCTATGGAATTGTCGGAGGAACCCCACAGTATCTAATGCAGATTGATGACAGCCTTTCCATCGAAGAGAATATCAAAAACATTTACTTGGATCCGTCCTCTTCTATATTTGAAGAGCCTAACAATCTCTTAAAGCAGGAAGTGCGGGAACCGGCAATTTACAATGCGGTAATTACGGCAATTGCCACCGGTTGTTCAAAAATGAATGAGATTTCTAACAAGATTGATGAAGATACAAGCGTCTGTGCAACCTATATCAAAAATCTGATTACACTTGGCATTGTAAAAAAGGAATCACCCTATGGCGAAAAGTCAAGCCGTAAAACAATTTATTCCATTGCGGATAATATGTTTCGTTTTTGGTATCGCTTCATACCGGAAAATACCTCGATTATTTCCAGAAGGGCTACAGACCTTGCTTACAAGCGTATTGCACCGGAGATTTCAGCTTATATGGGCGGCGTGTTTGAGGAAATATGCAAACAGTATCTTTGGAAATTACTTCTTGAGAATAAATGTGCTGTAAATTTCAGTGATCTGGGGCGCTGGTGGGGCACAAATTCTAAAACCAAAAAACAAGAAGAAATCGATATTATTGGAGCAGATAAGGAAGCTGTCCTGCTTGCCGAGTGTAAATGGACCAATGAAAAGGTGGATCTGAGCGTTTTAGAAACCCTTGTCGAGCGCAGTAATCTGTTTCCCTATAAACAAAAACATTTCTATCTTTTTGCCAAAACCGGATTCACAAAGGGATGTATGGATAAAGCAGCGGAGATGGGCAATGTAACGCTTCTTTCCTATGATGAGATGGTGAAAACATAACTATAGCTGAAAATGATTTGTGATAAGATTGACATACGAGGATTCTCCTCTGTTTTTTTGATATTGGTTCTGATCGGTTCCAATAATCATACAGAGGAGAATTTTTGTATTTTTACCATACAGTCCGTAGTAGGGAAGAAAAATCAAAAACATAATTGACAAAAAGAGACTAATATGATATTTTATGAATAAACAATGTGTGAATCATTAAAATGAAGATAATAAATAAAAAAAGCGTATGAGAGAAAGATTAGCAAGGGAAAAACAGAAAATAAATCTTCCAATAAAATTCCATATTGAAAAATAAAATATTCATGTTATAATGGAGGTAAATGTATGGGTAGAAAAGATATCGCAGCGAAGGCATACCTGCGGGACAACGCGGTCTTTGCCGATCTGGTCAATGTGGCGCTTTACGGCGGAGAACAGCGCGTCTCTCCGGAAGAACTGACGGAGATGGATACGAACGAGGTTCTGCTGCAGGATGCGGCGGAGGACGGCATGCCCGCCGCGCAGCGGTTCCGGGACGGGCTTAAGCTGCTGTCGCATATGTGCGACGGCAGACAGGAGTACCTGATCCTGGGGATCGAGCCGCAGTCGCATACGAATTACGCCATGCCGGTGCGTACCATGCTGTGGGACAGCCTGACCTATGACAGGCAGGTGAAGGAACGGAAGCGGAGCCGTCTGAAACAGCGTCAGTGGGGAAGCAACGCGGAGTTCCTGTCCGGCTTCGGGAAGGAGGACAAGCTGGTTCCGGTCCTCTCCATTGTGCTCAATCTTTCGGGAGAACGGTGGGACGGGCCGCTGGGCCTGCATGAGATGCTGGCGGTGCAGGATGCCGGAGTTCTGTCGTGGGTGAATGATTACCGGATCCATCTGGTAGATCCGCATGGGATGTCAATGGAGGAAATCGAACTGTTCCGGACGGACATGAGGGATGTGCTGAAGTTTATCCGGTTTTCGGGGGATCTTGCGAATATCAGAGCGATCGCGGAGACGGACCCGGGATTTCATAACATGAGCCGGGAGGCGGCGCAGCTGGTGAATCTGTATACCAATGCGGGATTAAAGTATATTGAGAAGGAAGGAGGCAGAGTGGATATGTGTCAGGCAATGATTGATCTAAAAGAGGAAGGCAGGCAGGAGGGCAGACAGGAAAAGTGCATTGAAATTGCGGAAGCGTTACTGGGTGCGTTGGATGTAGAAACGATTGCCCGGAAGCTGAAACTGCCGCTGGAAACGGTGCTGACGTTACAGCAGGGAAACCTTGTAAAATAGCGGACAGAAGGAAGTGGGAGATTAACAAGAAAAAACAGGTTCGTAGACTCAAATTCCGGTATCAAGAGGTTGTATGAAAGCTGCCTTTATTGTATAATTCTTGAAAAAGCAGAAATCAGGAGTTTTGAATAAGGAGGGAGATCATGAAATTTCATACAAAAAAAGTATTTTACTATGTTTTATTAACGGTTTGGGTAATCGCGCTTGGTCTGTTTGCCGGATATCTTTGCCTGCAATCAGGCTTTTTCGCAGATGATGAGATCACAAATTATGTGGAAGAAAGATTTCCGGCAGCATTTGGAGACAGGAATCCGGCTGAAACGGAGGAACGTCTTGCAACCATTGAGACGCTTGCAGATCAGGTTTATCATTTCAAACTTCTGCATCCGGATTATTCGGTTGCCAGAGCCTATGAAATCGTTACGGAATTGGGGGAAGATGATCTGGCATATGAAAAACTGCTGGGAATCGGAGATCCGTATAATGAACTGCATTATTGGGGATATCTGCTGCTTATGACTGCGGGCCTGATGGGGCTCATCTGCTGTGCTGTCCGGCTGTCCGGGAAACGGAGTCTGTTTATCTGCAATATTTTCTCTGTTTTGCTTTGCGTACTTGGTATGCTTTGTCATATCTTCCGGCTGTTTTATTGTAATCCGCTGGAAATAAGCTGTTACATAGCGGTGCTTACAGGAATCAGTCTGATCGAGGTAGCAATCGAATACCATAAAATAGAACGGTTGTCTTTTGATGAAAAAGCGGTTTGTACGGCGCTGCTTGGTGCAGTGGTGGTATTTGTGGCTTTGTTTGGCATCTGATTTCGGTTTTTGGTTTTTACGAGGATTCTCCTTACAGAGGAGAATCCTTGTATTTTCTCCTGTTGCCTGTCTGTCGTATCTCAGCATTTTATAAATTATTACATGAAAAGCCGGTATTTATTACAATTCTGATTTTTCTTCTCTTCATTATAATATAATCATTGCTATAAAAATCTATTTTAACTAAAAAGTGTAAACTTATAAAAGGAACAGATCAAATCTTCATCGAGTCCATGGTTCGTAGACTCAAATTCCGGTATCAAGAGGTTGTATGAAAACTGCCATTATTGTATAATTTTTGAAAAAGCAGAATTCAGGAGGTTTGAAGAAGGAGGGCGATTTTATAAAAAATAGTAAGTTAGGGCTGCTTGGAATGAAAGTATATGGCTGCGTAATTCTTATGTGTCTGATGTGCATTTTAGGCATGACAGCCTGTGCGCAGGAAACAGCCGTGGAAACAACAGGAAAAGCAGTGGGAGAAATAACAAGTCAAACCGAAACAAAAGCCGCTAAGCCTGCAGATGAGATCATACAGTCATTGGATGAATCTGTTCTGTATACTTCCGGCGGAGGCCATTACGGATTCCGAGCAGCGGAAATCAGAAACATGGAACTGTCGTATTATGATAAAGAAGGGGAACTGCTCTGGAAACATCAACTTCCGGGAACATTTACCTTCTGGAAAGAAACGGAATATGTAATCCAGCCGATTTTTCAGTTGTATGGATTATCGGGAGACCGGTGCGCCGTTTTGGTACAGTTTGGCAAAGAAGATTTTTTGTGGGAAGAACAAACAATCTCTGAGACTGCTGAGACTGAATTGTTTACCTATCTTTATGTATATGACGCGACCGGAGCAATCGTACATCAGACAGAGCTGCCGTCCGTGACCGGAAGAATGGAGGCAAAAAAGCCGTTGACAGGAAAAAAAGGAGATCCGGAACCGGTATATGAAGCATTTTACTGGAACGATAAATTAGCAATATTGTCCGATCTGTATGGGGTACCGAATACGGCAGAAGGAAACAGATATATCAGTTCAAAATATGTGCTTCAGGTATATGACAGTGATACGGGGAAAGTATTATGGGATTACCATGCGGAGGCAGACCATAAAAGAAAAAAGCTGGAACAAGTCGGCTTGCCGACGGCTTCCTTTACCGTATTGACGAAGGATTCTGCAGTCCTGGCATTTCCGGAGGCGGAAACATATACGATGACGGTTTTGGATGCTTCCGGACATGAGGTCAGTACGCGGAATTCTTTAAACTATGCTTATCCGATCGGACATAAGAACAAAGACGGCAGTCGGTTTCTGTTTGATCTATCGGGAAGTTATACGGAATATTATATAGCGGATGAAAACCTTACATGGGAGGCTCCGGTTGGGGCTTTGAGCGGCTATGGTTTTTTGGAAGCGGATTTCTATGACGAATATTTTATAATATATGAAGGTGCTAAGATAGAAGATTCAAAAGTATATCAAGCGATAGGATTTTCGTATTCGGGAGAAAAAATATGGGAGGTTCCTCACTAGATTTCATTGTATAATTCTTGAAAGAGCAGAAATCAGGAGTCTTGAAGAATACGGTAAGGGAAGGCGTTAGATGTTAGATTTTGCTGTCTGACGGTGTATCTTTGACAGATAGGAAATCAGACGAAATGAGGCGTAGAGTATGAAAAATCGCATTGTTTATTTGATCATTGGTGCTGTGGCAATATGGATTACGGCTTGCCAGAGCAATCCGAATAGCGAAGCAATAATAGATGATCAGATTCAGATAAAGGATCTGACAGGAACCGTCTGTGCCATTGAGAATCAAGGGGATGAAATTGGCTCGGAGGGAACTCAGTTTACGGTAAAGCTGGAAAAGAAAGCGGATGATCGGAAGCAGGAATATGTAGTATTTCAGATGAAAACAGAAGAAGCTCCGGTATCTGTTCCAAGTAAAGAGAGAATGTCACCGGGTGTAACCGTTGTCATTACTTATACAGGAGAATTGGAAGACTGTCCGGAAACTGCCCGGGGAAATGCAGAAAACAGCGAATGGTATTTTCTGGAAGAGGGACAGATACTTTCGATATATGCACAATAAGAATTGGGCTGCCTATGTAAGGGATTTGAGCTGGATTTGGTACCGAAAGTAGAGAAAACAGACCATGAAAATAATTTTGAAAATGATTCTTAAAGACAGCATTTTATTTTTATTGCTCCCATTGCTTGGCTATCTATGTGCGGCAATCGGAGCTCCTACAGATTGGTTTGGAGTACAGTATATGCTTATGATTGTATGGTATCCGGGCGTGGGAATGATTACGGGACTCCGGTATGGGCTGAAAGAAGAACATAGACAATTTTGGCTCCATCTGACAGTTTCTCTGTTGTTTGTGTTCTGCGTGATTCTAATTCCGCCAAGATTACCGATGTGGGAGCTTGCAGTTGTAATGCTGTGTTCTGCGACAGGTTACGGAATCGGACGATTATGGAAATGGCGAGTGCCAATCTAAACAGAAATCTATCAATTATTAGGGAGTTAAAGGAAGAAATACAAAGAGGAGCGAAACGGACAATGAATAAGAACAAGTTTGCTGAGATTAATCTGTTGTTTCTGATCGTTTTGCTAATCTGTTCTCACCCGGTTTCGGTTATGGCAGGAAGCGGCAGTCAGAAAAATATAAAAGTAACACTGGAGCAGTTCTCTATTACAGAGAAGGATGGAGGATATCAGGTTGCAGCGGAATTTTCGGCAGGAGAAACCAGATATACCCTGGAAGCAGAGGCTCTTTTTTATTCATTTATGATCCATAATGCGTTTTTGGACGGAAAATATGTTGCAGATGTGAAAAAAGCTAATTATGAGATACAAGGGTTCAGCATTTGCACATTGAATGATACCTTTAACGCGGATTATACGATCAATGAGGACGAGGTATTGCTGAAACTGGTATTTCAGATCTCTGATACAGAAACCGCATATTGTATTCAGAAAATAAATAGAAATACAAACGATGGATTAAAACAGCTGCTTGCACATCCCAGCCAGATAATTGAAGACAGCGGAAATGAAATTGCCGGTTCTGCCTTATCAATAGAATTAAACTATTTGCGCGATATGGAAAGCATGGCACTGCCGGAAGATGACAATATTTCTGAACAGACTACAGCGGAAGGCGAAACATTTGATGTGGAATATCATGATTATCAGGAACATGGGGAATGGGAAACTGCAGCGGAAGGGAATGCCGCGCCTGGAAGGGAGCAGGAAACAGATTCGGCAGACATCACAAAGATTCTTGTGGGCTGTGCCGTTGTTGCTTTAGCAGTCGGCGTGGGAATTGTGTTTTGCCTGCGAAAATTAAGAAATCAGACGAAATGAGGCGTAGAGTATGAAAAAGATATATTGCTTTGTTTTAACAGTTTTAGAGATTATGATTTTTTCTGCAATCCTTTTAGTTATAATCAAACATATCCCGCAAAAGTTTGATACGGAGAAAATCGGAAAAGAGGAGGTTTTAGTCAAAAATGTAACAGATTTTAAATGGGATACAATGTACATTTTTGCTCCATATTCTGATGATAAAAGTATAGAATCTTTAATAGGGGTACATGTAAAATCAAATTCGCTTCAGGACGATCAATGCATAGCGGTATTTTTAAAGGATGGAAAGCTTGTACACGAGCAGATGATAAGAATGCAGTATACTTCCGTTGATCCGTATATACAATACGACTCGAAAGCGTCTGTTAAAAATGATATAGATAGCGGATCGTTCATATTTACGCAATAAGAAGGCTGTTATGATATAATCCGGAATCAGGAGGATTTACATATGCGGATTGCAATTTGTGATGATGAGATCCGGTTTGATGAGGAATTGCAGACAATTTTATGTGCGAAAGAAGCAGCCTGTGGGTTGAAACTGGATATTCATATTTTTACGGCAGCAGAAGATTTTTTATATGAGATAGAGGAAATGCCCCCATATGACAGTGTTTTTCTGGATATTGAGCTGGGCTCTGAAAATGGGATCCGGATTGCGGAGCAGCTTCGGGAGAAATATCCCGCGACGCTGATCGCATTTATTACCGGCTATCGGCAATATATCGACGATGTTTTTTCCGTACAGCCCTGTGGATTTATTCCGAAACCCATACAGCCCAAACGGGCGGTCCAGGTTTTGGAGACCATGATACGGCTTGCCGGAATAGTGCCGGTTTTTGAGTTCAGCCAGAATCGAAACCGGTATCGGATCCTGTTAAAGGATGTGTTCTATTTTATGAGTGATAAACGGCAGATCGTGATTGTGGGACAAGCCGGCGAACAGCGGTTTTACAGTAAACTGGATGAAGTGGAAGCGCAGGTTGGAAAACTGAGCGGCAGCTTTGTGCGGATCAGTAAATCAGTGATGATCAACCTGCAGTACCTGGTAAATCTGGATCAGGAAAAAGCAGTGTTGGCGAACGGTACGAAATGGATGGAATTCCGTATCAGTCCGCGGTACAGACAAGGCGTGCAAAGTAAATTTAAAGCGATGTGGAAATAAAGGGTTTACGGAGAGGAAAAACTATGCGGGAAATCGTCTTAGAGATTACAGTCTGTATTTTGCAGATGGTGGTTTTTACCATATACTTAAAGGAAATGCTTCCGTGGAAACGGTCTGTCTGGTGGATGCCGTTATGCTGGTGTGCGCTGCAGGCAGCAGGAGCTTTGGCAATGCAGTGGCCCGGGAATACCGTTGTAAACGAATTGGTCTGCGTTTTGGGAATGTGCGCGATTGCCGAATTTCTATGTTCGGGTTCCCGGAAACAGATTCTGTTTTTTACCGTTACATTTTATCTGATCAGTCTGGCGTTGAGCATTTTGCTGGTTGGGAGCGTGATGAAGTCCGGGGGTTTGGATATCGGAACGCTGCAAACCCGTGTCGCCGTCATATATATTCTTATGATCGCAAAACAGGTGCTTATGCTTTTGTTGATCCCGCCCATTGCCCATATCCGAAAAAAGTATGGATCAGGAAGAATTGCATTAAAAAACTGGATCGGGATTTTACTGGTTTCAGGCGGGAGCTTTCTCGTTCTTTTCCTGATGGGGCTTGGCGGTATCGGTCAGGATAATTTTTCTGTTCCACAGATAGTGATGATATTGACGCTGATTGTCGTAAATCTGTTAAATTACTATTTTTACCGCGTATCCGTAGAAAAAAATCAGACGGAAATGGAAAATCAGATTTATGAGAATCAGATTTCCCTGTATCAGGAATGGTATCGCAGTATGCAGGAAAACCGGAAAGAAATGCGTGCCTTTCGCCATGATATGAATAATCATTTCAGCATCCTGCAGGAGCTTTGTGAGGCAGGGCTTGCGGGAGAAAACAGCCGGGACTGCCTGACGGAGATCAAGGCGTATATTCAGGGGATTACAATGGACGCTGCAGGCGGGCAGGGAAGCATTGAGTCCGGCAATCTGATCCTGGATGCGATGTTGAATCTGAAAAATCAGCAGGCGCAGGAAGCGGGGATTCAAATGAATGCGGAACTGCAGATCCCGGTCAATATGGGCAGCAATCCTGTCGATCAGGTGATCCTGTTTGGAAATCTTCTGGATAACGCGCTGGAAGCCTGCCGGGAGGCAAGGGAACAAAAACACGGGCCGCAGCCCTATATTTCCGTCAGGATCCGGTATGCGATGGGAAATCTGGTGATTACTATGGAGAATTCCTATGACGGGCACCTGGACGGAAAACAGGGAACGCCGGATAACGGGCTGATGCTTCAGACGACAAAGAAAAAGGCGGGAACACATGGGATCGGTATGCAGAATGTCCGGCAGGTGGTTGAAAAATACCATGGAACATTGGAGTGGAGCGCGAAAGATGGCGTGTTCTATCTGGAAATCTTACTATATAATGCAGCAAAATACAGTTTATAAATTGATTTTTTTGCCGATCATGTGATATACTATAAAAATAAAAAGGGAGGTGCGGTATGAATTATCTATCCGTCAAAGAAATCGCGGTGCTTTGGAATATGTCCGAGCGCAGCGTTCGGAATTACTGTGCACAAGGCCGCATTTCCGGCGCGTTTCTCACGGGCAAGACTTGGAATATCCCCGAAACTGCCGAAAAGCCCGAACGGAGCAATAAAAAAGCAACGGCACGCACCTTGCTTTCCGTTTTGCAAGAGGAAAAAAACGGACAAATCCGCGGCGGGATCTATCATAAAGTTCAGATTGAACTGACCTACAATTCCAACCACATTGAGGGCAGCCGTCTCACCCACGATCAGACCCGCTATATTTTTGAAACCGACACCATCGGCGCCACCGACGAGAGCATCCGCGTGGACGATATCATCGAGACGACCAATCATTTCCGCTGTATTGATGCGATCATTGACGGCGCAAAGCTGCGATTGAGCGAGAAGTGGATCAAGCATCTGCACCTCCTGCTCAAAACCGGTACCGGCGACGCCAAAAAGGATTGGTTCGCCGTGGGCGATTACAAAAAGCTGCCGAACGAGGTCGGCGGCATGGGGACGACCCTTCCGGAGAATGTGTCCGCCGAGATGAAGCGGCTGCTTGCCGACTACAACGGCAAGGAAACCGTCACGCTTGACGATCTCCTTGAATTTCATGTGCGGTTCGAGCGTATCCACCCTTTTCAGGACGGCAACGGCCGCGTCGGACGGCTGATCCTGTTCAAGGAGTGCCTGAAGCATGACATCGTCCCGTTCATCATCGAGGACGAGATCAAGCTGTTCTATTACCGCGGACTGAAAGAGTGGCCGCAGGAAAAGGGCTGCCTCACCGACACCTGCCTTTCGGCGCAGGACAAGTTCAAGAAGTATTTGGAGTATTTTAGGATAGGGTAAAATAAGGCGTCGCAAAGAAAGGAAGCGGAACAATGCTTAAAATATCTATTTGTGATGATGAGGCCGGAGAGAGGAAAAAGATCGTGGATAATCTCCGGGTTTACATAGCGGCACATAGTGAGCATGGTATCGAGTTTGACGTATATTCGTCCGCATTTGAAATGCTGGAAGCATTTGATAAAACAGGCGGTCCCGATATTGCGCTTTTGGATATTTGTATGCCTGGTATGCTGGGAACAGAATTGGCGCGGGATATTCTCCGCTTCAGTGAAAATACGGATATTGTTTTTCTGACGACCAGCTCGGATTATGCGGTTGACGCCTTTTCCATACATGCCGCAGACTACATCTGCAAGCCTTACACGCAGGAACAGTTTGACGCGGCCTTAGAACGGGTCATTACCATGCGTGAGCAAAAAACATGGATTCTGCTCCGCTGTGAGGGAGAATTGCACCGCATCGCGCTGGAAGATATTTTGTACATAGAAACCAGAGACAAACGGCGTGTGTTTTCCCTTGCTTCCGGGAAAAAACTTTCTGTGTGGGTATTGCCGGCGCAGCTTCAGGAATGTATCATGGGCAAAAAAGGCATGATAATGTGCGGAAGTTCTTATATTGTCAATCTGAATCATGTCCGCTGTTTTTCCGGCCCGGATCTGCTGATGGATGACGAAACCCTCATTCCTGTTCCAAGGCGGTGCCGCTCTGAGCTAAAGCAGGCGTATTTTGATTTTTACTTAAAGGAGGCAGGAAACTGATGTCGGTGATTCAGATCATCACAATCGCCTTTTTTGTCAGCTTGTTGTTTTTTGCAACGCATCTGACGGCAGGACTTTTGCTGCAGGAGAGAAAATACTCGGTAAAAAAGACGGCGCTGCTGTGGGGGTCGTCAGGCATATTTCTTTTTCTGGAGGTGAGTTTCGCCTTTCTTTTGCTGGCAAAGCCATGGAGAATGCCGGTTGCTTTGCTGCTTTCGTATCTATACTTTTGGGGAATTTTTATATATGCGTCAGCAGACGGATTTTGGAAGAAATGCTATCTCTGGATCACATATGGCTGCGTTTTCTGCATTGCACTGTCCGTTTCATTTTATGGCGGCTATTTGCTTGTGCCGGACGGGTCGGACACTTTTGTGTATTTTATACGGGGTGTGTTCTATGGCGTTATTTGTTTTGCAATTTTCTTTGCGTATTATATGCATGGCAGACCAATCATCCGCGAGGTCAGCGGGTTTCGTACAAAAAACTGGATATCGCTAAGTATCGTCTCTGTAATATATTTTTTTACTTTCGTGATGCTTCTCTCAAAAATCAGTGCAGATAACGGGATCAATTCGAACACCGTACTGCTGTTCTTTCTGCTTGTGTGCTCGTTTGCCGTAGCGAACATCCTGATCATCAGCAGCATCTATCAGATGCGAAAGGAAGCAAGGGATGAATTGGTAAAGCAGAACGTCGAGTACCTGATATCCTATGTGGAAAATGCAAGGAAAACCGAGCAGGAGAACCGGCGGATCCGTCACGATCTGCGGCATCACGACGAGCGAATTGCGGCTATGGCGCAGGCGGGTGACACAAAGGGAATCTTAGCGTATTTAGGGCAGAACCAAGAAGCGTCGGAGAGTTTCCCGGCATGGTGTCCGAACGTCACAGTCAACGGCATCCTGAGTTCTTACGCGGGAAAGGCAAAAGAGGCGGGCGTGGAATATATGGCGCAGGCGGATACCCCGGCACAGTCGGGAGTCGCCGATGTGGATTTTGTGGCGATTCTTGCCAACCTTCTGGAAAATGCGCTGAACGCCTGCGTTGCACGGAAAAGCTCCGGCCCGATTCAGGTCCATATCAGGAATGTAGGAAAAAAAACGGTGATTGCCGTCAGTAATCCCTGCAGCGCGGATCTGAAGTTAGAAAACGGACTGCCGGCTGCGCGAAGTATCGGAATTGACAGTATCATTTCCTCATCGATCAGGTATCAGGGAGAGATTAACTATAAAATTCAGGAAGGCATTTGTACTGCCTGTGTGATTCTAAATCCGTGATTTTTTCATATGGTTTCAGCTTTTGAAAGCCGCCTTCGGGCGGCTTTTTTCTTTTCCGCCGGCGACCAATTTCGGAATCAAAACGACCAAATCCGACATCCTCCCTTATTTTTAAATAATGCTGTGTTATATTTTGTAGAAAATAAGGAAAAATCGGGAGGAATTATTTATGAACACTTGTGACAACAACAGACCCTGCCCCTGTACTTATGACTGCCCGCGCCATGGGAAATGCTGCGCTTGCGTGGCGCACCACCGTGACAACAATGAGGGTGTTCCGGGCTGCTTCTTTTCAAAAGAAGCGGAGGCAACTTACGACAGGAGCATTGAAAACCTGGCAAGGGATCATGGGCTTCTATAATTGCAGAAAGGAACTCTGGTATGAAATGGCCTTGGAAAAAGAAAACACTTTCCTTTGATGAAGCTGCAAAATTCAACTGGGAACTGGATACGAATGCCGAATTGCGGCAAAAGATGGATGAGCTTGCAAAACAATATACAAACCTGAGCGAAAAAGAATACCGGAGGAAGCTCCTGCTGTTATTTCGGGAAAATGGGCTGCTTATTGATTCAAAGCAGCTTGATATGCTGCTGCTTCTGAGACATAAAACAGATCAGATGCTATTGAAACAGGAGGTAGATCATGACGAAGAAACAATGTAGATTTTGGATGACTCTGTTTTTGCTTATGGCGGCCATCTTGACAGTTACCTGTCTGGCAGGCTGCTCCCAAAAGGAAAATAGTCCGGTGGAAGGGAAAAAAATAGCGTATATCATGTATATGTCTTCCTCGCCCATTTTTGAGCTGTGGTCGGAGTCCTTTACAAAGACAGCGAAAGCCCTCGGCATGGAGGCGGACACTTTTTTCTGCGAGGATAGCGATGAAGAATGGAAAAACAGAATTTTGCAATGCGCAAAAGATGGCTATGACGGACTGCTGGTGTCACATGGCGGAGTAGATTATGCGTGGGAATTTCTGACAGGCGTGCTGGAAGAATATCCGAATCTGAAAATAGCGACCTTTGATACCTCTTTCAGAAATGAAAACGGGGAAACGAAAACGATTGACGGCGTGGTTCAGCTGTTCCAGCAGGATTCCGGACTTGCGGCGGCTCTGGTGGAGGAGATTCTGGCCATGTATCCGGACAAAGCGGCAAAAAATGAACCGGTCAATATACTGCAGGTACAGGAGGAAAACTACATTATTGCTTTTGACCGCCGCCAGGTCGGCTACCAGCCTTATGAAACCGAGGGACAGATCAAGACGCTGGAGCAGATGGCTCCGGAGGATCACTTAAACCCGGTATCTTCCATGCAGGAAACGGCAGAGAAGATAATAGGAAAATACAATGACGGTGAAATAGACGCCATATGGTGCTGCTATGACGCCTATGCCAGAGGCGTATATAAAGCCCTGCGGGAATTGGGCAGCGATATTCCCATGGTATCGGCAGATATCTGTGACGAGGATATCCAGCTTATGGCGGAAGGCAAAAACTGGAAGGCCTGCGCCACAACCAACTGGACGATGAACGGAGAGTTTGCCTGCCGGGTGCTGGCTTTGGAAATGGCCGGACAGTATGACGATATCAAAGCGGCTTCCAGCTATTATGCAAGTCCGGGAATGTGGATGGAGATCCCGTCCGTGGTGGTGACGCAGGAGCAGGTTATGTCCGGGCAGAACATTACAGTAAAAAATCTTTCGGATGTGGCAGGGGATGCCTATACGGACAAAAGTTTTATGCCGTCCTGTGACTGGATAGATTCCGCCCTTAAAAATTAACCATATCAGGCAGCGCTTGCAGCGGACAGCGTCGGAATGCTTGACGAAAATAAACTGAAAAGAGGTGTGTCATGAAAGAAAACAATAAAATTTTCAAAATCCTGTCCCTGCCGATCATTCTGATATGCCTGCTTCTTGGCGGCTGTGCGGAAAGCGGCGGAAAAAGCGAGCAGATCAGCAGTATCCGTCAGCTGGACGGACAGGCTATTGGTATTTTGACCGGAAGTACCTTTGACCAGTACACCGATGAATTTATACAGGATGCTGACAAAAAATATTACAATGAATATACGGACATGGTCGTAGCCGTCAAACAGGGCAAGATTGCCGCTTTCCTCATGGACGAGCCGATGGCGCGCATGCTGTGTTCGGAAAGTGATGGCGTCGCCTATCTGCAGGAATATCTGACAGAGGACAGTTATGCGTTTGCACTTCCAAAGACGGACAAGGGAAAACGCCTGTGCGATGAAATCAACCAGTTTCTTGCCGGGCTGAAAGCCGACGGTACGCTGGAAGAGCTGGAGGACATCTGGTTTGGCTCAGACGAGAGCTTAAAGACGGTTGAAGCCTTTGAAAACCTGCCCGCGTCAAACGGCATGGTGGAGCTTGCGGTATGTCTTGGGAACGCGCCGTTTGCCTACGTAAAGGACAATCAGACGGTTGGGTATGAAGTGGATATTATCGCGCGCTTCTGCAAGGCACATGGCTATGGACTGAATATCCATGATGTGCAGTCGGCTGCTTTTCTTTCCGGCGTGGAGTCCGGCAAGTATGACATGGGGGCATCCGGTTTTACCGTGACCGAGGAAAGAACCAAAAAAGTGTATTTCTCCGAGCCGAATTATACGGGCGGGATCGTTGCGGTGGTTGCGGGCAGCTCCGGCGGCGTCCGTTATCAAAGCCTGCAGGATTTTTCCGGCAAAAAGGTGGGAATGATGACCGGAACGGTTCAAGACAAACTGCTTGACGAAGTTGTGGACGGTACGATTCCCCAATATTATGATGATTTTTCCTCGCAGCTGCTGGCGCTGAAGACAGGAACGCTGGATGCGATAATAAATGATATGCCGATAGCCGAGCTTGCCGTGGCGCGTCAGCCTGAGTTTGCGATATTCCCCGAAAAGGTAGCGCCGGACAGCTATGGCCTTGGTCTGCAAAAGGGCAGTCCGCTGACGGAGCAGGTGAACGCCATCATCGAAAAATATGAGGCCGACGGGACTCTGCAGGCGCTCCGTGAAAAATGGCTTGGGGCGGACGAGAGCAAAAAGACGATAGACGTAGGCGATTATGACGCGCCGAACGGTACCCTTCGATATGTTCACGATTCCACGCTGGAACCCATGAGCTATGTCGGCGGAAACGGCGAGTCGCTTGGACTGGAGGTGGAGCTGGTTTCTCTGATCGCAAAGGAGCTTGGCATGGAGCTTGCGATCACGCAGGGAACCTTTAACGTGCTGCTTCCCATGCTCGAAAGCGGGCGGGCGGATATTGTTTCCGGTTCTATCAGTATAACGGAAGAACGCAGGGAGAGCATTGACCTTGCAGAACCGCATTATATAGGCGGAACGGTGCTTCTGGTCCGGGCGGAGGACCTGGGAATCATTTCAGAGCAGGAAAGCGGCAGCTTCTTTGACGGCTTATCCGAGAGCTTTCAAAAAACATTTATTCAGGAGAACCGCTGGAAAATGATCCTTTCCGGCCTTGGGGTGACCTTTGTAATCGCTATATTTGCGGCGCTGTTCGGCACTATACTGGGCTTCGGGCTGTGTCTTCTGCGCAGGAGCCGTTTCCCGGCAGTGTCCAAAATTACCGCGGGATTTATACGCCTGCTTCAGGGCATACCCGTGCTTGTGCTGCTGATGCTGATGTTTTATGTGGTATTTGCAAAGGTACACCTTAACGGGATCCTTGTCTCGATCGCCGCGTTTTCCGTTAATTTCGCAGTGTACGTGTCCGAAATGATGCGGACCGGCATAAACGCCGTTGATGCGGGACAGTGGGAAGCCGCTACGGCAATCGGCTTTGGCCGTGTGCAGACCTTTACCAGGATCATTGCCCCGCAGGCGCTCCGGCATATCCTGCCGGTCTATAAGGGCGAGTTTATTTCCATGCTCAAAATGACCTCGGTGGTAGGATACATTGCGGTGCAGGACCTTACGAAAGCGACCGACCTTATCCGCAGCCGGACCTTTGAGGCGTTCTTTCCGCTTATTGCATCGGCGGTTATATACTTCCTGCTGGCGTGGGTGCTGACTTCGCTTTTGGGGATCGCCGAAAGGCGGACCGGTCCGAAAGCGCGCCGCAAACGGGCGGGCAGGCTTATGGCAGTGATTGAAAACGCCGAAAAAGCGCCTGCCACAAGGCATGAAACCGCAGCTCCCGAAACCGCAGATCTCACGGAAGAGACAGGCGGCGCGGAACCGGTTATTGCCATCTCCCATCTCAAAAAATCCTACCCGAATGTTACGCCGCTCGGGGACGTCAGCGCGGAAATTTTTAAAGGCGATGTCATAACGGTGATTGGACCGTCCGGCACCGGCAAATCCACGCTGCTGCGCTGCATTAACCGACTGGAGAAGCCGACGAGCGGAGAAATTAAAATATTTGGAGAGGATACTTCGGATAAAAAAGTAAACCTGAATATGCTCAGACAGCGTATGGGTATGGTGTTCCAGTCCTTCAACCTGTTCGGGCATCTGACGGTGATCGAAAATGTGATTCTCGCGCCCACCGTGTTAAAGGGTGTGCCAAAACAGGAGGCGCTCAGGGACGGAATGGAGCTTTTGCGCATGGTGGGAATGGCGCAGAAAGCGGCAAGCTATCCTGACGAGCTGTCCGGCGGGCAAAAACAGAGGGTGGCAATCGCCCGCACCCTTGCCATGGATCCGGAAATCGTGCTTTTTGATGAGCCGACATCGGCGCTGGATCCGACCATGGTAGGAGAGGTGCTCAGCGTTATGAAGCGGCTTGCGTCGGAAGGACTTACCATGATGATCGTCACGCATGAAATGCAGTTTGCCCGTGATGTTTCTACCCGGATCTTTTATATGGACGAGGGTTTGATCTACGAGGAAGGAACCCCGGACGAGATTTTTGACAGCCCGAAGCGGGATAAAACCCGTGCCTTTGTAAAAAGGCTGAAAACGCTCACCCTTTCCGCAGAGTCTTTGGACTATGATTTTATCGGTATGTCGGAAAGCATCCGTCAGTTTGGGGAAAGGAACCTGCTGTCGAAAAAACGGGTGGAAAATCTTCGCCGTGTATATGAGGAAATTCTGGCGCAGAATCTTGTCCCGGCGCAGGAAGCGGAATTCCCGATCACGGTTTCGGCGGAGTATTCGGAGAAAGAAGACAGCCTGGAAATGCGTTTTACCTGGCAGGGGGAGCGTTATGATCCGATGGAGGACGGCGACGAGCTTTCCGTTAAGATTGTAAAGGCTTCGGTCAGTGGGTTCCGTTACGATCATACGGACGGCGCAAACAGCCTTGTCATAAAAATATAACAGACGGCAAAACCGAAAGAAAGAGAGGTGCAAGAATTGAAGTTATCAACAGAAAAAATATTTCATGTAAAGGAAGCCGGTTCTACAGTGAAAACGGAAGTTCTGGCAGGAGTTACAACCTTTATGACCATGGCATATATCCTTATGGTCAACTCCGAAATGTTTGCGGAGCTGCCAGGGGGGGTGTCATATAACGCGATTTATATTGCGACTGCAATTTCCGCCTGTATCGGGACGGTACTGATCGGGCTTCTGGCGAATCTGCCGCTGGCGCAGGCCTCCGCTATGGGCTCCAATGCCTTCTTTGTCTATACGGTGTGTTTCGGCTTTGGGTTAAGCTATGCCAACGCCCTGCTGCTCGTTTTGCTTGACGGGATCCTGTTCATACTGCTTACGGTGACAGGGCTGCGAAAGAAAATATTTGAGGCGATCCCGACCTCGGTAAGGGTGACGATTCCCGCAGGAGTCGGGCTGTTCCTTGCCTTTATCGGTCTTGTGGATTCCGGAATCGTGGTGTCAGATCCCGCCACATATGTCAGCCTTGCCTCCTTCAACCTTCTTTCCGGAAATGTGGCGTGGAAGGATATCATGCCGATGCTTGTCACAATTTTCGCTTTAATTGCGATTGCGGTTCTGACATGCAGGCGGGTAAGGGGCGCTGTGCTCTGGGGCATACTTGGGGGAACGGCGCTGTACTATCTTCTCGGTTTTACGGTTCCCGGATTCTATGAGGGTTTTGCGGATAATCTGAATTTTAACCCGTTCGCGGCATTTGGAGACTTTGGCACACAGGCGTTTGGCAGGGTTTTTACGGAAGGCTTTGATTTTTCGTCATATCTGGCAGATCACAGCGGAATGGAGCTTGCCGTATTGATTGCGACGACTTCGCTTGCGTTCTGTCTGGTGGATATGTTTGATACGATCGGCACCCTGTATGGAGCCTGCGCAAGGGGAAATCTTCTGACCGAAAAAGGGGAAGTGCCCAACATGGATAAAGCGATGCTTGCGGACGCCATAGCCACCACATGCGGCGCAGTCTGCGGCACATCCACGGTAAGCTCTTATGTGGAGGCTTCCACAGGCATTGCAGAGGGCGGTAGGACAGGTATGTCCGCCATGGTAACAGGAGCGCTGTTTTTTGTCAGCATGTTTTTAAGCCCGATTGCCATACTTGTGCCGGGATGTGCGACATCGGCGGCGCTCATCTATGTGGGAATTATGATGATGAACTGCGCCAGAAATATAGACTGGCTGAAAACAGAAGAGGCGGTTCCGGCATTTTTAACTTTGGCGATTATGCCTATGACCTACAATATTTCTTACGGCATTGCTTTCGGCGTGATTTCTTATGTGCTTATCAGCGTATTTACCGGAAAGGCAAGGGAAATAAAAGCAGGGACATGGGTAATCGCGGTGCTCTTTACCGTCATGTTCTTTGTGACGCATTAAGAGCTGGCATAAATTGTTTGCAAGGAGGAAAAAAATGAATTTTAAAAGCATTAAGAAAAAGCGGCATTGTTTTCTGGCAGGTATATTTGCGCTTGTGCTGATCTTGAGCGGGTGCAATGATTCAGAGGAAACGGAAGAAAAGGAAAAAGCGGATGACATCATCATTTTATATACGAATGATGTGAATTGTGCCGTGGATGATGAGATCGGCTACGCCGGACTTGTGGCATACAAACAGTGGTGTGAGAAAAGAACCCCCTATGTCACGCTGGCAGACTGCGGAAATGCCCTGCAGGGAGACGTGATCGGAACGGTTTCCAAAGGGGAATATCCGGCGGAGCTTATGAACCGTGCGGGATATGACTTCGCAGTACTTGGAAACCATGAGTTTGATTATGGGATGGAGCAGATTGACCGGCTTATGGAGATGAGCGGCGCCCAGTATCTTGGCTGCAATATTCGCTATACAGGGAAGGAGGATGTGGCATTCCTTTCCCGGCTTCTGCCGTACAAGATCGTATCCTATGGGGATGTGAAAGTTGCCTTTATCGGGGTGTTAACGCCGGAGAGCATCATAACATCCGTTCCGACATACTTTTGTGATGAGAACGGAAATTATGTATACGATTTCTGCGGGAAAAGCGGGGAAGAATTATACAAATGCGTGCAGGAAAATGCAGACGCCTGCGTGAAGGCCGGCGCGGATTATGTCGTGGTTCTTGCGCATCTTGGGACAGATGAGGAATCTTCGCCGTTTACATCCCCTGAACTGATTGCAAATACAAGGGGGATCGACGCCGTGCTGGATGGCCATTCCCACAGCGAAATACCCTGTGATATTGTAAAAAATGCGGATGGGGAGAATGTACTTTTGTCTTCCACAGGCACGGGGCTTTGCAATATCGGCTGCCTTACCATCACCGCGAATGGGAATCTCCAGACAGGGCTGATCGGGGCATATCCGGAGAAAGACAGCGAAATGGCAGGCAGCATAGAAAGTATGGAAGAAAAGTTTGAAGCCGAGATGTCAAAAAGCATCGCTGTATCAGAGGTAGCGCTTACAACAGCTTCTGATTCCGGTATGCGTCTGATCAGAAACAGAGAGACCAATCTGGGGGATTTCTGTGCGGACGCATATCGGGCTGAATCAGGAGCGGATATCGCACTTGTGAATGGCGGAGGCATCCGGGCAGATATTTCCGATGGAGAGATTACTTATGGGGATATCTTGAGAGTGCATCCCTACGGAAATACGCTCTGCGTGGCAAAAGCCACAGGGCAGGAAATCCTGGATGCCCTGGAGATGGCGAGCCGCTCCTGTCTGCCCGATGCGGACGACGGAGAAAATGCAGTGGGTGAAAACGGAGGCTTTTTGCAGGTGTCGGGCCTTAAATATGTGATCGACACTTCTGTGGAATCCACGGTGGAGACGGATGAACAGGGAAATTTCCTCTCCTGTGGGGCCAACCGGAGAGTAAAGGATGTCATGGTTCTGAAAGAGGATGGCAGCTATACGGAGCTTGTGCCGGATGAAGTATATACAGTAGCATCCCACAATTACCTGATTAAGGAAGGCGGGGACGGACTGAATATGTTTATGGACAATGAGCTGACAATCAATGAAGGAATGCTGGATTATGAGATACTTATGACGTATCTTACGGATGAACTTAACGGAACGGTGGGAGATGAATATGCTCTGCCGCAGGAACGGATAGAGATCAGATAATGACATTATAAATTTTACGGCGGCTTGCTCGTTTCATCTACGAATACAAAGCCGCCGTTTGTATGATGATTGCATTAATTTCTGAGCAAAATGCATTGACACAGAGTATAACATTAGGTATAATATTAAATAGGAATAATGTTATATTTAGAGGTGGCATTATGCGGAAGCTTATAAAACAGATAAGAGCATATTTGAATATGAGTCAGACCGAGTTCGCCGAACGACTTAATGTTACCTTCCAAACCGTGAATCGTTGGGAGAACGGTCGTGCTGTGCCCAACAAATTGGCACAATCAAAGATGTTTGATTTATGCAAGGAAAAGCATGTCCCTGTTTATGATATGACTCTGAAAAGGATTGCAGAGGAATCGGATGCCATTCAGTTGGATGCGGGCAGAGTGCTTCTTTATCACGGCTCAAAATCGGGTATTAATGGCCCTATTGAGCCCAAGAGCCGAAAACAATGTGACTTTGGCAAAGGCTTCTATATGGGAACCGATCCCGGTCAGGCACTTACGTTGATCTGCGACTATGATAAGTCTAAGTTTTACATTGTTTCTGTAAGTGTGGATGCGCTCGCTCAGATTGAAGTTCCCGCTGATATTGACTGGGCAATGCTTGTCGCATACCACAGAGGAAAAATGGAAAAAATAAGCGGTACGCCTTTCTGCAACAAGTATCGTGATATGACATTAAACAAGGATCTGATTATCGGAAGCATTGCGAACGACCGCATGTTTTTCGTTATCGATAACTTTTTTGTCGGCAATGTGACCGATATGGCGCTTATCAAGAGTCTTTCCGCCCTTCAGCTTGGTAAGCAGTATGTGACTGTTTCACAAAAGGGCTGTGATGCTGTTCATATTGAAACAGAGGTTGCGCTTTCTTATCTTGAAAGACTGTTTATGAAAGAAGTAGCCGAAGAAAACCGGACGAGAGGAATTTCCCTTGCCAACGATATTTGCAAGAACTATCGTCGTGAGGGTATGTTCTTTGATGAAATACTCGACGAGGCTAAGAGCGGAGGAAAACAATGAATGAGCTTCAGCTAAAGCTTTGTGATATTCAGGGCAGATTATTTGAATTATCTGCCGAGAAGAAATATGACAGCGCCGCTTTTATCAAGGCGTTTATGACGTCCGATACCGCAAAGGAGCTTGATTCAACATATAACCGTATGCAGTGGGCGGGAGAAGAATACTTGCTTGAGGAAGTCGCTTCTGCTGCGGGCGAATTGCTTACAAGAAACGGAGAGGTATTTTCTGCGGATGTGCTGTACTGGATCGGCTATATCTACCGTTATTGGCACTATTACAACGGTGAGGACAGCGCAAAAATTTATAAACAAGCTCCCGTCCAAACAATGAAACGGAATTATATGATGTTTCACACGATGGATCCTGAACTTGCCATAGAGGATTTGAAAGAAATCCATAATCAGAAAAGTAATTGATTTCGGAGGTGCAGATATGGCACTTGAAAATAAATTAGGGCTTACAAATTCTGCCGACCTTGCCCGTGAAGAAGAGCGCATCAGCAAGAAAAAGGCTGTGGAATTATTTGAAAACGGTGTACTTGATTCTCTCCCGGCGGGTAAATTCTCCACCTTGCAGACAATCCACAAGTTCCTATTTGAAGATATTTACGACTTCTCCGGTAAGCTTCGCACGGTGAATATGGCAAAGGGCAATTTCCGCTTTGCGCCTTTAATGTACTTGCAGGCGGCGCTTGATAACATTGATAAAATGCCGCAGTCAACCTTTGACGAGATTGTGGAAAAGTACGTTGAGATGAACATTGCCCATCCTTTTCGGGAAGGTAACGGCCGCAGCACCCGCATTTGGCTTGACCATATTTTGAAAAATGAAATCGGCAAGGTTGTCGACTGGAGCAAGGTTGATAAAGAAGATTACCTGCTCGCAATGGAACGCAGCCCGATTAAAGATGTGGAAATCAAAGTGTTGCTAAAGGGTGCGCTTACAGACGAAATAAACAGCCGTGAGGTCTATATGAAAGGCATCGATCACAGCTACTACTATGAGGGTTATACAACCTTTAAGACGGAAGAATTGTAATTTTCTATTTAATGTAAAAGCCAAGCTGAGCAATGCAAACTTATAAAAGAGGTAATTATGACCTACGAGGAAAAAATTCAAAAAGCAGAAGAAAAGGAAATTTTTGTATTGTATGATAAAAAGAAACTAAATAAAGACAATATTGTTGGCATTTATAAGTTTTTCAAAATCAAAGATGCTGAAAAACATTGTTTTTACATTGGAAAATCCACAAGTATAGCCTCAAGATTGTTTGGGTCAAGCCAAGGTCACATCTATATGTTTTTAAAAAATGATTATTCAAAATTGGTACCATCAAAGATAGCGGAATATTTAGACGATGGTTATAAAATTCAAGTTGAAATAGAAGAAATAGATTATAGAGACATTTCTTTTTCAAAAGCAGCACATAGATTAGCGTTGGCGGAACTTAAACAAATTGTTGACTATCAAAATATAGGACAATGCGAGTTTCAAAAGCCAGAGGGTGCAAACACGTATCAAGAAAAATTTTGGGAAGAGAATTACAAAATAAAATGAGGTGCAAATATGCCAGACAAGAATTGGCAATTTGAACTTGAAGAATATATCAGACAGGGCGAGCCTGAAAGAACCGAAAAAAAACGAAGCTTGTCAAACTGCTATCGGTTTGCAGGCGGTTGACGGACTGAAAACCTCTGATTAGTTGCTGGATACTGCAAAGGATCACATCGAGGGTAAAATAACCATCGATAAAGCACAGAAGCGTATTTATCGCAGATTGTTCGAGGGCGTATTCGACCACGCTGGACAAATCCGAAAATACAACATTTCCAAAAAGGAATGGATACTGAACGGCGAATCGGTTATCTACGCCGATTTCAACAGCATAAAAGATACCTTGAATTATCCGTAACGCACTAGTTCGTGCAAACTACAACGATTTACAAAAAGGTATTCATTCCACCGCAAAATTTTTGGAATTGTTTTTCGCAAATCTTCTGCTCGGTACAAACTACGAATCAAAGAATCGCTATATGCACGTTGATTTTGTGGATGAAAACGCTTCCCAAAGTGCCAAAAGTGAAACGCCAAAGTGCCAAATTGACACTTTGAAGTGTACTTTAGAAGAAGTGGCGGTATTAGATTTAATAAAAAAGAACCCGTCTATTAAGTAAGCTGAACTTGCAGAACAAACAGGAAAATCTGTCAGAAGCATAAAGCGCATTATAGACTCTCTAAAAGAGAAACAATATATCCGTAGAGTAGACGGCAAACACTACGGAAAATGGGAAGTTTTGGTTTAAACATTGATTCTTGGAGGAACAATATGTTCTATAAAATGATAGAGAACAAGTGCAAAGAGTGGTATACTTCTGAGCAATGCACTGTTCGTAATTTAATTGAATATATAGAGAAAATCGGACAAATGAGAGATGCTCAGATTGAAGCTATCAAAGTTTATCTGTTCCTCAAAATCGGTTGCGAATGTAAGCCCTTGCAATTTCTCTTTAGAAATGGGTGCTTTAATTCTATCAATCTGAACGACATAGAGTTATCTATGGCAACTCGTGAATACTTAGAGGAAAATCCTGCGGCAACGGCATTATTTGAATATGCTCGTTTGACCAACGATAAAGGTGAACAAGTTTCCGAAAAACTCGAAAAGCAAATCAAGAAAGATCCATCAAGCATTGACTATAATCGTTTCTTCCATACGGCCTTTTACGGCATTTCCTATACTGATTATCTGTTCAGCTTGCCGATGGGCGCAGGTAAAACCTATTTAATGGCAGCGTTTATCTATCTTGATTTGTATTTTGCCCTCAAGGAGCCGACGAATCCTGCCTTTGCACATAATTTCATGATCTTCGCACCGTCCGGGCTGAAATCTTCCGTTGTGCCGAGCTTGAAAACTATACAGAATTTTGATCCTGCGTGGATCATCCCCGAACCTGCGGCAACGGATTTGAAACGCATGATTTCCTTTGAGGTGCTCGATCAGGCAAAAACAGCCAGCAAATCAAACAAAACCAAAAATCCGAACGTCCAGAAAATTGCAAATCATCAGCCACTTTCCGAGCTTTTCGGACTGGTTGCCGTCACAAATGCCGAAAAGGTCGTTCTCGACCGCATTCAGGAGAAAAACGGTCAAATCAGCCTATTTGAGGAAAGCGACGATGAAAAAGAACGGCAGGCAAACGAATTGCGCAATCTGATCGGCAAGCTGCCGTCGCTTTCCATCTTCATTGATGAAGTACATCACGCTGTCAGTGAGGAAATAAAACTCCGTGCGGTCGTAACCAAGTGGGCGCAAAATAAGACCGTTAATTCCGTAATTGGCTTTTCGGGAACACCTTATCTTGAAAAAGCAGAAAAATTCAAGGTCGTAGACGCCCTTTCCGTCGGGACGACCGAAATCACGAATATTGTATATTACTATCCGCTGATTGATGGCGTTGGCAACTTTTTAAAACGTCCTATCGTTAAAATTGCCGTTATTGCAGATAGCAGTTTGATTATCGAAAAAGGTGTCAGAGAATTTCTTGATACATACAAGAACACAGTCTATGCGGACGGCACTACCGCAAAGCTTGGTATTTACTGTGGGACGATTGAAAAGCTGGAAGAAACGGTTTATCCGTTGGTATCCCGCATTATTGCCGAGTACGAACTCGGCACAGACGTGATACTGAAATTCCATAAAGGAAATAAACAATATTCCATGCCTGTCGACAGCCAAATGCAGTTTGATATTTTGGACAAGTCCATTTCCAAAAACCGTATCGTCCTGCTTGTGCAGATCGGCAAAGAGGGATGGGACTGCCGCAGCCTTACGGGCATTATCCTCTCACAAGAAGGCGACTGCCCGACGAATATGGTCTTGCAAACCTCCTGCCGCTGTTTGCGTCAAGTCGTGAAAGGAAGCCCCGAAACTGCGCTCATTTATTTGAATGAAAGCAATGCCGACAAATTGAATATACAGCTTGAACAGCAGCATCATATTACGCTGAAAGAATTTTCCTCCGCCGATAATGGCAAAACACCGCTAAAACGTTATGACCGCACGGCGTATTTAAATCTGCCGAAGGTCGAATTTTATCAGCTCAAAATCAATTATGATACCCTTACGGTCGAAAAAGCCGATCCTGCAAGTGACATTGCAGCTGCGGCCGACAACGCCCGCCTTGTGGATAGCGCGATTAAAACAACCGACCTTTCCATGGCCGAGAGCAAAACAACGATAAACGTTGACGACTCGGAATACGGAACCGAACCCGCGACTTTCCTTTTCTGGGTTTACGGCATCATGAAGGGCGGCTTTGGAAATCCCACGGTGAAAGAGCTGATGCAATTTGAAAACGCTCTCAAAGCCGTCTATCAGACAATCACTTACGAAAAGAGCGGTTCCCGTTACTACAGTTCCAAATACGATCGCAAGTTGGTTGAATCTAATATTCGCAAAGCCTTCTGTGATAAGATTGATTTTAACACCACCGAGGAACTGATTCCCGAATCTGCCGGTCTTTTGAATATCGCAAATTTTACGCCTGAAGTTTATACCGACAGGCCGCAGGATTACTACCCCGCGCAGCCGATCGCTGAAAAAATCATATTGGACGACGAGGGTAAGCTTAAAATTGACCCCAAAACAGAAGATGCCATCCGGCTTCTTGAGGAAACAGGAAATACAGCAATGGCCGCAGCTCTGCGGGCACAGAACAGCTCTCACATCAACAAGGACCGATCCTTCCATTATCTGCCCTACCACACCGACAGCGGCTTTGAACAGACGTTTTTGAGGGAAGTTTTATTATTTGATGAAATCGAAAAGCTCGGCTTGGAGGTGTATTATAACGGTGACCGTGCCATGACCGAGTTTAAAATCAAATGCTATCGGAATGATGGCGGGAAATGGAATTATATCGGCGTTTATACCCCGGATTTTTTGATTCTCCGGCGAAAAGACGGAAAAATTCATAAGGCGCTGATTGCGGAGACAAAGGGTGATGTTTACGCAAATGTCCCGATTTTTAAGGATAAACGGACCTTTATGGAAACGGAGTTTTTAAGGCAGAACAACAAAGCGTTTGGCTATGAACGGTTCGAATATCTGTATTTGGAGGATACGTTGCCAGACGAGGAAAGAATCATGAAGACGCATGAGAAAATTTATGAGTTTTTTGGAGGAGAATAGTATGGACTTTTTAGATTATAGAGAAAAGTTGGGTATAGGATACTGTGATAAAGATAAGTTTAAATATTTTTTGGTGAAGATATTTAATATTTTAAATAATATTTCTAATTATCCATATTCAGGATGTGTTTCATGGGAAGAGTATTTTTATTTCTGCAATTTAACTGGCTCGCAATGTGATTATCATCTCTCTGCTGACTATCATAATTATGAACGGTTCAATCAATGCTTGACCATATTAGACCGGCATAGTAATAGTTTAGAAGAATTTTTGGCTTATTATATTGCATTTACAAATTCTATAGAAACAGAAAAAACGTTACCTAAAAATTGGGTAAGAGAGAATTTTGCAAATTTACTTGTTGACATACTAGCTGAGGCGCATATTCAAATTGACTTAATAGTAAACGATGATGAATATTTTGCTTTTCCAAAGGGCGCTAAAGAATTGGACGACGCACTTGTTTCACAGCCACTGGAATGGTTGAGCGAATATCCACAAGCTCGAAGTGAATGGATTAACGCATTAAAAGATTATTCCGATTTGACCGATGAAAAAGCAAGTGAAGTTGCGGATAAGTTCCGCAAAGCATTAGAACGCTTCTTTCAAGAATTCTTTAACAGTACAAAAGCATTAGAAAACTTGAAATCGGAATATGGCACTTATACGAAAACAAACGGCGTCCCTTCTGAAATCAGCAAAAACTTAGAGACATTACTGCAGAGCTATACCAACTTTATGAACAATTATGCCAAGCATCATAACGGAACCGGCAAAAATGTGCTGGAATATCTTCTGTATCAAACAGGCAATATAATGAGATTGTTAATTACATTAAAGCAGAATGAAAAGGGAGAAAAAGAATGAACGATTTTAGACCGTCATTAGGAATTGAATTTGAAAACAATTACATAGATGCAAAAAACAAGCTGATAAACTTTATTGCAGCTTTTAGCAAATTGACTGAAATACAGAAGCAGCAGCTTGCAAATGAAATTATAACGTCAGCCAGCATGGCTGCTTCATTTGAACAGTTTGTAAACTATACGAATAGCGGAGGGCGATTCTGATGCCGATTAAATATGTGCCGTTTATACCTGAACCCATTGAAGGACAGGCTGTGCTCGGAAACTTTAACAGAATACTCAAATACAAGGGCGCAAACGATGTTACCATGACGCTACAGCGTGGGATGCCCCTTTATGAAATGGAAAAGCAGGAAACCGTGGGCGAAAATCCTGACGGTAATATGGTCATTCATGGCGAATGTGTCTCTGCCTGTGCGTACTTAAAAGAAAAGGACATTCAGGTGGACCTTGTGTATATCGATCCGCCCTTTGCCAGCGGCGCGGACTATGCAAAAAAGGTTTTTATTCGCCGCAATCCTAAGGTGGCGGAAGCCATTACGCAGGCTGAACAGGAGCTTGATATTGATGAACTGAAAGACTTTGAGGAAAAGATGTACGGCGATGTATGGGACAAAGAAAAATACTTAAATTGGATGTATGAAAACCTTATGGCAATCAAATCCATCATGAGCGAAACCGCCACAATTTTTGTTCATTTAGATTATCATATCGGTGCATATGTAAAAATTCTTTTGGATGAGATTTTTGGAGAAGCAAATTGTATAAATGAAATTGTATGGCGTCGAAAAGGTGGTACTGCATTAGGAACGATGAATTCTCTTTCTGTTGCATATGACAATATATTTTGGTATGCAAAATCTTCCGAGTATATTATTAATCCGGTTTATACAGAAGCTTCCGAAGAATATATAAATCAACAGTTCAAATATGCTGACGAAGATGGCAGACGATATATGATTACTGTTATGCGAAGCCCAAATCCTCGACCAAACTTAATGTACGATTATAAAGGTTATAAAATGCCACCTAATGGTTGGGCGATTACCCGTGATAAAATGGAAGAGTTAGATCGTTTAGGTTATTTGCATTTTCCAGACTCAAAAGACAAGCAAATATATAAGAAAATTTATCTTGACGAGTATCAAGGCCAGGCTATAAATAATTTGTGGACAGACATTTCAACATTAAAAGGTAGCAATAGTGAAATAGTTAATTACGCCACACAAAAACCTGAAGAGTTATTAGAAAGAGTCTTAACATTATCTTCAAACGAGAATATGATCGTTGCCGACTTTTTCGGTGGCAGCGGAGTGACTGCCGCCGTGGCCGCCAAGCTCGGCCGCCGCTTTATCCACTGCGACATCGGCCTGAACTCCATTCAAACCACCCGGGACCGCCTGAAAGCGGACGGCGCGGAATTTGACGTGCTGGAAATCAAGGACGGCGTGCAGCTTTACCGCAACCCGGTACAGACCATGGATAAAATCAAGTCCCTGATACCGGGACTTAAAAACGAAGATTCGCTCGATCCCTTCTGGGAGGGCGCGATTTCCGAAAGCAAACTGGGAACCGTCCCCGTTTATGTCCCGAATCTGATGGACAGTTCTTCCAAGCTGCTTGACAAGGTAACGATGAGCCGCATTATTCATCAGGCTATACCCGATTTGGACAGCAACATCAAAAAAGTTATCGTCTATTACATAGATATAACGGACAAAGGCGAGATCATGCAGTTTATTAAGGAGGACGACAGCACGACGGTTGAAATTGAGTTGCGTGACCTCAAGACCGTGCTGGACGACGTGATCATCGGCGATTATGCGGAATTTCATATCGAAGAAAATCACAACGATCTGTTTGGCGGGTACTTCGTTGTTATTGACAGATTTATAAGTGACCGTGTGCTTTCAAAAATTTCTGAGTTCAACCAAAAAGCTTTCTTGAATTCTTCTACAAAAAAGCCATATCAGCCCATTGAGATCAGCGAAGACGGCTTGGAACTGATTGAGTTTTTGAGTGTTGACTGTACCGCCACCGAAGGGGAGTGGCACTCCGACAGCGAGATCAAAATCGACAAAAACGGTTATGTCATTGTAAATGGAAATAAAACAAAGGACTTCTGGGACGGAAAAATCCGCTGTGACAAAAAGCCGCTTCGCCTCAAAATCCGCAACATCTGCGGCGACGAAACGGTGTGGGAAGTGTAAATATGCCTTACCCATTTCATCCGATTAACCCACCAATTCGCCTAAATGTGTTTATCAGCTCAGCCCAAAGGGTTGAAAATGGATTTAAATGGGGTGAAGTTCGCAAAGAAGTTAAGAATCATCTTGAAGAATGTCCATACATTGTCCCTTTTATAATTGATGTTGTTTTCTCTGAAATATCATCGACTCAACTTTTTCAATAGAAGTGTTAAAGGCAGATATCGTTGTTATCTTGTGCCTGGTCCTCGGTATCAGAAAGACATAATAAGAGTTTGTCGGAAGTAATCAATTTGTAGTAAAGGAATGTTTAAAGAGAAATTATTGATAGGTTGATAGAAAATATTGACACATTGTGTGGAATGCGCTATAATAAGCCTATAATATTAAGAAAAGGAGAACTTATAATGTCAGAAACATATAAATTACCTGGTTCTTCATACGAAGAGTTTGTCAAAATAATAAAGGCTTATGCGACAGGGAAAAATGCTGTTCCTATGACTTTGGATACGGTGGCACAAACTGCCGGTATGGATAAAACGATTGTAAGTAGAAACAACGGATTTCTTGTGCAATTATCTCTAATTTCTGAAGGAAATAAAAAAGCTCCTACTCAAGATGGAATCGATTTAGGAAGAGCATACACCCTTAAGATGGTTGATGAAATCATACGTTTGTGGAGAAATATTATAGAAGCAGATGAGTTTTTAAGTAGAATGCTTTCAGCAATTAAGATTCGTAATGGCATGGAAAAGACTAGTCTTATAAACCATATTATTTATTCGTCTGGAAGTAACAACAATAATAATACTAGAGCTGGAGCAAGTACTATCATAGAGATTTACAAAGTAGCTGGACTAGTTCAAGAAACTGATGGAAAAATAGTAGCCTATGAAGATGAGGAAATCTCTCCTGTAATAGCGTCCAACACTGAATCTTGCAATAACAGTATTCCGTCGCAATCTATTGCGGAAAAACAAGTTAAAATAAGCAACTGCGACAAACAGATAGTAATCAATATTAACATTAACACTTCAGTTGATGAACTTGATTCCCTGTCGGAAAAACTTCTAATGTTATTAGACGGTTTAAAACAGTAAGGTGGTGCTGTTTATGTCTTACAATATTGTTTTTTCAACCGCTGAGGATATTGTTGGAGTAGTAGATGCGATACTTGCTAAACCCCAAAATTGCTCCAAGGATTATATATGCGAATTTGCAGATATTTCTATGATGCAAGCAGAAAACGCTCTACTAATGGCTAAGGAATTAAATCTAATATCTTTAAATTCAAACAGCACTTATGAAAGCGATTCGTTTTTAGCACGCTTAATTGTATCTTCAAGGAATGATGTTCATAAAGCAGCAATAATGAGGCTGGTTTTAGAACAGTATGAGCCATATACTATGTTTAAGAAAAGACACGGCTTTACCGGTTCTATGGATTTAGCGTCAAAGCAAATAAAAACTCTATATTCAATGAGTAGCTCATACAAAGATATTAGAAATACAATAATTAATATTGGTACATATTCTCGGGCTCTAATAAACGATGGAGCAAACACTTATTGCTTTAATCAAGATGAAATATCATATATTGAAATATTGGAGTTGGCACTAAAGTTTAAAGCTAATGATGATAACGCTTTAGCTAAACAATTAGGCGATGAGACTTGTTCCTATATAGATACTAAGAAAGTTTTTGAACCATTATCCGAAGCTTATAGTAAGATTCAAAATGTGGATAGCGACAAAAACACTATAATTTTGTATTCTGGTAACGCATTTGAATCTTTCTTGCAACAAATTGCTGATGAAAATGGGATATCTTTAGAAGGCAAGGCAGGAATTAGTGCAAAAACGGATGCACTAAGTAGTATTATTTCAAAAAAACATAGAGGAATGATTCAATATATAATTCAAATTAGAAATGCTGCTGACCATGGAGCTGATTCTAACGAAGGAGGTAGGATTTGGGAAATATCAGATGATGTGGCACAATTCTATCCAATGATTGTTGCAAGTACTATTCGAGATATAGTATACTACAAAAAAGGAAGTCTTATAGTATAATATATCGCATCATTTTACTATATTATGCTTTAATACTCAAATTAAAAAGTTTGAGAGCTTCTTTCTATAATGATCCATACATAAAGAGTTATGACCAAGAGACAATATGCGGTTAATGTCTATAAAATCGTTATATAAACTGTTAGAAATGCCTTAAAAAATATGTAAGTGCTAAAGAAGTAGGCACGGGAGGTTGCTCCGTGCCTGTTTATTTATGTGTAGGTTAATTCTTTGCTTATCACTTCAATTACTCTGCTACGGATATTATTCATCTTACGTACACACATTATTTCGTCGATGGCTTTGAGTTGTTCTATGACACCTTCTTTTTTGGCGTATTCTTTTACCAGCCAAGAAAAGAGATTTTGCGCTTGTTCTTCAATGTCTGCAAGGGAAGAGTGAAGCTTGCCGGAAGTGAGCAGTTTGTAATATAGGACTTTGTGTTGGTGCTTCAAGTAGTTCAGCCTGCGCTGTCCCCACACGCCGATAGGGCGTTCTTCTTCAGCGGGTAAAGTAAGATTAAGTAATCGGTAATCGCCCTGCATTGTGTATGTACCGCCGATTTGGTCAAATATTGATTTCATAGTCAATTCTCCTTTATTCCTTTAACAAATCTTCAAAGATTGAAGCTGGTGAGATTGGGCTCGCCGTTGACAACCTGCCTTTCGATTACGATTTAGCAAAATCGAAAAACAGGTACGAACGTGCGAATTTTTAAATCGCACATTTCTATTTCATTTTTCTTTGGAAATCGTTTAGCGTTTGGATATGCCACAGGTTTTTGCGGGTGATGGAACGGAAGGTTAGCGAACAGAAAAAGTCGATGAGAAAGATTTTCGGTATATAAAAGAGCTGTTCTTTGCGGAACGCTTTAAGTTCACCTTGGTTGCAGCAATTATTGATTGTTGTTTTTGCGTAGCCGGTCAGGGCGACTATCTTCTGCGCGGTCACGACATCCTTGTATTTGGCAAGCAGTTTGGCGTAATAGTCGTGCATTTGCCGGAGCACATCCTCTTTCTTGATTTTATAGCAGCGAGTTTTCCTACCTGTCCACTCGCAGGGCTCCTTTGCCGCTTTTGATCAAATGCAACGCCGTGCTTTTGCTGATATGGCAAAGGCGATAAAACTGATCCTTATTCATCACATCGGGCACGCCTCTCGTGATTTCTCTCCAAAATCGGCAAAATGCCGATCTGAACCCACTTTGAAAATGCAGTCGTAACACGGCTTTATGAGTAAAAAAGCCTTATTTTATACGGCTTTCGGCGCAGACGAAACGACCTGAAACTGACACGAAACGGTCGGAAGTTGACACGCTGACTAAAAGACTCAAAAAAATAATTGCCAAATACAGGCAAATCGTGTATGATCTATAATAAATAATAGAGAATACGGTTTTGAAAAGTTGTAAGCTGAGTAGATTTAGATGAATCCGGTTCGAGTCCGGAACAACCGCCATTACTGTATATGATTATCATGAGTCAGAAAATCTGCCGTATTTTCTTAGGTTATCACGGACTTGGCGAGAGAACGTGCAGCCGTTTGGCGAAGAAGCGGAATGATCCGCGGAATCGCCCGGGTGTATGTTCTCTTTTGTGTTGTTGGAGAAATGGCGATTCTCCGCGGCAGTTCCGAGCGTGGGAAAGGGAGAAAATTATGGCAAAAAAGAGAAGAAGCAAGATTTTGGCGTGGCTGCTGGTATGTCTGCTGGCAGCCGGAAACCTGCCGCTCAGCGTACTGGCAGCAGGAGAATGGAACGGACAGGCAGCAGACACACAGCCGTCGGGCAGCGGCACAGAGGAGGAGCCATATCTGCTGGCGGACGCTGCGGATCTGAAATGGTTTGCCGATCAGGTCAACGTGGCAAAGAAAAGCACTTCTGTGCTCTGCGCTAAACTGGAGCAGGATATCGATCTGAACGGTCAGGAATGGACGCCGATCGGGTGTTATAATTCGTACAGTGACTATACATACTACGGCGGTGTATTTGATGGAGACGGACATCGGATTTCCGGACTGATGATTGATAATGACAAGACTTATCAGGCATTATTTGGGTATGTAAAAGGCGGCACGATTAAGAATCTGACAGTGGCCGGAACCGTAAAAACCGGTGCCACAAGCTCCGCTTATGCTGCGGGGATTGTAGGCTATGGGAATCCGGTTACTGTGGAAAACTGTGTCAATGAGGTGGCAGTAACCGCGGAAAAGAAAGGTTATGCAGCCGGAATTGCCGCCTATGCCGGCAGGGATTACAGCACCGGAGAGGCAAGCAGGATCGTTAACTGCACTAACCGCGGCACGGTAAACGGCTGCGGCGATTATGTGGGCGGTATTGTGGGCACAGGCCCCTATGCAGCTATTACAAACTGTATGAACTACGGAAACATTACCAATACCGGGACGCCGAGTTCTTATGCGTACAGTACGGGGGGAATTGCAGGCGGCGTTTCTTCGGAAGCCTATATTTTTATGTGCGGCAATACCGGAGATGTGACCAGTACCTTAAAGCGGACCGGCGGGATCGTGGGCAGCATGGCAGGGACTCTGGATCAGTGTTTTAATACCGGAGATGTAACCGGTACTTATGGCGTTGGCGGAATTGCGGGGGACTCTGCGGATCCGGCGAGCGCGATTACTTCTTCCTACAATACCGGAACGGTAACGGCACTAACGCCGGCACCAGTTTATAAGGATACCAATGCAAAAGGCGTTGGCGGTGTGATCGGTGGAGCTGCGTCAAATTCCTATCAGGCGGGTCTTTCCGGCTGTTATAATGTGGGAACTGTTGTGTTGGATACTACATTAGAGGATGTATTAGCCGGCGGTGTGATTGGCGACAGCAGCGGAAAAAATTACAGCGGCGTTGAAACAGCCGGGCTTGTGGCGGCAGATAACTGCTATTATTTAGATACCTGTGCCGGACAGGGTGACGGACGAAATGTCCGGGCAGAAGGGATTACGGCAAAAACCTCGGCTGAAATGCAGAGAACGGATTTTGCGGAATTGCTGGGCGACAGCTATATCGCAGATCCGAACGGCGGATATCCGCTGCTGGGCTGGCAGAATCCCGACGCCCAATATCGGGTACAGTTTACACTCGAACCGGAAAACGCGGTATTGACAGTGACTGATGAAGTCGGGCAAATTGTCGCACCGGCGGAAAATGCTGTGTATCGGTTAAAGAACGGTACCTATTTTTATGAAGTGACCGCAGAAGAATATACCCCGGTAAAAGACAGTTTTACCGTAGCATACAGCAGTCGGGATATTACCGTATCCCTGCAGATCAAAAAATATGATTTTGTATTTGTAACGCAGCCGGAGGATGCCATGTTGACTGTAACCGGCGAAACGCCGCTTGCAGACGGCAGGACCTATCAACTGGCAAAGGTAGGAAATCCTTATGCATATACGGTTTCGGCCTATGGGTATGAGCTTGTGTCCGGTGAGATTACGGTAACGGGAAATGCCGATACGGACCGGCTGACTGTTGCGCTGAACCGGCAGAAGACGTATCAGGTTATTTTCCCTGTGGGAAAGGAAAAAGGCGGGAAGGAGAGCCCGGTACAGATTGCCGTAACCAGTGACGCATATCCCAATGCGGAGATCGAGCCGCAGCAGGACGGTAGTTTTGCGCTGCCTGACGGCAGTTATACTTATCGGATTGCCAGCGCCGGTTACCGGTCGGTCAGCGGAAACTTTACGGTAGCAGGCAGTGATCTGACCCTGCCGGAGGCCTATCTGGAAATTCAGACGGCGTGGGATGGCAGGACGATCACAGAACCGGCAAAGGACGGGGAAGGAATCTATCTGATCGGAACGCCGGACGAATTGATGTGGTTTGATCAGAACGGAGCATTGACGGATTCCGCAAGACTGACGGCGGATATCCGGATCAATGCGGAAGATACGGCGTATTTGTGGGCGCCGGTCGGAACCGCGAGCAGCAAGGCATACACCGGCGTTTTTGACGGAGACGGGCATACCGTGTCCGGTCTGCAGGTCGAAGGAAGCGCAAGCAATGTGGGAATGTTTGGCTATGTGGGTGCGGACGGAACCGTCTGCAATCTGACGCTGGCTGACAGCAGGATTAGCAATACCGGAAATTATACGGGCGGTATTGTGGGAGACTTAAAAGGAACAATCACAAACTGTCATATTACCGATACCGTGGAAATCGCGGCGCAGGCCTATGTGGGCGGTGTTGTGGGAGAATTAGACAGCGGCGCCGCAGTCAGCCGCTGCTCCAACGCCGGAATGGTAACGGCAGCCGGCGTAACGAATACCAAAGGCGGCTATGCGGGCGGAATCGCGGGAAGGGTGTATTCTAACCTTTCCACTGCGCTGACCGATTCATTTAACAGCGGAAGTATCACAGGATTTAGCAATGTGGGCGGAATTGCCGGCAGCATTTATATGGGCGGAACCGTTCAGGATGTATACAATATCGGAACGGTAACGGCAGTCGGAGAAAGCGGCTGCGCAGGCGGAATTGCCGGGCAGCTGCGGACGGGTACGGTCAGCCGCGCGTATACGAACGGCGCCGTATCGGCAGCAAATCCGGGGGCGGTCATCGGCGGACTGGATTTTCAGAACGGAAGCAAGACGCTGGAACGGGTATATTACGTAGAAGGGATTGCGGAAACCGCGATTGGAAAAGAAAACGGCTATTCGGTGCAGAACGGAGCGGCGCAGAGTTGTACGCCGGATGCGCTGAAGAATATGGCGGATGCGCTGGGAGACGCGTTTCTGGAGGACGACGCCAATGTGAACAACGGTTATCCGGTGCTGGCATGGCAGGTCGGAACTCCTGCGGAAGATCCGGGCGCGCCGGTTCCGGATCCGGACGGCTGGAACGGGAAAACGGCTTCTGTGGCTCCGGCACAGGCAGAGGGTATTTATCAGATTTCAAATGCCGGAGAATTAAAATGGTTTGCCAAAACAGCGAAAACCACACCGGCGATTCAGGGCGTTTTGACGGCGGATATTGACCTGAATCATCAGCCCTGGACGCCCATAGGAGGGAACAGCGCAGAAACTGCGTTTACAGGCAGACTGGACGGAAACGGGAAAACGATTTCTAATCTGTATCTAAGCTCCGGCAGCGGCGTCGGATTATTTGCTTATAACAGCGGAACGATTGAAGATCTGACGATTCGGGGTCTGATCCGACATGCGGATTATGCGGCGGCAGCGGCGGCATACAATGCGGGAAGCATTTCCCATGTAACGGCGGAAGTGACTGTAGACGGCGGAAATTATGTGGCAGGCATTGCCGCGCAGAATACAAAAACGGGCAGTATTACCGGCTGTACGAATATCGGGACTGTTTCCGGCGGGCATTATGTAGGCGGTCTGACGGCTTCCAATCAGGGGACTGTTTTGGATTCTCGAAACAGCGGCGCGATTACCGCTGCCGGCGCGTTTGCGGCAGGAATTGCGGCAGACAATGACGGCGGACAGGTCAAAACCTGCGCCAACAGCGGACAGATCATCGGGACGGCGGCTGTCGCGTATTCCTATGTAGGCGGTCTGATCGGCAGAAACAACGGAACAGCGCAGGCACTTTACAATTCCGGAAATGTAGCGGGAACCGGCGGCTGTGCAGGTGGCTGTGTGGCAGTAAATACGGTCGGCGCGTCGGCGGTAGCATTATATAATACCGGAGATGTATGCGGCAGTCCCATTGAAACGGACGGAAGCGTGATGTACCGTGTGGGCGGCGCAGTCGGGGAAGTAACGGACGGCGTAAAAGACGCTTATTATTTAGAGACGCTTGCAGTCGCTAAAGGCGGGAAGGCTGTCTCCGAAGCAGAACTGGCAGAACTGGCAGGAGAGCTTGCCGGCCGTAATCCGGTGAAGCCTGTAATCAGCGGAACCGCAGAGCTCGGCGCGCTGACCGTAGAAGAAACAGCACAGGCAGCCTATACAGGCAACGCGCGGAATCCGGTTTATCTCTGGTATTTATCGGAACCGTCCGGCGAACGGGTTTTGGCTATTTCCGAAACTTATCTTATACCGGTGAATCTGACTGGTAAAATCCTATCCGTTAAAGTGATGGATCCGGATCTGCGCGGAATCGTAACCGGACAGTCGGATCCGATTGACGGCTTTGACGGAACGGTAACGATTACCGGACATCCCGTAATCGGACACAGTCTGACTACGGCTTATCAGGGAGATGAGAAAAGCCCGAATTATCAATGGTATCGGGGAACAACTGCGGTTGCCGGCGCGAACCGGGCGGAATACGCGGTGACTGAAGCGGATTACGGAAAAACGCTGACTGTCCGTGTGACAGGCGCAAAAGCCGGTTACGCGGAGGCGAAAACGGCAGTTGTGAAAACAGAAGACGAAGCGGGGATCTGGCCGGAAGCGGGGTGCAGGGAGCCTGCACAGGATGCAGAAGGCGTGTATCTGATCGCCGAAGAAGCGGAACTGAAGTGGTTCACCAATCTGGTAAACGGCGGCGGCACAGCTGCGGATGCGAAACTGACAGCCGATCTTGCGCTGCAGGCAAAGAAGTGGCACCCGATCGGAAATCAGGAGAACCCGTATCGGGGTACCTTTGACGGAAATAATAAAACAGTCAGCAATCTGACACTCCATACAACTGCAGACGAGCAGGGCTTTTTCGGGTTTGTAGGAGGCATCGGTGAGATTCAAAATCTGCATATATCCGGCAGTGTGACCGTGACCGGAGAGAAAGCGGTTTCTACCGGCGGGATCGCGGGATATCTGGAAGGAAAGATTTCCGGCTGCAGCTTTACGGGCCGTGTAAGCGGCGGCAGCGATGTAGGCGGTATCGTGGGGCAGAGCGGCGCCCAGAGCCGGATCAGCGCATCCCTGAATCAGGCGGCAGTTAGCGGCATGGAAAATACAGGCGGGATCGCGGGTTCAAACGCGGCGGCTTCCATAGACGAATGTGTCAATACCGGCAGTGTCGATGCAGACGTAAATGTAGGCGGTATCGTGGGCGCTATGTCTAATTATGCGACGGTATCGGCAAGCTATCATACCGGCTCGGTGACCGGAAACGACCATGTGGGCGGCATTGCGGGTTCCGCTTATGTTTGCGCGGCGCCGCAGGGCTGCTACAGCGCAGGAACGGTAAGCGGAAAAACCAATACGCATGGCGTTTTGGGCGAACTGGGCGGAACCGGGTTTATTTCTGTCGTGACCGGCAGCTTCTACGCAGCGGAATCCAAAGCAGAAGCAGCTGATCCTACGGCCGCCGGCGTCAGCAGCGCCGATATGAAGAAAGCGGAGTTTGTCCCGATCCTGAACGGACAGGCAGGAAAGAACTGCTATGTCATGGATGCGACAGAGATCAATAACGGTTATCCGGTATTGCTGTGGCAGACGGGAGAAACCGATCCGGGACAGGGAGGCGGAGAGGAACCGGAGGAACCGGAAAGCCTTACAGTGACATTTTCCCTGCGGGGAGACAACGCGCACGGAACCGGACCCCATATTGCATATCAGGACTGGATTCCCGAAACCCAGTGTATTTTGCCAAAGGGTGCGACTGCGTATGATCTGTTTAAGAAAATGCTGGATGCCTGCGGATTTATTTATGAAGGGACCGGCATGGACTATATCAGCGCTATTATTAGTCCGGATGGCATTACGCTGGAGGAACTTGGAAACGGTCCGAACAGCGGCTGGATGTTTGAAATAAACGGCCGTGTTCCCATGGATATGATGGCAAATATACAGTTAAAAGACGGCGACCGGATGCAGGTGTTGTTTGTGGACGACTGGTCGGAAATCGACTGGGGCGGCGATGACCCGGACGATCCGGGCAATCCGGACAACCCGAGCGATCCGGACGATCCGGGCGATCCGGACAACCCAAGTAATCCAGACAATCCGAGCAATCCGGATAACCCAAGTAATCCGGACAATACGGGCAATCCGGATAACCCAAGTAATCCGGGCAACCCGAGTAATCCGGATAACCCCGACGAACCGGGTAATCCGAACCAACCGCAGAAACCGGATGAAGCGCAGACCGGAAAAACAGACCCGGAAATACTGACAGATATGTACAGAGCGGCCGGAGATTCGCTGCTGCATGGCACTGTTCCGGTTGTGGCAGAAGTCGGCGGAGACTGGATCATTCTGGGATTGTCGCGGTCAGGACGGATCAGCAGCGCATTTCGGGACGGATACTATCGAAATGTGGTGGAAACTTTACGCAGTTTGGGCTCTGAAAAACTGCACCGCTCCAAGTCCACGGAAAATTCCCGCGTGGTGATTGCCCTGACTGCTCTGGGATATGACGCGGCGGATGTGGACGGCTACAATCTGCTCATGCCGCTGGCCAATCTGGACTACCTGCTGCGGCAGGGAATCAACGGTCCGATCTGGGCGCTGATCGCCTTTGATACGGCGGAGTATGCGATCCCTGAGACAGGTGAGGGAACACAGGCAACAAGAGAAAATCTGATTTCCTGTATCCTGGAAGCACAGAGAGCAGATGGCGGCTGGAGTCTGGACGGAGACGCGGCAGATGTAAATCTGACGGCGATGGCAGTTCAGGCACTGACTCCGTATATGAAGACGAGGCCCGATGCGGCGGCAGCCATTGACAAGGCGGTCCTGCTGCTGTCAAAGCTGCAGAATAGAACCGGCGGATATACTGCGTTTGGCGAAGAGAGCGTAGAAAACTGTGTTCAGGTGATCGTGGCGCTGACCGGGCTCGGAATCAATCCGCATACCGACAGCCGGTTTATCAAAAACGGAAATTCTGTGCTGGACGCATTGGCGGCGTTTTATCAGGACGGCGGATTCCGCCATACCTTAAACGGCGCAATCGACCAGATGGCAACGGAACAGGGCTATTACGCGCTGACGGCATATTACCGGCTGTTAAACGGAAAGACTTCTCTGTATGATATGAAAAATGTGACGCAGATTGAGAATCCGGCTGTACCGGAAGAACCATCAAAAGACGAGAATCCGAGTGTACCGGAGAAACCGTCAAAGGACGAAACCCCGAATGTACCGGAGAAACCGTCAAAGGACGAAACCCCGAGTGTACCGGAAGAACCGTCAAAGGGTGAAAATCCCAGTGCATCGAAAGAACCGTCAAAGAATGAAAATCCGGATACGTCCGGCAGCAGACCGTCGGGAGCTCAGGATGCCGGAGGCAGCGGTCAGTCGGAAAATTCGGAAGCCCCGAAGACAGGAGATCAGAATTTCGCTGTGTGGTATTTTTACGGATTGACGGCAGCCGCGCTGGGCGTTATCTTGCTGCGGCGCAGGCACAGCGCATAGACGATAGAAACGCTAATGGCAGGAGGACAGACAGATGCGGAATCTGTGGAAAAAATATAAATATGCATGTTTAACGGCAGGATGTATTCTGGCTGTCCTGATTGCGGCGTTTTTCAGCGGCGGGGAAATCCCGGACAACAGTCCCGGACAGACCGGACTCGAACCGGAGCTTACCGAGATTCAGTCGGACGCAGAAACAGCTTTAACGCCGGACGAGACGACTGCCAGCGCATCAGTTATAATGCCCACAGAGGCACAGATAACATCAGTGGAGTCGGAGCGGGAGTCTTCTCAGAAACTGCCGCAGCAATCGGCTGTGGAATCCATATCGGCGGCTCAACCGGAAACGCAGTCATCTGCAGGGAGACCCATACAGACAACCGTTCGGCCGTCTGCGCAAACATCAACACAAATATCGACGCAAAAATCAACACAGACACCGGCGCAGAAACCGGCGCAGACGCCAACGACGAGCAAAATACCGGCGCAAACTACGGTTCCAACGCAGAATATCAAACCGACATCCGCACCGACAGAACCGATCACGGAAAAGCAGACACAGCAGAGTTGTACGATTTCGATTTCCTGTAAAACCGTACTGGAAAATATGGATCGGCTGGATGCCGCTCTGAAACCGATCATTCCGGATGACGGCTGGATCTTAAAGCCGGTCACGGTGAAGTTTCAAAACGGAGAATCCGCATTTGATCTTTTAAAGCGGGTATGTCGGGAACGGAAGATCCATTTGGAATTTTCCCGGACGCCGGGCGCAGATTCCGCTTATATCGAAGGAATCGCCAATCTCTATGAATTTGACTGCGGCAGCCTGTCAGGCTGGCTGTATACGGTAAACGGCAGATTTTTGAATTACAGTTGCTCTTCCTATAAGATGAAGACCGGAGACGTGCTGGCATTTCAATATACCTGTAAAAACGGGAAAGATATCGGGGCGGAAGCGGTTGTCGGATAACAGAACGGAGATACATATGCGGGATGCGTTTTCGGGGTATCACCCCATTGTCAATTTCATATATTTCGTGACCGTGATCGGATTTTCCATGTTTTTGATGCACCCGGTCTGTCTGCTGCTTTCTTTTGCAGGCGCGGTTTCTTATGGGATCTGTGTCAGAGGGCGGCGCGGACTGCGCTTCGGCCTGATCTGCCTGCTCCCCATGCTGGCAGTTGTGATCCTGCTCCATCCGTTGTTCAGCCACGCCGGTATGACGGTTCTTGCTTATCTGCCGTCCGGCAATCCGCTGACGCTGGAATCTATTTTATACGGCGTTGCGGCATCATTTCTGCTCTGTACGGTGGTGAGCTGGTTTTTCTGCTATTCGGCAGTCATGACTTCCGATAAATTTATTTATTTGTTCGGGCGGGTGATCCCGTCTCTCAGCCTGGTGTTGTCTATGACGCTGCGGTTTGTGCCGAGGTTTGCTGCTCAGTTTCGGACGGTGCGGGACGCGCAGCGGTGTATCGGACGGGATCTGTCAAACGGAACCTGGCGCAGACGGGTGCAGAACGCTGCCCGTATTGTTTCGATCATGATCACCTGGTCGCTGGAAAATGCGGTAGAAACGGCGGATTCCATGCGGGGACGGGGGTACGGTCTGCCGGGGCGGACGGCATTTTCCGTGTATCGGTTTGAAAAACGGGATGGATGGCTGCTGGCAGGCATTTTGCTCTGCGGCGGATATGTTTTGGCAGGAAGCGTGTCGGGCGGCCTTGCTTTTTGGTATTTTCCTGTGATGAGCGGGGAATTGGGCGGGCTGTATTCGATTTCTGTTTATGCGGCGTATGGAGCGCTCTGTATGATGCCTTCGGTTTTGCACGCTGCGGAAAAGAGGTCAGTGTGAAAAATCACACCGATGTGCTGATTTTTCACACGGGGATTTGTGCCGGAGCGCCACAAATCCCACTGATGGCAGATGCGAATCGGATATTCGCGTCGCCCCGTCGCGAAAACGCTCCGGAAAGAGGTCAGTGTGAATATAATCACAGTTAACAATTTTTATTTTCAATATCCGGCGCCGGCAGGGGAGGAAGCCTTTGCCTTGTGGGACATTACATTTTCGATCGAAGCGGGAGAATTTGTTGTGTTGTGCGGCCCTTCGGGCTGTGGGAAAAGTACGCTGCTGCGCCATCTGAAACCGGTGTTTGCGCCAAATGGGAGCAGGAACGGGGAAATCCTGTTTGACGGAATGGAAATCAGCGGTCTGGATTTTCGCAGGCAGAGTGCGGAAATCGGGTTTGTAGGGCAGTCGCCGGACAATCAGATCGTGACGGATAAGGTTTGGCATGAGCTGGCGTTCGGGTTGGAAAGTCTGGGAGCGGATCCGCAGATGATCCGCGGCAGGGTGGCGGAAACGGCTGCTTTTTTTGGAATGGAAACATGGTTTGACCGTTCTGTCAATACGCTGTCCGGCGGGCAGCGGCAGCTGCTGAATCTGGCGTCTGTGATGGGAATGGAGCCGCGGATCCTGTTGCTGGATGAACCGACGGCACAGCTTGACCCGATTGCCGCCGGTGAATTTCTGGGCATGGTGGCACGGATCAATCGGGAGCTGGGCGTTACGGTTTTGCTTTGCGAGCACAGGCTGGAGGAGGCGCTGGCTTACAGTGACCGGCTGCTGGTGCTGGATCAGGGGCGGCTGGCTGCGAACGGTTCTCCCGATGTGGTTGGTCTGCAGCTGAGAGAGCAGAGACCCGAGTTGTTTTTATCCATGCCTGTTCCCATGCGGATCTGGGCGGCGGTTACGGGAAATTTACAAACAGAACCGAAAACGGCGGCGCAGGATGTGCGGCCGCAGGATAAAAAAGAGAATTTAGAAAATACCGCGCGATGTCCCTGGACGGTCAGCGCCGGCAGAAGCTGGCTGGAGGACTATGGGAGAACCCATTCCCTGCTGCCGCTGCCGCCGGAACAAATCCCCGGAAACAGCGGAATCTGCGCGCTTTCTATGGAAAATATCTGGTTCCGATATGAAAAGGAGGGCGCAGATGTGCTGCGAGGCGCTTCCTGTTCGGTTAATTACGGAGAAATACTGGCCATTCTGGGCGGAAACGGCACCGGTAAAAGTACGCTGCTGTCTCTGGTGACAGGCGCTAATCAGCCAGACCGGGGCAGGATCGTTATTGACGGAAAGCCGATTAAAAAGGCAGGAGATCTGTTCGATGGTTTGCTGGGGGTTCTGCCGCAGAATCCGAAAACACTGTTTACGAGAAAGACAGTCCGGGAAGATCTGTTGGAAATATTGGAAGGAAAACAGATTGAGAAGGCGGAGCGGGAAGCACAGGTACAGAGGGTTTTACAGTTCTGTCAGCTGGAGCATAAAGCAGGCAGTCACCCCTATGATCTGTCCGGCGGGGAGCAGCAGCGGGCGGCACTGGCAAAGGTGCTGCTGTTAAAACCGAAAATCCTGTTGTTGGATGAGCCGACGAAGGGGATGGATCAAGCGTTTCAGGTCCGGTTTGGAACGCTGCTGCGAAAGCTGCAGCAGCAGGGCGTTGCGATTATACTGGTCAGTCACGACGTGGAATTCTGCGCCGCTTACGCGCACCGCTGCGTGATGCTGTTTCACGGCAGCATGGTATCGGAGCAGACGCCCCGGCAGTTTTTCAGCGCGAACCGGTTTTATACAACGGCTGCCAGCCGGATGGCAAAGACAACGATCCCGGGCGCGGTGACTGCGGAGGACGTGATTGCGGCGTGCGGGGGAAGCATACAGCCACAGGATACGGAGCCGGATCGTTCGGATCATGGAAAGAAAACCGAGGAAAAGGAAGTGCAGACGGCCGAAGCAGATCGGAGAGATATGCACACAAAGAACGATCTGGGCAGAAAAAATGAGCAGGCAGTTTTACTCAGAAAAATACGTTGGCCGGCAAAGACGGTGTGCGCACTGCTTATGGTGCTGCTGGCGATTCCGGTTACGATTTATATCGGGGTTTCGTATCTGGGCGATCAGAAGTATCTCTTTATTTCACTATTGGTTTTGCTTGAGGCAATGCTGCCGTTTTTTCTGGTGTTTGAAGGGCGGAAACCCAAAGCGCGGGAGCTGGTGCTCCTGGCTGTCCTCTGTGCCCTGGGTATTGCGGGACGCGGCGTGTTTTATATGGTGCCGCAGATTAAACCGGTGACGGCGCTGACGGTTCTGGCCGGCGTGGTATTCGGAAAAGAAACCGGATTTTTGGTGGGAGCGCTGACTATGTTCGGCTCTAACCTGTTTTTCGGACAGGGGCCGTGGACGCCCTGGCAGATGTTTGCCATGGGGCTGATCGGATTTCTGGCAGGGTTATTATACAAAACGGCAAAACTGCGGTCGGGCAGGATCTCGCTTAGTATCTATGGATTTCTGGCGGCACTGCTGATTTACGGCGGCATTCTGAATCCGGCGTCTGTGGTTCTGGCGCGGGTTCCCGTAAACTGGGTAAGTCTGTCGGTTTCTTATGCGGCGGGACTGCCGATGGATCTGGTACATGCGGTATCGACAGCGGTATTTTTGTTCTTTTTGTCGGGGCCGATGTTGGAGAAACTGGAGAGAGTGAAGGGGAAATACGGGGAAAATTGAGAGAATATAACTTGACAAATATCTTAAAAATTTGCCATCCGGTCACTTTCGGATGGCAATTTTCATCTTTCGGTTCAAAACCAGCAAACCGATCACTAAAAGGATCGGAAAGATTGTGGCGGCCAGCAGCCCGATCTTCAGATTGCCGCCAGCCAGTTCCGAGAAATTTCCTACCATTGCCGGGCTTGCCGTAGCGCCGAAATCCCCGGCTAACGCCAAAAAAGCGAACATAGCGGTGCCGCCTTTCGGACACTTCTGGGAAGAAAGGCTGATCGTACCCGGCCACATAATGCCCACGCTGAAACCGCAAAGCGAGCACCCGATCAGGCCAAGAATCGGCAGAGAAGAAAGGGAGGCCAGCAAATAACACGCCACGCACAGCAGACCGCTCAGCAGCATGGTCTTTGTCAGATTCAGCTTCTCGCTCATTTTTCCGTACAGAATACGGGAAATGCCCATGAAAACGGCAAACAGACAGGGCCCGGCCAGATCCCCTACCGTTTTAGATACCCCGAGAGCCGATTCTGTAAATGCGGACGCCCATTGCGCCATAGCCGCTTCGGATGCGCCGGAACAGACCATCAGTAAGATCATCATCCACAGCATCGGCAGTCGGATCAGTCTGCGGATGGGCAGACCTTCGCCGTCTTCCACCAGACGTTCTATGGGACAGGTGAGAAACTGAAAGACATTTACCAGCGGCACCAGTGCCCAGATCAGCGTAAGGATCTTCCAATTTTCGACGCCAAATACCGCGAAAAAGAGAGCGGAACCCAGGATTACGCCTACCGCGCCCCAACAGTAAAACGAGTGCAGCAGACTCATTCTGCCTTCTTTGTTTTCAAAGGGACAGGCTTCCACAATGGGACTCACCAGTACTTCTACCAGGCCGCTGCCGATGGCGTAAAATACTACCGCAATGAGAATCCCCGAAAAGGGAACGGGGAGAATTCCCGGGAGAACCGCCAGCAGCACAAGCCCCGCTGCCGAAAGTGCCTGGGAGGCTACTACACAGATACGGTAGCCGATCTTGTCCGCGAATTTGGTCGCTCCAAGGTCAACCAGCAGCTGCGTCAGATAAAACACAGCGGGAATCAGAGCGATCTTTTCCAACGAGATCCCGTAGGTGTTTTGAAAAGTTAAAAACAGAAGGGGCGCAAAATTGGCGGCGATGGCCTGGGTGATAAATCCCAGATAACAGGCCGTCAGTGTTTTTTGATACTTTCGGTTTTCGTTCATAGTATTTACCTGCCTGAATGTTATTCAAAGGATTTTCTCGATGCTGAGATCTGCATACACTTGTATTTACGTGTATGGTATTTCCGTATATGATATATCCGTAAAACGCTTGCCATTCCCATTAAAAACTGTTACTATTACATACAGATTTATGGTTAAGCAAATCGCATTTATGGAGTAAAAAACGATGGCACAACTGATCTGTCAGAATCTTTGCCTGGGATACGACGGCAGAGAAATCGTACATGACTTAAATTTTGAAGTACACGAAGGAGACTATCTCTGTATTGTAGGAGAAAACGGCTCCGGAAAAACTACGCTGATGAAGACGATCCTGAACCTGCACGCCGCTATGTCCGGCACGGTGACGACCGGAGACGGTCTGGTACAGAGCGAGATCGGCTATCTGCCTCAGCAGACGGATGCGCAGAGGGATTTCCCGGCGACCGTGGAAGAAATCGTTCTGTCCGGTTGCCAGGGGAGAAACGGACTGCGCCCGTTTTACACGAAAGCAGACAGGAAGAGTGCGGCAGATAATATGGAGAAAATGGGGATCGCATCGCTGGCGCGGCACAGTTATCGGGAACTGTCCGGCGGACAGCAGCAGCGGGTATTGCTGGCCCGCGCGCTGTGCGCGACAAAGAAAATGCTGCTTTTGGACGAGCCGGTGTCAGGACTGGATCCGAAAGTGACGGCAGAGATGTATCAACTGATCGATTCTCTGAATAAACGAGAAAAGATCACGATCCTTATGATCTCACATGATATCGAAGCGGCAATGCGATACGCCACACATATTCTGCATCTGGGCAGCAGCGTGTTTTTCGGAACGAAACAGGCCTATATGCAAAGGGAAAAATAAACGGCATGCTGTCTCGTCATTGAGCTTCGCCTGACGGATCAGGAGAAGTACAGCTTTTTAATGGCGTCTGTCGGCATGTCCTTTCCGGTCCAGAGCTTAAAGGCCTCCGCACCCTGATACAGCAGCATATACAGGCCGTTGAAGGTGGGCAGACCGGCTTCTCTTGCCATGGCGAGCAGTTTGGTTTCGCGGGGATTGTAGATCACATCGGAAACCACCAGACCCGGATGGAAAAAGGAAGCGTCTTTGATCACGCAGCGGTCCGTATTGGGCGCCATCCCGACAGAAGTAGCGTTTAACAGCAGATAACTGCTGCCGATCTCCCGGCGCAGAACAGAGTCGTCGTCAAAGTCGTACAGTGTTACCTTGCAGTCTGTCTGCTCATTTAACTGCGCTACGATATGAGCGGCTCGGTCAAAGAACTGATCGCGGATGCTGAAAACGGAGATCTCCGCAACGCCGTCCAGAGCCGCCTGTACCAAAATAGCGGTGGCAGCGCCGCCGGCGCCGAGCAGCGTGATCTTTTTCCCGATCAGATCGTAACCGGCGTCTTCCGCCGCGCGCATATAACCGATCCCGTCCGTTGTGTATCCGGTCAGAATCCCATTGTCATTTACAACCGTATTGACCGCTCCGGCAATCTGCGCCGCCCGGCTTAACTGGTCGCACAGGCTGCACATCAGGTTTTTGTTGGGCATCGTCAGATTAAACCCGCGTACGCCCAGCGTTTTCAGCCCGTCTACCGCGGCCGGAAGCGTCTGTTCATTGATATCAAAACACAGATAGGCATAATCCAGCCCCAGCAGATCAAAGCTCTCGTTGTGCATCAGCGGAGAAATGCTGTGCCGTACCGGACTGCCTAAAAGTCCTGTCAAAATTGTAGTTCCCGTGATTGTCAGATTCATAATCAGCGTTCCTTTCCGAATTGTTTTACGATAAAATTTGGTTATCAGTATAATAAAAAACTTTGTATTCGTCAATGATTCCGCGTCATAAAATATAGAAATCCGGTTGTGCCGCCGCCGCTTTCATGGTATACTGATTCATACAGATTACGAAGAAAGAGAACAGGTATGAATGATGCGATATCCCTATGTTTTATTTGATCTGGACGGCACACTGACGAATCCGAAGGAAGGGATCACAGGCTGCGTACAGTACGCGCTTGCCAAAATGGGCAGACCGGTTCCCACGAAGGATGAACTGCTGCCGTTTATCGGGCCGCCGCTGTGGCAGTCTTTTATGGAGTACTGCGGAATGACCAAGGAAGAATCCGAACAGGCGGTCGCCTGCTATCGGGAGCGCTTTGGCACGATCGGTCTGTTTGAAAATGAGATCTATCCCGGTATTCTTCCGCTGCTGTCTCACCTGAAGGAAGCTGGCCTCAAGCTGGCGCTGGCGACCTCCAAACCGGAAGTTTATGCAGTACAGATTGTGGAAAAATACGGGATCGCGCCTTATCTGGATGTGATCTGCGGCAGTGAGTTAAGCGGAGAACGGGTCGCCAAGGCAGAAGTGATCAAAGAGACCTTCCGCCGGTTTGGACTTACGCCCGGGCAGGCCGCGGCGGAATGTGTGATGGTAGGCGACCGGAAGCATGACATCATCGGTGCCAAAACCTGCGGGATCGCGGGCGTGGGCGTGCGGTTCGGCTACGCCGAAGAAGGCGAACTGGAAGCGGCCGGCGCCGATTTTATTGCGGGTACGGTGGAAGAATTGGAAAACTGGCTGCTTGCCTGATATTTGTTGCATTGTCAATAAATTCATAAAAAATATGAATTCTTCCGCTTTACAATTGCGTTTTTTTGTTGTATAGTGGAAAACGACTACACAGAAATAATCAATACGAGTACAAAGAGAAAGGAATCACGACTATGAAGCAGAGTGTGAACGCGCAGTCTGCTGAGCAGAAGGGATTATATTCTCCGAGATTTGAGCATGATAACTGTGGGATCGGCGCCGTTGTGAATATCAAGGGCATCAAGTCTCACAAGACGGTTGAGAGTGCTCTGACGATCGTAGAAACATTAGAACATAGAGCCGGCAAGGACGCCGAAGGCAAAACAGGTGATGGAGTAGGGATTCTGCTGCAGATTTCCCATAAGTTTTTCCAGAAAGCTGCGAAGTCTTTAGGCGTTTTTTTGGGCTCCGAGCGTGACTACGGTATCGGAATGTTTTTCTTTCCTCAGCATGAGCTGGCAAGAAATCAGGCGAAGAAGATGTTTGAGATCATCGTTCAGAAGGAAGGGATGGAGATCCTGGGCTGGAGAACGGTTCCCATTGCGCCCGAAGTGTTGGGGCAGAAGGCAGTGGAATGTATGCCCTGCATTATGCAGTGTTTTATCAAGCGGCCCCGCCAGGTGGCAAAAGGTCTGGAATTTGACCGGAAGCTGTATGTAGCGCGGCGTGTGTTTGAACAGAGTAACGAGGATACCTATGTGGTTTCCTTATCCAGCCGTACCATTGTTTATAAAGGAATGTTCCTGGTCGGAGACCTGCGTCTGTTCTATCCGGATCTGCAGGACCCGGATTATGAATCCGCGATCGCTATCGTACATTCCCGGTTCAGTACCAATACCAACCCGAGCTGGCAGCGTGCCCATCCGAACCGTATGATCGTACATAACGGAGAGATCAATACGATCCGCGGAAATGCGGATAAGATGCTGGCCAGAGAAGAAACCATGGCCTCCGAACATTTAAAGGGCGATCTGGATAAAGTTATGCCTGTGGTCAATACGGAGGGCTCCGATTCCGCCATGCTGGATAATACGCTGGAATTTTTGGTAATGAGCGGCATGGATCTGCCGCTGGCAGTGATGATTACGATCCCGGAAGCATGGGAGAACAATGCGACGATCAGCAAATCCAAGCGGGATTTCTACCAGTATTACGCTACCATGATGGAGCCGTGGGACGGACCGGCGTCGATCCTGTTTTCGGATGGCGATATTATGGGAGCTGTGCTGGACCGCAACGGTCTGCGTCCTTCCCGGTATTATATTACGGATGACGATCATGTGATTCTGTCCTCCGAGGTTGGCGCGCTGGAGATCGAGCCGGAGCATATCGTGTGCAAGGAACGTCTGCGTCCGGGCCGTATGCTGCTGGTGGATACGGTGCAGGGGAAAGTTATTGACGACGAGGAACTGAAGGAAAGCTATGCGTCCCGCCAGCCGTACGGAGAGTGGCTCGACAGCAAACTTGTGAATCTGAAAGACTTAAAGATCCCCAATAAAAAGGTACAGGAGCATTCTCCGGAGGAACGGACCCGTCTGCAGAAGGCGTTTGGCTATACCTATGAAGATGTTAAGACTTCGATCTTACCGATGGCCCAGACAGGCAGCGAGCCTATCGCGGCTATGGGTACGGACAGCCCGCTGGCGGTGCTGTCAAAGCAGAATCAGCCGCTGTTTAATTATTTTAAACAGCTCTTTGCCCAGGTTACCAATCCGCCGATTGACGCGATCCGGGAGGAGGTTGTCACATCGACTACGGTTTATGTGGGCGAGGACGGAAACATCCTGGAGGAACGGCCGGAAAACTGTCAGGTGCTGCGTGTGCATAATCCGATCCTGACCAGTACCGACATTATGAAGATCAAGGAAATGCGGGTGCCGGGCTTTAAGGTGGCGGAAGTTCCGCTTTTGTACTATAAGAATACCTCGCTGAAAAAGGCCATCGAGCATATGTATCTGGTGGCGGATAAGGCGCATAAAGAAGGCGCGAATATTCTGATCCTGTCTGACCGGGGCGTGGATGAAAACCATGTGGCGATCCCCTCACTGCTGGCTGTTTCCGCCCTGCATCAGCATCTGGTCGTAACCAAAAAACGGACTTCCGTCGCGATGATCCTCGAAAGCGGGGAACCCAGAGAGGTGCATCATTTCGCGGCGCTGCTGGGGTATGGAGCCTGCGCGGTCAACCCGTATTTGGCACAGGAGACGATCAAGGAGCTGATCGAGGAAGAACTGCTGGATAAGGATTATTATGCGGCAGTCAGCGATTACAATGACGCGGTTCTGCACGGTATTGTCAAGATCGCTTCCAAAATGGGAATTTCCACGATCCAGTCCTATCACGGATCGCAGATCTTTGAGGCCGTGGGGATCAGCAAAGAAGTCATTGATACCTATTTTACCAATACGGTCAGCCGCATTGGCGGAATTACGCTGAAAGATATCGAAAACCGTGTGGATCAGCTGCATTCCAGTGCGTTCGACCCGCTGGGACTGGGCACGGACGAGACGTTAGACAGCCGGGGCAGCCATAAAGCGCGGTCCGGCAAGGAAGAGCATCTGTACAATCCGAAGACAATCCATCTGCTGCAGATGGCAGCCAGAACAGGCGATTACAATATTTATAAAGAATATGCTAAGATGATCAATGAGGAAATGGGAACCGTAAATCTGCGCGGCCTGATGGAATTTAATTATCCGGAAGCCGGAGTTCCGCTGGAGGAAGTGGAGAGTGTCGATTCCATTGTAACCCGGTTTAAGACCGGAGCCATGTCCTATGGTTCCATTTCGCAGGAAGCGCATGAAACCATGGCGATTGCCATGAATATGCTGCACGGCAAATCCAATTCCGGTGAGGGCGGAGAGTCCCTGGACCGTCTGGAAATAGGCAAGGACGGGCTGAACCGCTGCTCTGCCATTAAACAGGTAGCATCGGGACGGTTCGGCGTAACTTCCCGGTATTTAACCAGCGCCAAAGAGATCCAGATCAAGATGGCGCAGGGCGCGAAGCCGGGAGAAGGCGGACATCTGCCGGGTAAAAAGGTTTACCCGTGGATTGCCAAGACCAGACATTCCACGCCGGGCGTAAGCCTGATCTCCCCGCCGCCGCATCACGATATTTATTCGATCGAAGATCTGGCGCAGCTGATCTACGATTTAAAGAATGCCAATAAAGACGCGAAGATTTCCGTCAAACTGGTATCCGAGGCGGGCGTAGGCACGGTCGCAGCCGGCGTGGCGAAAGCGGGCGCGGGCGTGATCCTGATTTCCGGTTATGAAGGCGGAACGGGCGCGGCGCCGAGAAACTCCATTTACAACGCCGGTCTTCCGTGGGAACTCGGTCTGGCGGAAGCGCATCAGACGCTGATCCAGAACGGACTGCGGAACAAGGTGGCCCTGGAAACGGACGGTAAGCTGATGACCGGGCGGGATGTGCTGATCGCGGCTTTGCTTGGCGCGGAGGAATTCGGATTCGCGACGGCGCCGCTGGTTACCATGGGCTGTGTAATGATGCGGGTATGTAATCTGGATACCTGTCCGGTCGGAGTCGCAACGCAGAATCCGGAGCTCAGAAAGCGTTTTACCGGCAAGCCGGAGTATGTAGTGAACTTTATGCGGTTTATCGCGCAGGATCTGCGGGAGCATATGGCAAAATTAGGCGTGCGCACCGTAGATGAACTGGTCGGCAGAACGGATCTTCTGCGGCCGAGAACAGATCTGGCCGGCGTGGAGGCCGAGGTGGATCTGTCTAATATCCTGGCAAGTCCCTATACGGAAACCATTCAGTATTTAAATAAAAATCTGTACGATTTCAAACTGGAAGAAACCCTGGATGAAACTGTACTGATGAAAGAATTTAAGACGGCGCTCAATAAGAAGCAGAAGCGCTGTGTTGAAGTAGACGTAACCAATACGGACCGTACCTTCGGAACCCAGTTTGGTTCGGAGATTACCAGAAAATACGGCGATACGCTGCCGGACGATACCTTTACGGTAAAATGCCACGGCGCGGGCGGTCAGAGCTTTGGCGCGTTTATTCCCAACGGTCTGACCCTGGAGCTGATTGGCGACAGCAACGACTACTTCGGCAAGGGACTGTCCGGCGGTAAGCTGATCGTTTATCCGCCCAAGGGCAGCAAATTTAAAGAAGATGAAAACATCATTATCGGAAATGTGGCGTTATTTGGCGCGACCAGCGGAAAAGCCTTTATTAACGGCGTGGCCGGCGAACGGTTCTGCGTCCGGAATTCCGGCGCGACCGCTGTTGTGGAAGGCGTAGGCGATCACGGCTGTGAGTATATGACAGGCGGTCAGGTTGTGGTACTGGGCAAGACCGGCAAAAACTTCGCGGCCGGTATGAGCGGCGGTATTGCATATGTGCTGGATGAAGACAGCGACCTGTATATGAAGATGAATAAGGAACTGGTCAATGTCAGCGGCCTGACAGAGAAATTCGATATTCAGGAATTAAAGCACATGATCGAAGAGCATGTGGCTTCCACTAATTCCAAGAAAGGGAAGGAAGTGCTGGCGGATTTCGCCAACTATCTGCCCAAATTTAAGAAGATCATTCCAAGAGATTACCAGGAAATGCTGGCGACCATTGTGAAGATGGAAGAAAAGGGAATGAGCAATGAGCAGGCGCAGATCGAAGCGTTTTATGAGGTTGTGAACAATAAGAAGTAGGAGGAAAACGGAATGGGAAAACCAACAGGATTTTTAGAGTATGAGCGGAAAGACGCCCCGGCAGAATCCGTTAAGAGCAGAATCAAACATTTTAATGAATTCCATACGCCGCTTTCCATGGAACAGCAGCAGCTGCAGGGCGCCAGATGTATGGAGTGCGGCGTGCCGTTCTGCCAGTCCGGCATGATGATCGGCGGCAGCGCTTCCGGCTGTCCGTTAAACAATCTGGTGCCGGAGTGGAACGATCTGATCTACCGCAATAACTGGGAGCAGGCATATTATCGCCTGCATAAGACCAATAATTTTCCGGAATTTACATCCCGGGTCTGCCCGGCTCTGTGTGAGGCAGCCTGCACCTGTAATTTAAACGGCAAGCCTGTCACCTGTAAGGCAAATGAATACGGGATCATTGAAAACGCCTATGATTGCGGCTACGCAAAGCCTAAGATCCCTTCCGTGCGGACCGGCAAGAAGATTGCTGTGATCGGCTCCGGCCCTTCGGGGCTGGCAGCGGCTGACCAGCTGAATCAGAGAGGGCATGAAGTGACCGTATTTGAGCGGGAAGACCGGGTAGGCGGCCTGCTGATGTACGGCATCCCTAATATGAAGCTGGAAAAGCAGATCATTGAGCGGAAGATCGAAGTGATGAAAGCGGAAGGCGTTCAGTTTAAGACCAAAAAGAATATCGGCAAGAACGTAAAAGCGGATAAGATCCTGAAGGAATATGACCGGGTGATCTTAGCGTGCGGCGCGTCGAATCCCAGAGATATCAAAGCACCGGGCAGAGAGGCGAACGGTATTTATTTCGCAGTGGATTTCTTAAAATCTACGACCAGAAGTCTGCTGGATACCGGCTTAGAAGAAGGCACGTATATCAGCGCCAAAGGAAAGCATGTGGTTGTAATCGGCGGCGGCGATACCGGAAACGACTGTGTGGGCACCAGTATCCGTCACGGCTGCGCTTCCATTACGCAGCTTGAGATGATGCCGAAACCGCCGGTAACCCGTGCGGAAAACAACCCGTGGCCGCAGTGGCCCCGCATCCTGAAAACAGATTACGGTCAGGAGGAGGCAATCGGCGTATTTGGCGAAGATCCCCGTGTATACCAGACAACGGTCAAGGAGTTTCTGGCAGATGAAGCAGGCAATTTAAGAGCCGTGAAGCTGGTAAAACTGGAAGCAAAGATAGACGAAGCCACGCACCGGATGCAGATGGTGGAGATTGAAGGCAGCGAGTATGAGATCCCGGCGGAGCTTGTTCTGATCGCGGCAGGATTCTTAGGCAGTGAAAGCTATGTGACCGAAGCGTTTGGCGTCAAGGTAAATGCCCGTACTAATGTAGCGACGGAAGAAGGCAGATTTGCCACCAATGTGCCCAACGTCTTTACGGCGGGCGATATGCACAGAGGGCAGTCTCTGGTCGTATGGGCGATCCGGGAAGGCCGGGATGTGGCGAGAGAAGTGGACGAGAGCCTGATGGGGTATACAAATCTCTGATTTTTTCGACTTTCATCTTGACAAAGTTTCATTCAAAATGTAAAATTTGAAATAGTAAAGTGTTTTTACATATCGGAAAGCAGGATACTTTACGAAATAAGGAAATAGAGAAGATGGAGGTTTTTATGAACACGAATTTTAAGAGAAGAGAGCTGGGGCTGTGCATTATTTTATCGATCATCACCTGCGGTATCTACGGATTGTACTGGATCGCCTGTGTGAATGACGACGTTAATTTCGCCCTGAACGAACAGGATACATCCGGTGCGATGGTTGTTATACTGAGTATCGTAACCTGCAGCATTTATTTGTATTTCTGGGCGTATAAGATCGGTACAAAGATGATTAAGCTGAAAACCATGCAGGCAAACGGCGGATATGTGGATACCAATTCCCCGATCCTGTTCCTGGTTCTGGCGATCTTCGGCTTAAATATTGTGAATCTGGCGTTGATCCAGAATGATCTGAATAAGATCTCTACCCTGTAATCAACCCGGAAAGTTGTATGATGAAAGAGAGAAGCATTAGATTAGTCTGTAGTCTTCTTCTTGTACTGGCAGTGGGATTCCTGTATGCGGCAGCCGTAAGTCTGTTTCATATCGGAATCCCCTGCGTTTTTCAGGAAGTGACGGGCCTGAAATGCCCCGGCTGCGGAATTTCCGGCATGTGTCTGGCCTTGCTGCGGCTGGATTTTAAGAGTGCGTTTTTATCGAACAGGCTTTTATTTGTTTTGATTCCGGTATTTTTGTTTGTGTTTGTCCGGATGGGATACCACTATGTAAAAACCGGTTCCAAACAGTTAAAAACGCCGGAAAAACAGATAACGGCGGTGATACTCGTTTTGCTGCTGGTTTTCGGTGTGGTGCGGAATCTGCCTGCGTTTGGCTGGTAAAATTGTTCCGAAAAAAATACAAAATTCTATCTAAAAGTGTGTTGACAAGACAAAATTTTGCAGTATAATGCAAGGGTAATGACAAGGGCGTCATGAATGAGGTGTTTGAACCCGTTCGTGGCGTTTTTATCATTTATGGTATTGGATATGGATTAGACAATGGCGTCTGGATTCTTTGAGAATCACAGACGCCATTTTTCTTTCCGTATTCCTTGTCATTATAAGAAAGGAAAGAAGAGGAGGAAAAAAATATGGAAGAAATTTTAAGCGCAATGCACGGAGAAGTGTTCGGCGTCTGGTTTCTGATCGGCGCGGCACTGGTATTCTGGATGCAGGCAGGTTTCGCCATGGTAGAGACCGGTTTTACCAGAGCGAAAAACGCCGGAAACATCCTGATGAAAAACCTGATGGATTTTTGTATCGGTACGGTTGTGTTTATTCTCATCGGGTTTTCATTACTGTTAGGAGAGGATATAGTAGGGATTATCGGAAAACCCGGATTTGATATCTTCTCCAATTACGCAGAATTTGACTGGTCAAATTTTGTATTTAACTTAGTATTTTGTGCGACTACGGCGACGATCGTATCGGGAGCAATGGCGGAGAGAACGAAGTTCTTATCCTATTGTATCTATTCCGCAGTGATTTCCGCAGTGATCTATCCGATCGAAGCACACTGGACCTGGGGCGGCGGCTGGCTGGCACAGATGGGATTCCATGATTTTGCCGGATCTAACTGCATTCATATGGTAGGCGGTATCAGCGCTTTGGTAGGCGCTTTGATCCTTGGGCCCCGAATCGGAAAATTTGTAAAGGATAAAGCGGGTAAGATTACCAAGGTAAACGCATTCCCGGGACATAATCTTCCGATCGGCTGCCTGGGCGTATTCATCCTGTGGCTGGGCTGGTACGGATTTAACGGTGCGGCTGCCACGACTGTAGAGGAACTGGGTTCTATCTTTGTAACCACGACAATTGCTCCGGCTGTCGCAACGGTCGTATGTATGATCCTTACCTGGATCAAATATGGCAAGCCGGATGTATCAATGTGTCTGAACGCGTCTCTGGCAGGTCTGGTTGCCATTACGGCTCCCTGTGATGTATGCGACGCCTTCGGTGCGATCGTGATCGGCGCGGTTGCCGGCGTATTGGTTGTATTCGGCGTATGGCTGCTGGACTACAAGCTGCATATCGATGATCCGGTGGGCGCTGTTGCGGTTCACTGCCTGAACGGTATCTGGGGTACGATTGCGGTTGGTCTGTTTGCGACAGATACGGCGCCTGCTTTTGCGAGAGGCATTGGAGACGGCGTGACTTTCGGCGCAAACCAGATTGCCGGAGAAGGTCTGTTCTATGGCGGCGGCTTTAAGCAGCTTGGAATTCAGTTTGTAGGTATGTTTGCTACGATCGTCTGGACGGCTGTTACCATCACCATCGCATTCCTGGTAATTAAGAAGACAGTTGGTCTGCGTGCCAGCGCGGAAGAAGAAATTGTAGGTCTGGACGCAAGCGAGCATGGTCTGACTTCTGCATATGCAGGATTCAGTATCATGGATATTTCCAATACCATGACAATGGAAGTCAATGAAAATACCGATCTGGGCAATGATGATTACGCGACTGCTTCCGAGGTACAGAAGAACGCGGCCGTCAAGGTTGTGAAGATGCCGGACGTACAGCCGACCGGTATTTACAAGGTAGTGATCATTTCCAAGCTGTCCCGGTATGAAAAGGTTAAGACGGCGTTGAATGATCTGGGCGTGACCGGTATGACGGTAACGCAGGTTATGGGCTGCGGCGTTCAGAAGGGCGCCGGCGAGATGTACCGTGGAGTCGAAGTGGACGCTACGCTGCTGCCGAAGGTGAAGCTGGAAGTCGTAGTCAGCAAGATTCCGGTTGACGATGTGATCGCTGCCGCGAAGAAGGCGCTGTACAGCGGACATATCGGCGACGGTAAGATCTTTGTTTATAATGTAGAGCGGGTTGTCAAGATCCGGACAGGAGAAGAAAACTTCGCCGCTTTGCAGGATGTAGAATAAATAAAATAAATTTCCTCAACAGATTACGGAAAAACCACAGTTTCATAATAGATTGGACTGTGGTTTTTCCATTATTTCCTTGCAAATGTGTAAACCTTGTATTATAATTTAGGAAAAAGTGATGGAGGATTTTACACATGAAAAAATATCTGGCAGAATTTATCGGAACCATGGTGCTGGTTGTCTTCGGATGCGGCAGCGCCGTTGCGGCAAATACGCTGGTAAGCGATAACGGTATGCTGACGGCAGGAGCCGGAAGCCCGCTGTCCCTGACAACGCTGCTGATCGCGTTTGCGTTCGGACTGTCTATCGTAGCGATGGCATATTCCATCGGCAATATTTCCGGGTGTCATATTAACCCGGCCGTTTCCCTGGCAATGCTGATCAACGGGAAATTAAATGTTACGGACTTTATCGGCTATGTTGCAGCGCAGGTAGTGGGCGCGATCGCGGGAGCAGGCATTCTGTGCGGCTTTTTCGGAAGCAATGATTCTCTGGGTACCAACGGCTATGGAGAAGCAAGCGCGCTGGGAACCGGTGTGGTACAGGCGTTTTTTGTAGAGGTCGTACTGACCTTTGTGTTTGTACTGCTGATCGTCGGCGTAACCTCTAAGATAGAGAATACGGCAATAACCGGTCTGGTCATCGGTCTGACCCTGACCCTGATCCACATTCTGGGAATCCCGTTTACCGGAACCAGTGTAAACCCGGCAAGAAGCCTGGGTCCGGCTCTGCTGGAAGGCGGACTGGCACTGAAGCAGGTATGGCTGTTTATCGTGGCTCCGCTGATTGGCGGCGCGCTGGCAGCGCTTGTTTATAAGTTTTTGGCGTCCGGTGAAAAACAGGCATAAGACCGGTTCAAAAACAGTTCACGAAAAATTCACAAAATGAATAAAAAAGAAATGCGGTATTTTGTGATAATTCGTGCTATAATAACAGATGGTCTTTTGGCATCAGCAGGAGAAGTCCTGCTTTTGCCGTCTTTAGCATACAGGGAAAGGAGGCATTCCTCATGTCGGAACGGAGACTGAAACCGGGACGGATCGGTATTATACTGGGCGCAGTCGTGATCATAGCGATTGTGGTCGGTCTGTTTTCGTTTGGCATCAATTCTGAGACGGAAGAACAGATTGAGAGTACGCTGCGGGATGTCTCGAAACAGAACGCGATCGTACTGGAAACAGAGCTGACCAGTATTCAGAATCTGTTGAACAGTATCGCGCAGGAGCTGCAGGCTTCTTCCGAGGATAAGAAAGAAGCGATCCTGGAGATCCTGGAGCCTTTTGAAGATGTATATAATTTTAAGCGGGTCGGCTTTATCTATCCGGACGGCAAAGCGTATACCACGGACGGATATGAGCAGAATCTGCAGTTCCGGGAATACTTTAAGAGTGCGATGGCGGGAAAGTCCTCTATTTCAACGGCCATGCTGGATACGCTGGGCGAAGAGGAACTGATCAATGTATTCAGTGTACCGGTCTATAAGGTAGACGGTTCTACGGTTGCGGGCGTTTTATTTGCCGCTTACCGGGCGGACAGCTTCCGGCAGATGCTGACCATTGATTCCTTTGACGGGGAGGGCTACAGTTATGTTGCGGATGCAGACGGCAATATGGTCGCCGCGTCTTCCAGAACGCCGCTTTACGGCGTGGATAATCTGCTGACTGCCCTTTCGGATTACAGCAGAGAGAACAGGGAAGTTGTGGAAAAGATGCGTTCCGATATGCAGAAGCGGAACAGCGCCAATGTAAAATATGACTATCAGGGAGAGCGGTACTGTTACTATATGCCGTTGTCTATGGATCATGCGGATAAGTCCTGGTATGTGCTGACGATCGTGCCGGCGGAGACGCTGTCGAACCGGACCGCTCCGATTACCAGACTGTTTAATACATTGATCCTGATCCTGATCGCGATCATGGTCGCAACCTTCGGAATCTTCGCTTATACGTATCTGATTCACAGGAAGGAGCTGATGAAGCTCGCCTATGAAGATCCGCTGACCGGCGGCGATAACTATGCCAGCTTTACGGAAAAGCTGAGATCCGGGAAGAAAGTGGACGGATATCTGGTCGCTTTGGATATCAGCGAGTTTAAGATTATCAATAATACCTGCGGCGTGAAAAAGGGAGATGATGTCCTGCGGAATATCTGGGATGTTCTGGAACGGAGTATTGACAAGGAAAAGGGAGAGCTGGCCGCCCATGTGAACGCGGATCAGTTTGTGATGCTGTTTGTTTCCGTTTCCAAGGAACAGATTGTCGAGCGGATCATGAAGATCTACAATACGTTAAAGATGTTTTCCGAGACGCTGAACGTACCGCGTGTTCTGGCGCATTTCGGTATCTGTAAGATCTGGGACGGCGAGAAGCTGGAGGAGGTTTACAGCCAGGCGAATTACGCCAAGAACCTAATCAAAGACAGAAGAAATGTGCAGTATTCGTTCTATGAGACTTCGGACTATAATCAGATGCTGAAGAACCGGGAACTGGAAGATGATTTTGACCGTGCCATTGAGAATCAGGAATTTGAGGTATGGTATCAGCCGAAGTTCAGCACAGCGGACGTTTCCGTTGTAGGCGCCGAAGCGCTCGTCAGATGGAGAAAGAAAGACGGCAGTCTGGTGCCGCCGGGTAAATTTATCCCGCTGTTTGAGCAGAACGGTATGATTGCCATTCTGGATGAATATGTATTCCGTACCGTATGTAAGCAGCAAAAGGATTGGGAAGCCGACGGAAAACGGGTTCTTCCGGTATCAGTTAATATTTCCCGCGCCAGCCTGTATTACACCAATATCATAGAGAAGTATACGGAGATTTTGAATCACTATTCGCTGCCTGCCGACTATGTGCAGCTGGAGATCACGGAAAGCGCAATGGTCGATAACGTAGAGATCAAGAACCTGCTGGAAGAGTTCCGGAAGGCAGGCTTCAAGATGCTGTTGGATGATTTCGGAAGCGGATATTCGTCTCTGTCTTCCCTGAATACACTGCATTTTGATACTTTGAAGATCGATAAGAGTCTGGTGGATTATATCGGCGATTATAACGGCGAACAGCTGCTGTACCATACAATCAAGCTGGCGAAGAGCCTGGGGATTAATGTTACGGCGGAAGGCGTAGAGAAGAAGGAACAGGTTACCTTCCTGCAGAAGCTGGAGTGTAATGATATTCAGGGCTTCTATTTCTCGAAACCGCTGATGGTGAATGATTACGCGTTATTGCTTCGGATATAAACAAAGTCAGAATATCTGCGGCGCTGCCGCACCCGGAATGGGTGTCGGCAGCGCCGTTTTTTTGCGGTTCGTATCACCGAACCGGGATGCCTGCATATGCTATAACGTAAAAATGAAAAGGAGAACTGTTATGGCATATAATGCAAATTACTATAATAACGGTATGCGGTATCAGGGGCAGAATATGCAGCGGCGTCAGGGTTATCCCGTCCAGCAGCCTGCCGGCGCGCCGAATCCGGTCAGAAACGCGGCCCCGAATCCGGCAAATGTACAGTGCAATCAGTGCAATCCGGAGCCTGCCTGTCAGACAGAGCGGGAGCCGGTAGACAGCATGGCGCTTACCATGGCCTATGTTCCGTGGCAGCCGTGGTGCGACGTTTATGATCTGGAAGAAGGTTATTGCAGAGGAACCATTTTCCCGAATCTGGATAAACCGTTTAAGGGGGCGATGTTTCTATGAAAAAAAGCGCTGAACAGGAAAAATTGTTTATGAAGATTCAGAGAGTCAGCTTTGCCATGGATGACCTGCGGCTGTATCTGGATACGCACCCGTGCTGTGAAAAAGGGCTGTCTTATTATGAGAAGCTCAAGGATATGCGGGAAAAGGCACTGGCGGAATATACAAAAATGTATGGCCCTATTGTTGCCTATAATGTAGCGGAATGTGATGTATGGCCGTGGAATGAAGGACCGTTGCCGTGGCAGTTAGGAGGGTGTTAATATGTGGAGTTATGAGAAACGATTACAGTATCCTGTGAATATTACAACCTGCAACCCGAAAATTGCCAAGGTCATCATTACGCAGTATGGCGGACCGGACGGCGAAATGAGCGCGTCTCTGCGGTATCTGTCCCAGAAGTTTGCCATGACGGATAACCGGGTTTCCGGTTTGTTAAATGACATCGGCACCGAGGAACTGGGGCATCTGGAGATTGTGGGAGCGATTGTACACCAGCTGACCCGGAATCTGAGTCCGGAGGAAATTGAAAAATACGGGTTCGCGGATTATTATGTGGATCATACGCTGGGGATCTGGCCGCAGGCTGCGGCAGGATTTCCGTGGGTAGCGGCAGCGATCCAGTCTAAGGGCGATCCGATCACTGACCTGCATGAAGATATGGCGGCAGATGATACGATCATATAAGTACAACATACATAATATGAAAAAAAGATAAACCTGCTTAAAACGTTATCATGGTTGTGCTACCGACCACAAACGGGCACTGAAATTTTATTTATTCTCATAGGCGGCATTGGAAACAGTGCCGCCGCCCCTCTCTTATGAGGCAGAATAAATAAGTTTCAGAGGAAGGAGAATAAGTAAAATGAAAACAGAACAAAAGACGATCGTATTTGCGATTGTAAATCAGAAAGGCGGTGTCGGTAAAACGACAACCGCTATTTCTTTGGGTTACGGATTGGCGCGGAAGGGAAAAAAGGTGCTGCTGATTGATTTTGATCCTCAAGGATCTCTGACTGTCTCCATGGGAATTGATAATCCCGATCAGCTGACAGATACCATTGCTGAATTAATGACCTGTATGATGCAGGATGCAGAGCCGGAATGGGACAAATTTGTCCTGAGCCATGATGAAGTGGATTTTATTCCAGGGAATATTGAGCTGGCAACAGTAGAGGCCGGTCTTGTAAATACTATGAGCCGGGAGCAGATGCTGAAGCTGATCGTAGCACATTTTAGATCAGATTATGACTATATATTGATCGATTGCTGTCCGTCCCTGGGGATGCTTACCATCAATGCACTTACAGCGGCGGATTCCCTGTTAATCCCGTGCAGCTGCGAATACTTAAGCGCAAAAGGCTTAGAGTTATTGCTCAAAAATGTTATCCGGGTTCGGAAATTTTTAAATCCGGATCTGGAAATCTCCGGGATCCTGCTGACTATGTACCGGGGAAATACAAACTTAGCAAAGGATATCAGCGAATTGATCACGGATAGCTATCAATCGGCTCTGCACATTTACCAGACACGGATACCGGTATCTGTAAAGGTGCCGGAAGCCGGCATGAATAATCGGTCGATATTTGAGTATGCCGCAAAAAATAAAGTAGCGGTAGCGTATGAAATGTTAACGGAAGAAATTACAGGGGGTGAGAATGTATGACGCAGACGGCAAAAAATAAAAAACTTGTAAGCCTGGAAGAAATGTTTGCCTCAGCAGGGACTCCGTCTCTGGTATCCCTTCCCTCTGGGATCGGGATCCGGCAAGAGTTAGATATTGATAAACTGGATCCATATGCCGAACACAAATTTAGTACATATTCCGGGAAACGGTTTGAGGATATGGTAGAAAGTGTTCGGGATTTTGGCGTAATCCAGCCGATCATTGTCCGGAAAAAGGGCAAACGATATGAAATATTGGCCGGCCATAACCGGACTAATGCTGCCAGAGCAGCAGGTTTATCCAGTGTGCCGGCGGTGATAGTAGATGCAGAGGATGATCTTGCTGCATTGATCGTAACAGAAACAAACCTGGTCCAGCGCAGCTTTACGGATATGGCAGTAAGTGAAAAGGCCAAAGTTTTAAAGACGCACTGCGATAACCTAAAAAGAGCCCAGAAGCGAAAGGCTTTTCTAAAGGATACAGAGGACAGTGGGACAAATTTGTCCCAGACGCAGAACCGGGAAATAGTTGGGCAGGAATATGGATTGACCGGCAGAGATGTAAGCCGACTGATTCGGGTATCTTATCTGACGCCACAGCTGCAGGCATATGTAGACGCCAAACGGATTCCGCTGGCGGCTGCAGTTGATCTGTCTTATCTTTCGGAGGCAAGCCAGGAAGAGCTTGCTGAGTATATGGCAGAGAACAATATAAAAAAGGTCGGAATGAAAACAGCAGCCATTTTAAGAGATACAGCATCTCAGGGGATGCTGTTTTCAGTTGCTTCTGTTTTTGAAGATGAAAAAGCGGCTAGGGAACTGGACAAGGAGCTGAAAGAAATCCTTCTTTGTTATAAAAAATCGGATGTCTATGAACAGCTTGAGAACAGCAAAAAAGAGCTGCAGGATTTCCTGGATGCGGATACGCCGCAACCGGTATTATTAAAACACCAGATTATCGTAGATGCACTTACTATGTTATACGACCATATAAAATAAATCTGAACTGTTAAAAAATGACAGGTCAAGATAAACAAAAGGAGGACAATCAGTATGTTTAACAAAGTTATTATGATGGGACGGCTTACACATGATCCCAAAATTTATAAAAAAACAGAGGATGGCAGCACAAAAATATCTGCCAGCTATTCTCTGGCAGTACAGCGTAGTTATGACAGACAGCAGGTAGATTTTTTCCGCTGCGCCGCATTCGGAAAGTCAGCTGAATTTGTGGAAAAATACCTGAAGAAAGGCATGAAGATCCTGATAGAAGGATCTATGTATACAGATGCCTATACCAATGATGAAGGTCAGAATGTAAGGACTGCAACGATCTACGTGAATCGGCATATTTTTTGCGACAGCCGGAAAGAAGAACCTTCGCCGGATAATGCTGATTCGGATTTTCAGGATATTCCGGATCCGGACGGTTCGGACCTTCCTTTTCTGGAATAGATGGGATGTGATGGGATGATATTACAAAAAACGTTACGCTTTAATATGGAGATTCCTGAAGAGGCGGCTGCTTATGAAGCAGTTACCTCTTCAGGCAAAGGAAACGGTAATAAGTTCGTCTTGGATGCAATAACGGCGTCTTTAAGTAAAAATGATGATTTTGATCTGCTGCAGGAGATGCGGCAGATTATCCGAGAAGAGATCGAAAAAGCAGCTAAGCTGTATTCATATAGGAACAGAAACCATTCAACTGCCAATGATATAGAAAACGAAACCTCCTTCGCGTTGCAGCTGCCTGAAGATCCTCCGGAACTATTATAGTCTGTATCCAGGACAAATTTGTCCCAGGCTCCGGCTTTATTAGCTGGAGCCTGATTATAAAATGGAGGAAGCACATATGTTATGGAATTATATCAAATCTTTTTTGAGCAATACTTGGATTGGATGTGGCATTGCAATCGTGGCTATTGTAAGTATTATAGCTTTGATGGGAATTGTAGCGATTATAGTCATTGGCATAATAAAATTAGTGGAGTTGCTGCGTACAGTCTGGTATTCTCTTATGAAAGCTCCTGATTATCAGAATGCATTGGATGTAGCAAAACTGATTGAGGCGTTGCCAAAGTACAACATGACAGAAATTAAAAAGATACTAAGAGGATCAGGACAGCACATTAAGGTATGGGATTCCTGTTGTGATGAGTTTGGGATTCAAATTTCAACATGGGAAAAAGTAAAATACAAAATTTCTCTCTCGTTACAATCTGACTATGCCAGTATCGATAAGGTTACAGTTTCAATTAGTGCAGAATAAATTTATTAAAATAATTGTTGCAGAAGCGAAATATTCGTTTCATAAAAAGGCATGCCAAAATGGGAAAGCCAGATAAGGAAGTATTTATGTAGGGGATACGGTGCGGAGCTGGGAATGGCGCTGCACCGTATCTTTTCCGTTACGCTACGAATTTGAAACTCTGCGGATTTTCCCGGATTTCATCCATCATAGCCCGGATTTCTTTCTCGGTGGGAATATCGATCATCCCCACCGCCGTAAAATAGATGTCCACCTTGACGTGGCAGTGACCGTCATACTTGTCATTGTTGTGGACTTCTATGCGCTCGATCAACGAGTTGACGAGGGTCGGCGTAAGCTCCTTGACGTCGGTGATCTCCCGCAGGGTACGGAGTACCAGCCGCAAATCCACTGCCTTTTGCTCTGCGTTCTGCAAGGTCTGCTGATTCTCGGAAACCTCTGCCGAAAGTGTTTTTTGCTCCTGCTCGTATTTTCGGAGCATTGTTGCAAACCGCTCATCAGAGAGGACGCCGGCGGCATTTTGCTCGAATACCCTTTCAATCAACCGATCAATCTCTGCTATTCGCTTTGTACCGTTCTCTACCGTCTGCTGAAGCCGTCTGTATTCCCTTTGCCGCAGGGCGTTGTTCTTCTTGGCCAGCATATACAGGAACACCGGTTCATAGCAGCGGACAAAATCAGACAGATTGCTGATTGCTTCAAGAACGATCCGCTCCAGCACCACATCCCGTATATAGTGAATTTGGCATTTCCCTCTGCCGGATTTGTAATTGGCGCACCGGAAATGCTCCTGATTTCTTGTTACGCTTTTTGCGGCGCAGAAATGCATCTTGCCTCCGCAGTCGGGGCAGTATACAAGACCTGAAAAGAGACTTGTCCTGCCGGTCTTGGTGGGTCTGCGGCGGTGTTCCCGAAGCTCCTGCACCCGAAGCCACTGTTCCTCGGAAATAATCGGCTCCTGCATATCGGGGATCACTTGCTGTTCCTCTTTCGGCCTGTAAATTTTCTTATGCACCTTGTAGCTGACGGTGGTGGTTTTGAAGTTGACCGCACAGCCGGTATACTGCCGGTTTTCAAGAATGGATACAATCGTTTTCTGATCCCACGCATAGGGATTTTGGTACGTTTTCCGTGCGTGGGTTCGGCCAATGGATTCATAGTAGGCGCTTGGGATCAATACTTGCTCTCTTTCAAGTTGCCGTGCGATCTGAGATGGGCCACGCCCGGCAAGGCAGAGCGCATAAATCCGCTTTACTACCTCCGCCGCCGGTTCATCAATGACCCATTGCTTTGGATCGTCCTCTGATTTTCTGTATCCAAACGGTACGGTTGGGGATACCCGTTCGCCGTGTTCCGCTTTCGACTGCCATACCGCACGGATTTTCTTGGAGGTCTGCGCCGCATACCACTCGTTGAAAATATTATAAAACGGAAGCATTTCCATCCCGTCGCCGGTACTGCTGTTCACATTCTCCTGTATGGAGATAAAGGTAATGCCGAGCGAGGGATAAACAATCTGCGTCAGCCTTCCGGCCTCCACCTGCTCGCGTCCGAACCTGCTGAGGTCTTTGACAATGATCCGGCAGATTTTGCCTTCCTCTGCCATTCGTTGCATTTGCTGAAAGCCGCTGCGCTCGAAGCTGGTGCCGGAAATCCCGTCGTCTACGAAAAACATTGTGTTTCCGTAGCCCTGTTTCTTGCAGTAGTCCTGTAAAATCAGTTTTTGATTCGTAATGGAATTCGACTCGTCGGCGTCGGCCTTCACATCGTCAACGGATAAGCGGCAGTATAACGCCGTGATTTTTTCTTCGGTTTGCCCATTGGTATTGTTTGCTGTTGTCATTCTGAAAATTCTCCTTTCCGACAACCGGGCATTGCAAAGGCATTATCATTTTACAATACCCGGCTGTCTATTTCCAATGTGCGAAATCAAATCAGCTTTTCCGAGAGGATCAACCGTTTGAATTGCTCCAGTATGCTTTCCTTACCCTTTGTGCTGAAATGTGTGCGGACGTCATAAGTGGTGCCGCCGATTTTCAGGGAAAACTCATCCTCACCCCGAAAGCACATCAACTCTCCGCTTTCAATGCTGACGTCGGAGCAGGGTGGCAGTACAATATCTTCGGAATCGCTTTCTTCGATTGGCTTCGGCGGCAGCATCCAAATGACATTCGGATTCACCGTGTAACCGTCTTTTGTTTTCATCTTCGTTCACCTTACCTTTCGTCACGGTTTCTCTGCCGGATGAGAAATTTACGGTAATGCTCGCAGGCTTTGAGGACGAAATCTTCCGCCTGTTTCGGGTTGGCGTTGGGGACAAACCGGCGGATGCGCTCCATCGGCAGCTTGAACATCTCCCGCTGGTTGGCTTTTTCCTCTGCCATAATGCCACAGAGGACAGGCGGCGAAAGCATCCCCTCCCGATCTGCTTTATGCAGCCGGAACGCCTGCGAATAGGACGGGGTGCAGTCGTTCATTTCGCACTGCTCCAAAATCTCCCGCTGTATCGTCTCATCCAGATAGGAAAGCTCCACGCCAACGGACAGAGCCATCTTGCCCTCGTCCATTTTGTCGAGGAATTCGGGGATCAGGTGGGTTAGACGGATATATCGCTTAATGGTATCTTTGCTTGTACCGACATCTTCCGCTATCTGTTCAGTTGCCAACTTCGGTGCAATTTGCACCGAAGTTAAATCTGACCTAAACCCTCTGTGATTTAATGCCTCCGCTTTCATCTTGTACGCAAACGCCTTTTCGGAGGGTAGGATATGCTCCCGGTGCAGATTGCTATCCACAAGGAGGATGGCGGCGGCTTCCCGGTCGATGGCATAAATCAAGGCAGGAACCGTTTCCAGCCCTGCCTTCTTCGCCGCATACAGCCTGCGGTGTCCCGATATGACCTCATAGTGATCCGGCTGTCCGTCCTTTGGCCGAACGAGCAGCGGAGAGAGGATTCCGTTTTGTCGGATACTTTCCGTCAAGCTCTCCATTTCCTCGTTGTCCTGCACCTTGTACGGATGCCCCTCAAAAGGGTGTAATTGCTCCAAAGATATATTAGTTTTTGTATTCTTCATCGTTCATGACCTCGTTCTTTCTTTATCATTAAGTTGTTGTGTTTCAATTCGATCTGCCGTTCAGCGTCAAGAAGCTCCTTGATTCTCGGAATATGCTCCTCAATGCGCTTGGCAATTTTTAATTCCTTGCGTAAAGGCGTGATCTGCCTTGTGAGTTCCTTTGCCCGTTGCTTCAGCGCAGTATCTTCCTCCGGCGATTTGACACGCCGCAGCTTCAGGCGCAGGGCGTAGCGTTTTTTCTCCAGTTCGGCGATCCGGGCAGACATACTTTCCTGAAACGACAAAAGCTCCTTTGGCGACCGGATGTTGTTGTCGCAAAGGAGCCAGTATTCTTCCAGATATTGATCTAATTTCCGTACTTCCGCCCGCATCATTGGGGAAAGCGGACGGTTTGGCTGCTGCTCGACGTTATTGCCGGTACAGAGTTTTAAGAGTTCTATGAATAGCTGAAACAGCAGCGTCACCGTGTCCATCCGCTGCGCCTTTCGGAATTCATATTCAAAGGACAACAGAGGTTTTCGTTTCCATATGGGATATACAATCGCATACAGCTCCGGTTTGCGCTGGTTTTCAAGCAGTTTTTCCCGTATACGCTCTCTGGAATACTGCTCTCCGAGACTGTCGATGCGGACGGCTCTCTCCCAGCCGTCGGCGGTTACAGACGGATGCTCATAGCGGAAATCCCGTTCCAAGCGATAACCGAGAGATTTCAGATAGTATTCAAGGCTCTTGTAGCTGGAACACTTTGAGAGCGCTTCATCCATATCTTTTTGCAGTTGTCCCCGGTGGGTGAGTTTACCGGACTTTTCAGCCCAGTACGCTCTTTTATTTCTGTAAAAGTGCGTGAACGGGATGACGGATTTCCCATGTTCTCTGCATACGGCGTCGGAGATTTCCCGCAGCTCGATGTGGTCACGGATATGGTTTTCAAACTTCCTGCCGGTCTTGAAGGACACCGAATTGACCACAAAATGATTATGAAGATGATCTGTGTTCAGATGGGTGGTGACAACGACCTCAAAGTTTTCGCCCCACATCCGCCGTGCGGTTTCCACGCCGATTTTGTGTGCTTCCTCCGGCGTGACCTCGCCCGACGCAAAGCTCTGATACCCGTGATACGCCACATTGCCGCCGAGCTTGCCGTATCGCCGCTTGGTCGCCATCATGCAGCGGTACGCTCTCTGCTTCGGGCAGTTGATCCCCGATACATACATTGTCCGGTCGGTCTTCTGATCGTTCTCCACATACCGCAGCGCCGCCCACAAGTCCTCGTCCAAAAACCTTTTGTCGGTGGTCTTGTCGGGATTCTCGGCGTAGTCGATGACCTCCTTTAACCGGGATTTGACCGGCCAGAAGCCTGTTGACGCCATTCCGCCACCTCCCGCACGATTTCTTTTCTGCTCTGCTTCGGCGTATCTATGAATTCTGCATAAATCTCGTCAAACAGTCCCATTGCCGCCGCTTCGGTTTCGGGGGAAAGTTCCCGGTTCAGAAGCTCGCACAGCTTGTCGTAGAAAGCAAAAAAGGCGTCGGGCTGTACCGGTTTCGGTGCGTAGCCCAGCGCCCTTTTTACCACATATTCGCTCACCGGCAGTCCGCACGTTTCGGCGAGGTGCCGGATGGCTTCTTTTTCTTTCGGCTTGACCCGTATCTCAATCCGGGCAAGCTTCTCCTTTTTGTTTTTGTTCATCAAATCATCCTTTCTTAACGGGGTCTTAGGGGCAGCAGCCCCTAAAGGGGAACAGGCGGCGTTTTACGCTGCCTGTTCTTTGGGAACTTGCCGTACAAGTTCCCTGCTTGTTACGGTGTGAGACGCACACCGTAGGTGTCGTATCTGCGTTCTCTGCGGCTTGCACCGTAGGGGAGCAATCTCTGTATTTTGTGTCTCGGTTCATTGCGCCACCTTGGCTCAGCTTTTGCGCTGGGATCGTCTGTTTGAGCCAAAAATCGCTGTCTTGGCTCAACCGAACATCTCTAAATCCTCAAGGACATTTCGGGCGTTCTCCGCTTTCTGTTCTTCGGTCAATTCCGGCGAAACCGTTGCTTCGGGAATTTGAGCAGCCGTTACCGTGACCGTCTGCACTTCTTCCCGAAAAATCTGCCGGATATTTTCAAGCAGAGTTTCGTTATCGGTGTTTTCCTTATTCATATAAGCAATGACGGCATCCACGATAAACTTGTTACGGGATTTGTTTAAGGTTTGCAGATATTCGGCGGCTTTCTTTTCGGCGGGTGCGTTATCGTGGAATCTTACGTTGATACGGTAGTCGCTCATATCGCCGCACCCGATTTCAACTGAAGCTCCGCCATATATTCATAGCCTTTTGCGGCGGCGCAGATGTCATCCACAAACTTCACCCGGTCGGCGTTGACCCTACCGAAGTTCTTTACAAGGCAGCCTCCGCCGCCGGTAATATACAGCGTCATTGTCCCTTCATCGTACCCGTGTTCCCGCAGTCTGCGGAATAAACCGTTGACGTACTCCGCCGCAATGCTGCGAATGATCTTCTGGTCGGCGGGAGCAATGTTTGCCTTTCCCGTAATCAGCACTTCCTCAATGATGGCGTCGTTGATCTCCCGCCGTGTTTTCTGCATAAAGACCTCCCGCACGGCGAGGGTGCATTGATAGGTTCCGAATTTTTCGGTGAACATCTTACCCGCCTGCGGTCTGCCGTTTATCATATACAAAACATTCATCGTGCCGTTGCCGATGTCGGCGATCAGGTTCACGCCGTTCATTGTGGACGCGAAGCCCGCAATGGCGGCGTACCCCTGCGGATAGATGCGGACGCCCTTAATCGTGATATGATAATCAACTTTCTGATAGGTGAAGCTGACTTCCTTGTTCTTGCCGAGATAGGCGGCAAAATCCTTTTTCTGCCCGCTTGTCCAAGTAAGCGGCAGTCCTGCGGCAAGGATCACGTTTGCATCGTTCAGTTTTTCCCGCCGCAGTTCTTTGGCGGTGGCGGCGAGGGTGAGGATATAGTAATCCTCATCTCGGATTTTATCCGGCAGGAACTCCTTGTGTCCCTCGCCAATCAGATAATACTTGCCGTCGTAAACAAGCATATCGCCTGTAAACAGCGGTTCGGCGTCGTAAGCAAGGACGCCGGTGGGGAAACAGCAGTTTGCCGTTTTCATATTCCCGTACCCATGGTCAATGCCGATGATTTTGGTGTTGTTGATGGTTTTCATAATGTTTTCCTTCTTTCTCCCCGTCTTTCCGGGGCGTCGATTACAGATTGTTTTGTCGCAGGATTTGCTCATACAGTTCCTTGTCGCCGGGTAGTACCGCCTTTTTGAAATAGTTGCAGCAGATTCCGTAAATGGAAATGAGCTGCACACAGCGATGGCTTTCGCCGTCGTCCAGCAGGAGGCAGTTCCCGTCCCCGTCGCAGTTGGCGCACAGCCTTTGCACAAGGCGGTGGACGGCGGCGGACTGCTCCGGCTTCACTTTCCAAACCATTTGTTTTCCCTCCTTTCCTTTTCCGGGCAGTAAAAAAGCCGCCGGTTTCCCGACGGCTCAGCCCTGCGTATTTGTGAGGTTTTTGTTCCCTCTACTATATAGAATGGAGAAGCGCCCAAAAATTAAATGGATTATCGCAACAGCGCAAAATAGAAAAGCGCAACAAGGCGTAAACCTTGATTTTCCGCTGTTTTTCTGGTATAATGAGAAAAATACAAGCAGAAGAAACCGGAACGGTGAAAAAAATTTTTCAAATCTTCTGCATTGAGGGGGGCAGGTTTATGAATCCGTTTCTTACGGCGGAATACCGGGACGGCAGGGTGCGGGTCGGTGGGAAAACCTATGCGGCGGGCGCTTACGCCGTCCATCTGATGAATCAGTTTTACAAAAACGATACCGCCGCACGGCTCAGCGTGTTCAAGATACACGGCTGGAATGTGGCGGAGCAGCTTCCGTGCGGGTATCTTGCAGGATCGGATTTTTTCGGCGCTGGTAAGGAAATTCAGTTGATTCTTGATACGCTGCCCGATCTCAAGCCCTTTGATCTGCTGGATATTCCCGCCGAGCGAAACAGAATTGCCGGGCTGTTTTCACAGGACAGCTTTTCGCTGCTTACGGATTACTTCCGCCGCCGTTCCGCCGTGGAGCGCAAAGACCAGACAGAACTGGATTGTCATTTGCTTCCCCCGGAATATGACAAGGGTGTTTTCCAAAGCGCGGCGAAACGGATAGAGGAAATATCGGACACCCTTTCGTTCTACAACGCCGTTTCCGATGATATGCAAAGCGCCTTTGACAAACTGAAAGCATTCATTTCCCGTCTGGATGAAGTCTCCCGTTTTGACGAGGCGCATCTGCTCCCGATTGCGCTGGAGATATTCAACGCTGCTCCCTTTCCCGTCCGGACGGAATACGTGCCGCAGCAGAAAAACGCAAAAAGCTCCGTTTCCGTGGTCGCCCGGAAGCTGTATTTTGACCGGTATTACGGCTTTGTGGCAACGGATTTCTTTGAGGGACTGCATTACGGGCATTATCCGAGGCAGTGCGGGATTTGCAAAAGATATTTCCTGATGACTTCCGCCCGCCGCCAGCAGTATTGCGGCGGGATTGCCCCTTATGAAATCCGGGGCAAAAAGGTCACCTGCCGGAAGTACGCCGCCCACATCCACCGCAGGGAGCTTGCCGCCGCCGATCCGGTCATCGACCTCTACAACCGCCGCTGCGCCGCCATCCGTGTGGAAAAAGGCAGGCAGACGATCACGGCGGAGTTTGCCAGGGCGGCGCAGACGCTGGCGAAGGAATACAAGCTGAAAGCCAGTATGGACGCCGTGTACGCTAAAAAACAGTATGCCGCTGACATGAGCCGGGAACGGCTTTATGCCGAAACGGACAGGCGGATGAAATGAACATCATTTTCCCCGAAGGGAGGCGGAGGCCGTGAAGGAGTGGGAAGATGAACTGTCAATGTACCGTCTCACCCCGGCCCCGCCGAGGGAAAACGATTTGCAGAGATATATCGACCGATACTTTGCCGAGAAGGACAGGAAATACTTCGATTGGTTTCTTCATTATTATGAGCGCACGGTCAACGAGAAAGTCATGGGTATCGTGCGGGACTATGCGGTTCCGGGGCATTTTTCCGATATGAAACAGGCGTATGTTATGGGAATGCTCAATGCCCTGCGGACATACGACCCAAACCGCAAAGTACCTTTTATCGTCTATAAGGAATACGCCGCCATGCGGGAGGTCTATGATTATCTGCGGACGGCAAAAGCGCAGCTTTCCATACCGAACGTTGACGAATACCGTCTTTTACGGAAAATCATGCGGCTGTACGCCGAACACGGAAACAAATACGACAAGGATACGCTTCGGGCCATAGCGGAGCAGGCGGGCGTATCCGAAAAGATTGTCCGGGAGATCATACAGGCCGGACTGCGGAACACGCAGTTTGTGGAGTATTACCGGACATACGCCGACGAGGACGCCGAGGAAAGCCGGGAAGAAATTGCCCGCGACGCTACGTCTGAAACGGAAACACTGTTCTTCCGGCTCGAACGGGCGGAAGCCGTCATGGCGGCGTTTGAGAGCCTCGATTTCCGGGAACGGGCCGTCGTTTCGGCGCACCTCGGATTCTGCATGGAGTGTTATTCCACCGAATATATGGATAAAAACGATTTGGATGAGAATGGGCGGCCAATCCGCAAAAAACGAAAACCTGATCCGTTCATCGACATCGCCATCGACCACGCCCTATCTTCGCCCGATACGGCGGACAAAATCTACCGCAGAGCCTTGCGGAAAATGAAAAAGGATTTGGAAAGACAGGGACTTGAATAAGCGTAAAAACAAAAACAGCCCCGTCCGAAACGCAGGAAAACTGCGGATCGGGCGGGGCTTTGTCGTGCCTGAAAATCGGCACATTCGATTTCTCATCTGTATTTGCCTAAAATGGGCGTGACCGTATATTTCATGCTTTTCGGGTAAAATACAGATACAATTTATCCGGAGGTCAAAACAAAATGGAAAGGAAAATCACAAACTTAGTCTTAGAACGTTTCAGAGAATATTTGCTGGAGGAGGAAAAAAGCAAAAACACCGTGGAAAAGTATCTGCGGGACGTGTCGGGATTCGCCTCATGGCTTTGTGGCGCAGAGGTCACGAAGGAAACCGTAGTTGCCTTTAAGCAGCGGCTTGTGGAAGATGGCTACGCCGTGCGCAGCGTCAATTCCATACTGGCGTCCTTAAACAGCCTGTTTGCTTTTCTGGGCTGGCATGATTGCCGGGTGAAAGCCTTAAAGCTTCAGAAGCAGGTTTTCTGCCCGGAAGAAAAGGAACTGACCAAGGCAGAATATGAACGCCTTTGCCGGACGGCGCAGAAAAAGCACAATGAACGGCTCAACCTCATCCTGCAAACCCTCTGCGGCACGGGAATACGGGTGAGCGAACTGCAATTTATCACGGTGGAAGCAGTGAAAAAGGGGGAAGCGACCGTAACCCTCAAGGGGAAAACAAGGACGGTCTTCCTCGTGAAATCCCTGCAAAAGAAGCTGCTGCGCTATATCTCAGAGCAGAAAATACAGTCCGGCGCGGTTTTCGTCACACGCACGGGCAAGCCCATGAGCCGCACGAATATCTGGCGGGAGATGAAAGCGCTGTGCAAGGAAGCGAACGTCAACCCAGACAAGGTGTTCCCGCACAATCTGCGCCACCTGTTCGCAAGGGTATTTTACGGGATCGAGAAGGATATTGCCAAATTGGCGGATATTCTCGGCCACAGCAGTATCGACACCACCCGCATTTATATCGTCTCCACCGGCACGGAACACCGCCGCCGCATGGAGAGAATGCGGCTGATATTATGAAAAAAGCCGCCCAATGATGGCAGCGACATAATCCGTATTATGTTGCAAAAAAAGGATAAAGGACATACTTATCCTTTTTTTGCAACTGTACATAGTCTACCACCAAATTTGCCATTTGTCAACATGAAAACCCCGAAAAAGCATGAAAAGTCAGAAAAAAATTTCAAAATGGACATGGGGAATAAGCCTCTCGTCCTTCATTTTTTTCAGAATGGAGGGAGGCTTGGTCTTTTGCGCTCATTTTTCGTATAGAAGCTCCTGTTTTCATGAATCAGACGCTGTATGGCAATTTCCCGACGGCGGTTTTGTTTTCCGAAATGCAACATAATACGGATTATGTCGCTCATGGCGGCAACGCAGGAAGGAGGGGGTTTACTCCATTGGAACCGGAAAAGATAACGAACGGGATGGATGCTGATTCACGGCGCAGGGAGCCTGCTTACAGGCGAAAACAGCGGTTTTTCAGTATTCCCAATATCATCGGGATCATTCTCTGCGTTTTGTTTCTCCCCGGCTTTTTAATCTCCACAACACTTCTGATTAGCTCCCTGATTCACAGGGATGCTCCGCCAAGCTGTTTTGGCTATACGCCGCTCATGGTGGAATCGGGCAGTATGTCCCCTTTGTTTGACGAGGACGACCTTGTACTGGTTCAGAACAGCGCCGATGATGAGTCTTACGGGGTAGGCGATATTGTCTGCTTTCATAAGGGGGACGTCTACGTAACCCACCGGATTGTGGATATATCGGAGGAAAACGGAAACAAGGTCTACACTACGCAGGGCGATGCTAACAATGCGCCGGACACAGACCCGGTGCGCCCGGATCAGATTCTCGGCGTTTACCGGACGCATTTTAAGGGCATGGGCAAGGCACTTCTGTTCATCCAGACGCCGGTCGGCATGATTGTCTGCGTAATGCTGCCCATCTTCCTTGTGTTCCTGCTTTTCACCGTGCCGCCCCGGATAGCGGCCCGCAAAAAGCGGAAGAAACACATGGCCGCCCGGCGCATACCGCCCGACTTCGGGAACAATAGTTCCCGAAACGAACAAACCCCGAACGGGGATCATTTCATTCGGTAATAACCGGGCCGGCCACACGGCTTCGGGAATTACATACATTACATTTAAATTTAGGAGGACATTCAAATGACTAAGAAAAACAGTTTTCTTAAAGTTGCCGGTCTCATGATGGGCGCTACCATGCTGATGACCTGCATCATCGGTGGCTCGCTTGCGAACTACCAGACGAAAAAGGATGACATTGTCGCGAAAGCTACCGCTGCAAAGTGGGAAATCCAGCTCAACGATACGGAACTTAGCAAGTTCTCAACTCCGTTGGCGTTTGACGTTTACGAGAACAATGGCGGCTCATATGCTGAAACTGCGGACGATGAAGTAAAGACTGGTATGATCGCACCTGGTACTTGGGGTGTTGCTGAAATCACTGTCAAGAATGCGGGTGAAGTGGATGCGAAAATATCCGCTGCGATCGCTGAAGGCGAACTGCCGACCGGCATGAAGATTTACATCGGCACCAAGGCAGAAGCTTTGACTGCTGATGATTTCAAGGAAGCAACCGCTTTTGAAAGCGCTGTTGACCTTGCCGCATCTCTGGATCCGGAAGCCACGGTAACCCTTAAGGTTGCTTACGACTGGCCGTTTGGCACTGACGGTGCTGATAACGATAATGCTGGTCAAGAAGTCAACTTTGGCAACTTGGCTCTTACCGCAACTCAGGTTGACTAATTTTTCCCCTCAACCGTAAGCAGACGGCCTTGGCTTCGCCGCCTGTGGTTGACAAAAACTGTGGACGGACAGCCTTAGATGTGGCGCTGGGGCTGTCTGCTATGGTTGAACCAAGCATTTAAACCTTTAACGGTACGGCTTGCTGTGCAAAGCGGCCGGCAGGCCGTATCCTTAAGGGCTAAAATCAAGCAATCAAGGAAACGAGGTATGCAGTATGGAGATATATGAAAGTACAGAACGGAGGAATCGTCCCTTTTTTTCCTGCCTTGCCGCCTCACTGTCGATTTTGCTGGGACTGAGTGTGTTTCTCGCCTCTCCCCGTGTGGGAACGGCGAAGGCCGACCCGGCTTCGGGGGACGAGGCGTTTCTGATCGTGCAGGATTCGGACGGGAAACGCTGGACGGAGCTTGACGGGCTGCATGTCTTTGCAAACAAGGAGTTGGAGGGAAAATCCGTCGTTGCACCTGGCAGTGAGGGCAGTTACTCTTTCACGGTGGAAAATACCGCTCGCTTCCCGTTGAAATATGAAATCAGCTTCGACGAGGAAAATCAGTACGGTGTTCCGCTGGAGTACCGGCTGAAGGGCGAGGACGGATATCTCACAGAGGATTGGACGAGTGCAACAGAACTTGCCGGGATTGAGGAAGAACTTGCAAATAACTCAGAAGCGGGATACACGCTGGAATGGCGTTGGATTTTTAACGGCGACACAGAGCGGGATACGGCTATCGGACGGCAGGCAGCAGAGAGCGGAGTTCCGTATACTCTGAAACTGAGCTATGTTGCTAAACAAAACGGCGAGGCGGTCAACCCTCCGCAGCCGGGAAGCCCTGATTCTCCGCAGACCGGCGACAACAGCAATCTGCCGCTTTGGATCGCCTTGATGCTTTGCTCCGGCACGGCGCTGATGCTGACTATGCTTTTACGGCGCAGATACGATTATGAGGAAGAATAACCGGTTGCAGCGTGTTGGGCAGATTGCGACTTGGGTGTTGTCGGCAGTGTTTTTTCTGATTGTGTGTTTATTTGGATACACGACGATTGCAAGGGCATTGGGGAACCCCCTGCCCACGGTTTTCGGCTGGGGCAATGCCGTGGTGCTTTCGGGAAGCATGGAACCGGAACTACCTGTAGGGGCGCTGTTGCTAACGCAGAAGCAGGAAACCTATTCTCCCGGCGATGTCGTGATTTATGAAAACGAGAACGGCACGCTCGTAACCCATCGGCTTGTCTCCATCACGGGTGACGAAGCCGTAACCAAAGGGGACGCCAACAACTCCGAGGACACGCCTTTCCCCGCCTCACAGATTTATGGGAAGGTAAAAAAGGTATTGCCAGGTGTTGGTAGCACGATCCTCTGGCTGAAAACTCCTCCGGGAATCTGCATGGTTCTGCTGGTCGGCGGGATTCTGATTATTCTTCCCGGTTATTTAATACGAAAGGTGGGCAAAACGCATGATGGAACATAACGACAGGCCGATGCTCCTGCTGGCGGAGCCGGACACGGTCAGACCGGTATACCGTCGTCGCAGTCGGGCAAAACATCTGAAAAAGCACAAGAGGAGGATGCTGATCCGACTGGCCGTATTCTGTCTTGCCATGACAGTGGTTACAATACTGATGCCAGTCGGAGGTTCATTTTCATTTTACACTTCCTCCGGAACGGTAGAGACAAATCCGATGGCAGCGGCGAAGTTTACTCCTGATGTAACATACATAACAGATTCAGTAAAAAACGGAAATAAGGCTGATTATGGACTGAGTGATACTGACATTGTAGTTGCCGCCTTTACCGTAAGCGATGGAACCGGTGGTAATTTATCTGAAGTAAAGTTAGACTGTGACGTATCCCTGCAGTTACAGGGCAAGGTCAAGGTGAATATTGATGGCAGCACATTTACCGTTGTCCCAGAAGATCAGGACAAACTGAATGCTCTTGACAACCTAAAGGTAAAAATGATGTGTAATATCAGTGGCAGCTATACGGAATTAACTAATAATTATAGCGCACCGATGACTATGGCTATGATACCCGTTGATCAGACAAAGAATTTAAATGGAGATTGGCATTTTGACTTGGGTAATGATTTTCAAAGCGGTAAAACGGTTACCTGTGTGATTGCTGTGGATACATCTGGATTCACTTATACGGGGAGTGATAGTTTTACTTTCGGAAAACCTGACGGAACACCAGACGGCTATCAGAATCTTACAGTAACTGTAAATCAAGTTGACTAAGGAGGGTGGGCATATGAAAGAAATGTTCAAGAATCATAAATTATTGTGTGTCTCGTTTTCCTTGGTTCTGGTTACCCTTATACTTGTTCCAACAAATTTAGCCATTGCAAACTACAGTAAAACTTTTCCGTGCCCTGATCCCGTGAGTGTTGTAATTCAAGGAAAGGGAGTGGCAGGAGATACGCAAACACAAAACTCTCCCAGCATTGAAAATGACATGGAGCCGAACACGGTCTATCAGGTGCAGTCCGGCGATACGCTCTCGGCTATTGCAAAGAAGTTCCACACCACCGTGGAGGCACTGACTGCGTACAACCAGTTGGACGACGCCAATGCGATACAAGCCGGTATGATCCTGCGCATCCCTCCGGCAGATTATGTCATTCCTGAGACAGAGACGGGCAAGACTGAGGAAACAAGTTCTACGGTGACGACGGAAGATTCAAAGCCGACCGAGACGGAATCATCTCCCGAATCATCGGAAGCCTCCAATCCGGACACTTCCAAAAATCCTGCTGACACCTCTGAGCCGGTACAGGAGAGCGAACAGGGTACGGAAACGGAGGAAAATTCGGCTCCGTCTGAATCCGCACCGACTGACGGTTCGGCTCCGGCGGATGATGTAACGAATGACGGGACGGAGTGAACATAAGAAATTGGGTGTACTGCTCTTTATCTTGGGTGTTGTGGCAGGCGGATTGGCTACGTTCTTCATTGCCGGAGCACTGTCAACTCGGCGAATTTCAGAATATGAACTTATCAATGAAAAGTTGCTCAGGCAGGTGAAGCAACTTGCAAACTCGTTGCCGGAGAAAGACCGAGAAAACATTCTCGGCTCTGATCGCTGCGTGTGCTGCGGCGAGCCGGTTCCCGAAGGCCATATGATTTGTACCAACTGCCTGCGGGAAAAGATGTGATCCGCAGCCCGCTTAATTAAGCTTTTTACCTTCTTTTTCGGCGGTTCTCACTTTAGTGCGAAGGTGTGAGCCGCATTTTTTATTGTGTAGGCGATGAAAATCAATTTATCAAAATACAAAAGACGACATCCCCGCTTTTTTGCTGGAACGGGAATGTCGTTTTTCTTTTATCTGTAAATCAGTTCCTCGTTGACGGTTTCCATCGCCCTGTTTCGGATGTTATTGATTCTCCGTACCCACGTCATTTGATCCTGCGCCTTGAGTTCCTCTGTCACGCCCTCACGCTCTGCCATTTGTCTGACCAGCCGGGAAAACATTTCCTCCGCCTGCTTATCAATATCGGCAAGGTAACGGTTCAGTTTGCAGGCGGTGAGCAGGTTGTAATAGGTAATTCGCCGGTGCTGCCTGAGATACCGCCTGTGACGCTGCCCCCAAATGCCGATATGAAGTTCCTCCTCGGCGGGTACGGTCAGGCAAGGCAACAGGTAATCGCCTTGCCGTTCGTATTTTCCGCCCATTTGCTCAAATAAACTCTTTTCCATCACGAAACCTCCCTGTACTTCACTTTGAATTTTCTGATCGGCGCATTGACGATTTTTATGAGAAGATTATCTACGGCGTCCGTGTACCGTCCGTCTGCAATCAGCTTGTTTCGCAGACTGTTCAGACTGTCAATGATAATTTTCCGTTCCTGTTCGTCCAATGCTATGTAGTATTTTGGCTTTCGCATTATCCCTGCCCTCCTTTGCCCCTATTGTAGCAAAGGGATTTTCGTTTGACGAATGTGTGGATTTGAATAGTTGGCAGAAATAAAGGCAGCGCAGAAAGCGTTTTATGCTCTCTACGCTGCCTTTTGCCTTTGCTAATGCCGATTTGGTTGCATTTGACTGTTTGTTTCAAATTACATCCTTATCTGGCGTTAGCAAATGGTGTGTCTTTTTTTTGTGTTGCAGAAAGGAGAAAAGGATGAGAGTTCAAATGACAGATAGAGATTTGCTGCTTAGCAACTGTTTATATGCAGCTGCGAGAATAAGGGATAATGCAGGGATTGAGGATTTGATTCAGCATGGAGCAGATATTGATCTTGCTATTCAGTACGCTTCCGAAAAAGGCTATGAACCCGAGCTGCAATATCTGAAAGACTATCAGAATAAAGAAAAGGCACAAAAAGTGGAAGTAGAAAGCACATGGATCAAAAAGAAGGTATGGGTTGTAACAGTATGGCCGGCAGAACAGGATGAAGACGGGGAAGATTTAAACTGGTCTTCCCCGCATACGGATTATTATGCTGATACATATGAAGAAGCCCTGAAGATGAAAGAAAGATTCCTAAGTGGCAAAGATGAATATTATGGTAACTGGGTAGAAGAGGTTTGGATCAGCGATAAACCTGAAGAAATTGAGGTATTAAACTGTAAATCGGCGTCTGTGAAGGATAAACATGCGGCAGAAAAGAAAAGCAAGAAGCACCATAGAAGATAGCGAATGAAGGAGAAAATATATGGAAGAGAAATTAAGAAAAATCGATTATGTAACAATAGCGATTGATTTGGTTTTGATCTTGTTATCTATTGTTGGCATATGGATGCGTTTTTTGGATGGTTCGAGGTTTCCGGTAGTTCTTTGCATGGCGGCCAGCGGCATCGCGATAGTGATACTCCTTATCCTGTATGTTTTATGCGGCATGAATAAACGCATGATCATATTTAATGTTCTTGTGTTTTTAATCGCTTTAGTAGGACTGATCTTTAACGGTATGGAGTACGCTGATCGAAAACCGTCCCTCACAGAAACAGAGGATACAGCGGAAAAGATGGAGACGGATGACTACTGGATCTGCCGGCAGGATTTTACTGAACCGCATGGTGATTATGCCGGAACCGTATTCGGGATCCCTCTTACAGCAAAGACGTTAGAAGACGCAAACGTGTTAGATAACGGCGGGATCTTTTACGCAAATAGGATCTTGTCGGGATCAGAAACAGAAGATGCAGCAGCTGCAGCGGAAAATAATATCTGCGTCGATTGTGATCAGATGGTCAAAGTTTTGGAGTTGGATGAAGATGTTTTAATCGGAAACTTCGGGGAATCCGGCAATCTGTATCAGTCTTTCTGCCCAATCTACTCCGGGGAAGAGGAGCTGCGGGCGGCACTCTATATAGATAATTACACCAATGGCAATGCTCCAGCGGCAGAATGCGCAAAGAAGAACTGGTGGCATATTGGTTCTGAAGATAACCCGGATATTCTTGCGGAGATGTTTGGAAACGATGCGGGGTTTACCACAGATGGCAGCATGAACCGCGAGGAAGATTTAAACCTCTTGATCGGGATGCTTGGCCGTCCGGATAGCATTGCAGTCAAGAAGAGTGCGGAAGAAGAGCTGGAGGATGCCGGCGAAACAGAAACGATCTCTTTAGAGGAAAGCCTGCGGCGGTTCGGCATGGATCCATCCGCACAATTTGCCTATACTCTTGTGTGGGAATATGAAAATGCAGCGATTCTTGTAGATGTCGTCGAAAATCCGACCAACGAAACAGATCAGGGCGTATATGTAGATGTTACAGGCGCATGGTTTTATACAAAAGAATCTTTTGCGGAATATAAGAGCCGTCTGTTTTCGGAATACGAGGCAGTTAGTGAGGCTTCCCGTATGGTTAGTGACTTGTTAAATATTGAAAAAGCATGAATTTTGTGTTATATTGTCAAAGGAAGTAATCGTGTTACAAGGTGGATAGCCTCCCAAACTTGAAAAAGATGGGAGGTGGTGCTGATGGGTACATACGAAGTTTTAACGCTGTTAATTCTTTTCGGAACGTTTCTCGTTGCGCTGCTTGCCTACATAGATAGGAACAACAAGCGAAAATAAATAAGCCTACCTTGTACTTGGCAGTCCAGGTAGGCTTATAAGACTATTGGAAAGCTAACCACTTTGTGGGCGGTTGCTTCTTTTGTTTACTATATCATAACAAAAGAAAAGTTTCAATAGAGAGAAATTAAAAATTTCCCAGAGTCAAAGGAAAACGGTAAAACTATTGCGTCGACTAAAAGCATATGATATGATAAAATTATAATTTATGAATCATAGAATTTTAGGACAATTCAGGACAAATTTGTCCCAATTACATAGAAAGGATGAATAATTATGAGAAAAAATTTAATTTCAGTTATAACGATAATTTTGGCAATAAGTCTGCTCATGGCAGGATGCGGCAGTGCCGAGGAACGTCCGGTCAGCGCACCGGAAGCGGGAACCACAACGGAACGCTCCGCTGCCGAGACAACGACTGCCGAGGACAAAGCAGGCTCTCAGTCGGAATCCATGCAGAGCGAAACTGAAGACCAGAACGGGGAACCGGTTACGAAGAAGACGGTGGTAATGAAGAATGAAACCACCACTGCCGCGACGAAAGCCAGTGAAGTTGCTTCCAAAGCCACGCAAAAGACGACTGTAAAACAGACGACTACGCAGAAGGCTACGCAGAAGCAGACGACCACGCAGAAGCCGACGCAGAAGCAGACTCAGAAGGCTACGCAGAAGCAGACGACTGCTGCAACCAAGCCGACCACCAAACCTGCCGTTACTCAGCCGACCACGACCAAAAAGAAGACCACGACTTATCCTACGATGGAGCAGGTGTACGCACCGATCAAGCAGTGGTCCGCTGGTTATTCCGTGTACGGCGTGCCGGTGTACCGTGTGAAGTCGAAAAGCGATTATACTGCTTTTTGTAAGGCGCATAAAAAGTGCGTAGAGCTGGCGAGAGCGAAATTCAATGCGGCTAAGACAGTAAGCGATAAGATGCACGCATATCCTTGCGCGATTGTAAGTTCGCTATTCTTCTATGATGGAGTTAATAAAGCAAGGAAAGAGGCTAGAAATGGTTTGTCAGTAGAAGAATATTCTAAAAAATATGATGTATATATAGATGATATTCCAGGAGATGTAACTTTTAACGCTACGATTGAAGAAATAGCTGCAGCAAGGGTATGGGAAGAAACATTATCTTCCATGCAATATTATTATAATCGAGGCTGGACTTGTGATGTACATGACCGTCCCGCAGGATTGATTGATCCTTGTGCAGAAAATGCCAGTTATGGAGGAGGACTTCAGGATGGTGTTGAGCTGTGGCGCGGATCGGAAGGACATTGGTCTACCATTACAGATGCGTGTACAGGAGAGGGTGAAGCGTATGCAGCACTGACTTCTGCGATTATTCCATCTGCCTATGAGTTTTTGCAAGCAGGAATTGATGAAGATGGCGATGTCCTTGCAGTATATCTAGTTATGGGCATGCCAAGTAGCGTAAAAGCATGGAAGAACGCAACCTATAAGCAGAAGTTCGGTACGTTAAAGTGGTAATGTGAACTGATCGGAAAATAGTATAGAAAGGATTTAACCCTGAACACAGTGCTTCGGTGCTGTAATGTTCGGGGTTTTTCTTATTTTTAAATTGAATATCGGAAATTTAACCCTGGGTGTTTGGGATCCATAAGATCCGAAATGTAATCCGGGGTTTTTCTATATACACGGAACAGCTTTTTTAAAGCAAAACAATGGAACGAAGAAAGAAAGGAGGAAACGGAATGTTATATCTGTACCATTTCATTCAAACGCTGATACGTTTTGTATCCCAAATTTGGAAGAAAAAGCCGGTCTGCGCGGCAAGATCCGCAAAGAACAGCTTCAGACAGTTCCGGAGCGGATTCGTCTAATAGGAAAACCTTATAGCACTTCCTGCAGTAAAAAATTCCATATTTTCTGTGGGAGATAACTTTAACATTTTTACTTGGTAGTGTCAAGTAAGCTATGAAAAACTGAGTCGAAAAAAATAGGCTCAGATGAACCTTGAAAATTGCAGATATTGA
>CANQSA010000007.1 GCA_947626415.1 uncultured Lachnospiraceae bacterium
AAATAATCAAAAGACCTACATACACGACAAATAATAATCTCTAAACAAAATTGATTAGTAGTTGTCGAGTGGGAGTAGTAAACAAATGATTCGTGAATTGAATTATAGGAGATAATCAAATTGAAATATACAGAAAAACAATTAAGCAAGATGGCTTCTCCGATTAGCCAATCAGAAGATGAAAAATGTAAAAATGCTATCCGTATGGTTCGAGATGCAATGAAAAATCTTAACTATACAGACGATGGGGATGATATTCGTTCTTATATAAGTGAAACTTATTCATATGCATTGGATTTGCGACAAAAATATACGAATAAGAAGATTACTCTCCTTGTTCAGGGTTCTTATGCAAATAAGACGAACATTCCTACAGAGAGCGATGTTGATGTAGCTGTTATTCTTGAATCAACATTTGTTCCACAGTATAGAGAAGGGGTTTCAGGTTTGGATTATAATTTTTCAGATGGAACATTTTCGGTATCCGAACTCAAAGATGAGGTTCAAAAAGCATTAAATCAGCATTTTGGGTATCAAGGCGTAGAGCGTCATGATAAAAGCATTAAAGTCATCGGCAATACATATCGTGTTGACGCAGATGTTGTTCCTGCGTATAGATTCAGAGATTATTCTAATGACTACAGGTTTGATGAGAATAATTATGTTGGTGGTATAGAGATTAGGCCTGATAGTGGTGGGAAAATAATCAATTTTCCAGAGCAACATATTAAATTGGGTGTAGCAAAAAATAAGATTACTAAGTTCCTGTTTAAAAAGTGTGTGCGTATAATTAAAAGTATGCGAGAAGATATGGAGAGACATGGATATATTATATCGCCTAAAATTTCATCATTTGGCTTGGAATCACTGCTTTGGAATGTAGATGTATCGGCATATACAAAATATTCATCCATATTAAGATATACTTTTGATGAAGTTATAATTTTTTTGAAGAATGATTTTTCAAATTTCAATTCATATACAGAAGTAAATGGAATTAAAACATTATTTACTGATAATGGTATGAAAACGGCATATCAAAATTTTATAACAGATTTGAGCACCTATTATGAATATGATATTCAGGAGAATGGTAATGGATGATAAAGTAACCAAGTTTATTACAAAAGGATTATGGCTTGCGCTTATATTATTTGTAATTCGTTATCTGTTATGGAACTTTAATTCTCTATATGATTTTTGGGGAGCAGCTGGAGAGGTTATATCTGTCACAATTATTATTATGGGATTGTATTGTAGTTGGTGGTGGCGTTACAATCCACTTGAAAAAATTCCTAAAATTATGGGGAAGTATGAAGGGATAATAGAATATAATTATAGTGGAAAGCTTGAGAAAAAGAAAACCTTTGTAATAATAAAACAGACATTGTTTTCTACTAAAGTTGAGATTACAACAAATGAAATAACAAGTAATACTATAGTAAGTAATCTTGTTGATGAAAATGATGAATATGTGCTTTATTATACCTATATTACAAATCCTAAAAGTAAGTATAGTTTGGAGAATCCTATGCAATATGGCACTTGTAGACTTCTGACTAATGTACCGAATAAGTTGATAGGCACTTATTGGACATCACGGAAAACCATAGGAGATATTGAATTGGATAAGATAAAAAGTAAGCGGAGATGATTATAAGATATGGAATCTGATAGATAATACTGCAATTTGTGCGACAACACAATGACAACAAAAAATCTGATAGTCTGTATTTTGTAGATAATTTAAATAATGTTGACAACTTGAACTAAATGACCTATACAAAATGATTTGAGTCAAAAGTTTGAGGAGCGAGCTTGAATAATTCAGATTTGATACAGATTGTTATACATGGTAGGCATTATGCCGGCAGACTCATTTTATTTGTGTTAGCTATATTTGTCTAAAATGTTGTTACTAGTAGAAAAAATTTAATGGATTAAACTATGAGGAGTTTAAAATGGGAGAAAACCAAACGTCTATTTTACCTGAGGTTATTAAGCCTATATCCGATGCCGTACAACAAAACATTCCAGAAACCGCAAAGCAAACAGATGGTGTACTGTCAACCGTTGTTGGCTTCTTCAATAATGTTGTTTTATACCCCATTAAAAAAGCAAATATGACATTTCACTATAAATTGGAAGCATTTGAGGATGATTTAAAGGATAAATTAAAAGATGTTCCAGATGAAAATTTACAGATACCGGCGACTATGATTGCTGGTCCTACATTAGAGGCGTTGCGTTATACTTATGATGAAGATCATCTTCGAGAAATGTATGAAAATCTATTAGCATCAGCTATGGATAGCAGGAAATCGTCAGAGGCACATCCAGCATTTGTTGATGCAATCAGGCAAATGAGCCCACTGGACGCACAGGTATTAAATGTTTTAGTGGATATGGGTCAAGTTCGGTGTGGAGATGTAAAATTTTGTATAAAAAACTCAACAAAAGTATATTCAAAAGGAATGCCAAATTATTTTGTTGAAGAATTGTGTGTTTTATCTGATCCATTTGCAATATCATCTTCACTGGTTAACTTGGAACGCCTTGCTTTGATTAAGATAACTGAGGGTGGCCTAAAGGGAGAAAATTATGAGTCCATGAAAGTGCACCCTTATGTTAAATCACGAGAAAAACTATTTAGAGGTTTTGGAAGAGAGTTTGAGATTACGGTTTCCGAGCATGCAGTAATTATTACGAATTTTGGAGAACAATTTGCGAAGGCATGCTTGGGGAGAAATATTTAGTCTACTTATATTAAAGGTCATTATCCACAGCGTAACAACTCCTGTTATCAACGGCGATAACAAAATAATAACACGGCGTTGAATAGGTTGGATAATATGGATACATTTAATAATCAAAAGATGCACAGACACGACAGAGAATAATTACTAATCAAAATTGTTTAATATCGGTCGAGAGGGCGTTATTGATTCTGATAACGGGTTCGCAAGAGACTATATTTTTACCAGTCCGTCTTTAGCAACGGCTGTTGTAATGGGACGGAGCGCGAATGGGCGGATTGTGTCAATAGTTTTTCGCAAATTCATTTCCAGCCGCTTGGTTACCGGCAATCAGCCGGCTATGTTATCAGACTGCAGATCCTCTTCCATATACTTCAGGTGATTCATGTTCATGTAACGTCTTGTGCCCCACTGGGTTCCAGCTACATGACGCAGTCTGGCACATACGAGCATCAGAGCACTCTGCCCATCTGGAAAAGCTCCGATGGCTTTGGTTCGACGTTTGATCTCCCGGTTCAATCGTTCGATGGTGTTGTTTGTTCGGATCCGTGTCCAGTGCTGGGTAGGAAAATCCATGTATGTAAGGGTTTCCTCTATGCCATCCTGCAGTTTCTTTGCCGCGGCGCTAAGCTTCATCTTCATCAGTTTTTCAGATACTTGCCGGGCCTTTTCCCTGGCAGCTTCTTTGCTTTCCTGGGCATGGATCGCCTTCAGCATCATGGCTACAGCTTTCATCTTCTTCCGTGGCGTAACGGAGAAGATGTTCCGATAAAAATGGACCGTGCAGCGCTGATAACGGGCATCCGGAAATACTTCCGGTATCGTCTCCAGCATCCCAAGATTCTTGTCACCGATGATAAGGCGGACGCCGGTAAGGCCGCGCCCTTTTAGCCATACAAAGAAGGAACGCCAGCTTCCCTTATCCTCTTTCATTCCTTCGGCGGCACCGATGATCTCACGGCTGCCGTCATTGCTGACTCCGATCGCCACAAGGATGGAAACATTCTGGATCTCGCCGCCCCAGCTGCGTTTGAGGTAGACACCATCCACATAAACATAGGGATATTCGCCGGTAAGCGGGCGGGTACGCCATGTCTCGATATGTTTATATGCTTTCTTGTTGAGGTTACTGATCGTTCCGGGCGATACTTTTGTGCCCCACAAGGCTTCCGTGATATCCTCAACACGGCGGACGGAAACACCTGCAAGGTACATTTCAATCAGGGCCTCTTCCACGGAAGACTCTCTGCGGCGGTACCGTTCAATGATGGCAGTTTCAAAAGGGACACCTTTGAGTTTGGGGACTTTCAGCTCCACTTCTCCAGCGGTTGTCTGAAAGTTCCGTTTATAATGGCCGGAACGGTACCCCTGGCGGTCTTCAGAACGTTCATATTTTTGGGGCGTTGACCAGTTCGTCGGCTTCCTTGTCAAGCAGGGCATTAAGGGGTTCCTCTACGCTGCTGCGGACAAGATTCCTTAAATCGTGCTTTATTAAATCCTCATTCAGTTGTATAATGTTATCGGACATGGTTTTTGCCTCCTTAGTAAAATTTTGTGTGGTAACTTAATTCTACCAAACGGCATAGACCATGTCTATCTTTATGAAATTGAATTTGCGAAATTAATTATACGTTATCTATGGTACCGGGAAAAGCAGATAAAGATATTGTTGGGCGAAATGAGTCCGATGGAATACAGAAAAAGTAAGGGTGTGATCATTTAGTCCAAGAAAATGTCCGCATTCCCCTTATCATGCATAGCTTTGTCAAGCGCCCGGATAACGTGGGGTATTAAAAATAAAGTTTGGGGTACAGTCTTCGTATAGTTCAATGCCTAATGTTGTCATAATAAGGCATGTAATGTCAAAATATAGACAGTTATCATAACATTGTGTCCTTTTATTATTAAGTCTTCCAAGTGTAAGTGATTTACAAGAATCGTTTGCGACTATAAAGTGTTCATCAGAAATCTTATTATAATCTGAAATTAATATAATATTTGTATATTCAGTTCCATCATTGTAAAAATAATTTTTTTCTGAAATAACATGTTTAAATGTGGAGTTAAGAAAATTATCATAGTCTTCATCAACCTTTTTTGAATAAATGCATAATTCACCATTGGGACATTGAAAGCCTAATCCGTCATACTTAGATAATAAAAAAGTGGTATTTGCATTATAAATGGGATTGTCCTTTGAGAAAATGAAATTTACTGGTATTTGATAATCTGGTCGATGTATATCACATTGAATTAATATAAGCTGTAGGAATTTTGGTAATTCAAATTTTCGATCAATGTATTGTGGATAAAGCTGATATACTTCCCTTATTGCCTGGTTTAGAAAATTAAAGTCTATTATAATTACAGAATCGCATTCAAATTTTCCTGAATAGCCAGTAGGTATTGCTTGAATGGAATTTCGTTTCTCTTCAATTTTTGCTTCTATATATGACCAATTATTCTGAGGGCAATAATCTAAAATCCCGTTAATAAAGTTGCAGATATAAAGTTGAAGTTCTCTTAAAATCAGATCAATTTTATAACCTTCAAAGATTAGTGATTCAAGATTTTGACCATTATGTATAATATTTGTTCGTAAACCAATTTCTTTTCCATGTTCATCTTTTTTTGACGTCAAGTATTTAAAACGTTCGCAGATGAAATTGTATTGAGAAAAACTGTCTGCGGAAAAAGGGGCAATTTGTGCTTTGTTTTTTTGCATTTTTTGATATTCAAATGGATTACCTAAATAATCTATGAGAGTCATTGCTTGCATAAATTTGTTGGTAGCTGTAGGTAAATATAATATATCGGAATATAATCTGAGTGCGTGCTTTATTACATTTGATATAATAGTATTATTTTTATATAGAGATGAAAATATATAATCTATTGATGGCTTCATAAGAGAAACATTAACATTTAAGGAATTACCAATTGTTTGACTGGTAACATAGTTTTTCCCAGAAATAAAAGTAGCAGCTTGCAGTGCAATAGAAAATAACAAAAAACCACATAGATTTCCTTTTATGTACCCTGCACGTTGTGGTAAATTAGAAACTTTATCGAAATTTGAATAAATATATCTAAATACATTTATAATTTCTTCTGCTTGGTTTAGAGCCTTTTTCATGAGCTCATCTTTAGTGTTTGGCAAAAGGCTTCCAGTAATAATTATCTGAGGTGGAACTATTGGAAATGTAATTAAAGTTGCATCATAAAAATTGTCTTTTATTTCTTGAAAAGAAAAGTCAAATATAGAACCTTGAATAACAGAAGTATCCAAAGTATGTTTTGGATAGATATTTATGTTACCATTTATGACGTATTTTTCACTTATATTGAAATCTTTGATAGGAACTAGAGCTACAGCCATGGTAGGATCTAAAAAGCTATAATCACTAGCAATTGAGTATAACGATTGTTCCATAATAATACTATTTCCTCCATATAAAGATAATACTTATATTTTATGTGCAAATAAAAAATATCTGCACAATATATTGGTGTATAGTGTTTTAGAAAGAAGTTGTTTAGTTTTTGTTAATATTCGGATTTAAACCAATCCTCCTCATGTGTTTTCTGAATCTTAAGACGCTCCTGCCATGGTTCCGACTCCGGATAAATATTCATTCAAAGATTAAAATCTGCCTCCGTTTTCAGGAGCGCTTCACCACATTTTTTGACATCTTTAATTGAATTACACTTCTCGACTTCCTGCATATATTGCACATATTGCTCATAGTGTTCAAATCATGAGTGCATCAGTCTTCAAGAATGGTTAGATGTTGTTGATTTTTTGGAAAATTATAAAAAATATTGTTTTTTGATTAAAAAAATATCGCAAAAATGTGCTTAGAAAGGTAGAATGCCATTAGTTGTTATATCTATAAATTGTTTATTTTTTTTGCAACAGTCTGTAAATTATTGCCCCCAGTTTTCCACCAAGCAAAATTGGCATAATAATTCCGCCGATTATGGCAAGCGGGGGTGCAAAGATAATACATATCAGTATTTTGAAAAATAGAGGAATATCGCTCTCATATGTATAGTAAGTACGGTTTATACCATCGTCTCCATACTTTTCCCAGTCTTTTCGCATTCTTGCATCAACTTCTTTTTCATTAAGAAAATCATTGATATTCTTATAAATTTCAAATACAAGCGAAAACCCTGCAACCACATACATAAGTGTAGCAAAAGTAGAGTCTATCTTGTATAAAATATAAAATAAAATGTATAGGATTGCTGAAAGAACAGCTTGTACTGCGAATTGCTGCCATGTAAAGTTTTTATAGTACTTTTTGATAAACTTTGCTAACCAAGAAAGCATTCGGCAAAATGCAGCACCTACCGTGTCTAGGAATAAGTAGAATTTTTGCATTGCAAGCCTCCACATAAAATATATTGACTACAATATACTATTAAAAAAAAGAAAATACAAGACTCACAATGCTATTTTTTACATTTTTTCGGAGTTAGGATAGTTACGGATTATGTATTATTAGCATGATCCAGACAAATTATCCCTGCTTTTAATTTTTTTAAAGACGAATTTTTAATAATATGCTCGCCCAAATTTCTCGCCGTTCAGTCTTCTATAGATTGATTGACTTATTCAGTCTAACTTTTTGTCGGATCCCCTTATCTTTACATTTTTAACAAAATCTTGATTTTGCAAAATAGAAGCGCTACAATATCACCAAGGTGATCACCGGCATTCGGCGCAGCGGCAAGTCCAAGTTGACAGAATCGCTCTTGTTTTTGCTAAAATGGAGGCGAAGCATTATGAGTGAGCAGAATAATGGAATTATCATTTTTCCTGATTTTGAGAGATTGAAAAACGAAGTAGAGAAAATGAGAACGGAACTGTCAATGCTCTTATTAGAGCGAGACGAGCTCCGGTTTGTGATATGCAAAAATATTGAAAGCGAATATATGCTCAAATTAGGAGGAATAGAATATAAAGCCTATGAAGCGCAATGCGCCGCGCTGCGTTTGAAACGAAAAATAGAATTGATACAGGCAAAGAAGAACCGACAAGAGAAGGTTATTATTTTCGATATAGAGAATGCCCTTGACAATGAATTTGCTGAATATCAGAGGAAACTCGACGAACAGATTGAAAAGATGAATGAGGCTTTGCGCTGGAGCAAAGCGGAAATTCTGTCTGACGAAGACCGCAAAGAATTGAAAAAACGGTATCGTACCATTGTAAAATCTCTGCACCCCGATATGAATCCGGATGTGACGGAAGCACAGCTCAAACTTTTGGAAAACGCCGTGGCTGCATATAAGGACGGCGATCTGGCTGCGATTCGCATTATTAACGAAATGGTCGGCCGCACTCCGTTACCGAAAGACGATCATAATGTTATGTCTCGGCTTGCTGAGATCAGAGAGCGTTTGGAGGGTTCCATAAAATCCATACGGGAGAATATTCAGAAAATCAAATCAGAATACCCTTACACGATGAAGGATATTCTCGAAAATGAAGAAAAGACAAATCAGAAAAAGGCAGAACTCGAAGAAATTTTAAAACAATATACGGAACTGATTACAGTATACAAGACGAAGATTGAGGAAATGCTGAGGTGATTGTATGAGCGATATGGTAAAAACTGAAGTAACCGGACTTATGGGATTGCTGCACGGCAATAACGGTAAGATAACCATTCCAAAACCATTTGAAAAAGAGATTTTTCTTTTTGATACCTATGTTGCCGGAACCACCCATATTGAAGGCATGGAAGAATTGGAACCGCATTTGAACAGTGATGACAGGCTTGAATTTTTCAGAGAGCCGGATAATCCGTATGATGAACAGGCAATCGTCATTAAAACGAGGAACGGCGTTAAAATCGGATATGTGCCAAGACAGGATAATGTTATATTTGCTCGTCTGATGGACGCGGGAAAATTTTTATTTGGGAAGATTACTTCCAAAGAGAAAAAAGGTTCGTGGGTTAAAATATATATAAAAGTGTTTTTATCAGAAGTGTAAAACACGGCGGAACAAATTCTTTTTTGTATATAATTCAGAAAAAGAGCAAAAACACGCCAAATCAGCAACCCCATGAAAGGAGTACCAGCAGCTATGGCAAAAGTCTTTCTGATCTGCGGCAAATTATGCTGCGGCAAAAGCGTATATGCGGAACGGATTCGTATGGAAAACAAAGCGGTTATCCTGTCGGTTGATGAAATCATGCTTTCCATATTCGGCCCCTATACCGGCGAGAAGCATGATGCATATACCGAACGGGTACAGGCCTATCTGTTTGAAAAGTCCCTTGCGATTGTCGCTGTTGGGACAGATGTGATCCTCGACTGGGGATTTTACACCAGGGAAAAGAGAGCGTGGGCCAGGGAGTTTTATAAAAATAACCATATAAAATGTGAGCTGCATTATATAAACGTCAGTGATGAAGTATGGCGGGAACGGGTGAAACGCAGGAATGCTTCGGTGTCAGCGGGAGATACAACGGCTTATTATGTCGACCGGAATCTTGCGGAGAAATGTATCGCGCTGTTCGAACCGCCGGAAACGGGTGAAGCTGACGTATGGATCGACGAATCCCATCCGGGTTTTTGACATTAAACTTCACATAAATTTCAAATAACTGCCAAAACTGCGGGGATCCGCGTTGATTTTTACGGCGTTTAGAGTATAATGGGAAATAGAAATAAAATTTTTTAAGGAGCTGCAAATGAAAGAACAGAAAGAATTTAAGCCGTATATTCCTGCGGACCGGGTTGCACCGGAATTTACGGTAACAGCAGTGATCCTGGGCGTGATCCTTGCCGTTGTATTCGGCGCGGCGAACGCATACCTGGGACTTCGTGTCGGAATGACCGTATCCGCCTCTATTCCGGCCGCGGTGATCTCCATGGGGGTTATACGGATCATTCTGAAGAAAAAATCAATCCTGGAAAATAACATGGTGCAGACGATAGGATCTGCGGGAGAGTCCCTGGCAGCAGGCGCGGTATTTACGCTCCCGGCGCTGTTTATGTGGGCAGCGGAGGGAAAGACCGAAGCGCCTTCGTTTGTGATGATCACGGTGATCGCGATCTGCGGCGGTGTTCTCGGCGTGCTGTTTATGATCCCGCTTCGTACGGCGCTGATCGTCGAGGAACACGGCGTACTCCCGTTCCCGGAAGGACAGGCATGTTCGGAAGTTTTGCTTGCGGGCGAGGAAGGCGGCGATAAATCCAAACTGGTATTTTCCGGACTTGGCATATCGGCCGTTTACAAATTTATCGCAGACGGTTTGTGCCTGTTCCCGAGCGAGGTGGACTGGTCTATCAAGGCTTATCCCGGTTCCGGGATCGGCGCGGATGTGCTGCCGTCCCTGGTAGGCGTGGGTTACATATGCGGCGCCAGAGTGTCTTCCTATCTATTGAGCGGCGCGCTCCTGGGCTGGTTTGTGATCATGCCGATGCTGGTTCTGGTTGGCGGGGACGCAGTCATGTATCCGGCGACTGAGGCGTTCAATCAGTTAAGCACCTGGGATCTGTGGGATAATTTTATCCGTTATATCGGCGCAGGCGCCGTGGCTGCAGGCGGTGTGATCAGTCTGATCAAATCGCTGCCGCTGATCGTAAAGACATTTTCAAAAGCCATCAAGGGCTTCGGTCATACAAGCGGTCAGGTTACCCGAACCGAAAGAAGCATCTCTTTTCCGGTTGCGATAGGCGGTGCTCTTGTGGTTGCTCTGCTTTTGTGGATCATGCCCAATACGCCGATCGGTCTGCTGGCTGCGCTGATCGTGATTGTATTCGGTTTCTTTTTTGCTACGGTTTCGTCCCGTATGGTCGGACTTGTCGGCTCTTCCAACAACCCGGTATCCGGTATGGCGATTGCTACGCTGCTGCTTGCGACGGTGATCCTTAAAGCGACGGGAAGTGTGGGAATTACAGGCATGACGACGGCAATCTGTATCGGCACCATTATCTGTATTGTGGCGTCGATGGCAGGCGATACGTCGCAGGATCTGAAGACCGGTTATATTGTCGGCGCGACTCCGATCTATCAGCAGTATGGAGAGCTGATCGGTACGGTTGCGGCCGGACTGGCGATTGCCGGCGTTCTCTATCTGTTAAATGCGGCATGGTCTTACGGCTCGACTCAGCTTCCCGCACCGCAGGCGACGCTGATGAAGATGGTAGTGGAAGGCGTTATGGGCGGCAATCTGCCGTGGGGACTGGTATTTACAGGCGTATTTATCGCAGTTGCGGTAGAAATTCTGGGGATTCCGGTACTGCCGTTCGCAATCGGTCTGTATCTGCCGATCCATTTGTCCGTGCCGATTATGGCAGGCGGTTTGATCCGGCTGTGGATTGAGAAGCGTAAGTTCAAGACTGAAGAGAGACGCCAGGAAGTGATCAACGACGGTATTTTATATTCGTCCGGCATGATCGCAGGCGAAGGAATCATAGGGATTCTGCTGGCCGTATTTGCCGTGGCGGGGATTGATATCGGTCTGGACGGCGTTTTAGGCAACTGGGGCGGTCTGGCATTCTTTGCCGTGCTGATCGCGGTAATGATCTTGTTTATATTCGGTGGAAAGAAACGCCGGAACGGAGAATAGCGTGAAAAAGAAGAAAATTCCGGCCAATTTTTTGGAACAGGTACCGATCCGTGACGAAAACCATGCCTGGCGTCTCAAAGACGACGGGATGGTGGAAGTCGATATGGAGCATAAGGGATTTTATCATAAAATCGCGCAGAAGTTTTTTAAGAAGCCGCGCGTCAGCCATATTGCGCTGGACAAATACGGCAGCGTGCTGTGGCAGAGCATAGACGGCAAATGTACGGTAGCGGATATTGTGCAGGTCATGGAAGATACCTTTCCGAACGAAACGGATCGTATGCTTGACAGAGTTGTGACGTTTATGGTGACGTTGAAAAATAACCGATTTATCAGAATGAAGCAGTAAGAAAGTTCCAGATTATCAGCATCGCGCGAACACGGTATATGCATAGTCTGGGTTACGGAATGACCGTTCAGATCTTTTATAACGGAGAAGGAGAAACGACGGAAACCAACGGGCTGCTGCTTTACGATCATTTTGATGTGCACTGGGACCGATATGAGATCTACGCTTTAAAATTCGATGAAAAAATGCTCTTTCCAAAAACTTCTATGGATGGAAAATGTGAAATTTAAAAATTCAATTTTAGAAACATTAAATTTATAAAATTAAGTATTGCTTTTGGAAGAAAATTTTGATAAAATACAAAAATAGGAAAAATTTCATTGAAATGAAGATAAGGTCTTGACAGGCATGATATAATATATTTGGTAATTTTCCGGAAGAAGACGTTTTTAAGATGCGTTGAGGTATATTTAATGCAAAGAAGGGAAACTCATTATTTTAACTAAGAGAAACAGGTGTTATAATAAACATCTGTTTTTCCGTGCGTCAATAAAGAACCTTATCCATATTGTCGAATAAAATATTAAGAGGATTAAAATATGGAGAATGATGAGGACGTAAAAGGCATAAATTGGCTTATTGGGATTCCGGTTGTATTATGGATAGGAATTACATTCTTAGGAATACTAAAGGTGCTTTTAAGTGGCAGTTTTGAACCGGGAATTAAAGGTGTTACTGTTGCAATAATAAATACATTTAATAGTTGTACATTTTCAACATTTATTTCTGTGATTGCTTGTATGTTGTATCAATATTTGACTACCGATAAAGAGAAGAGAGCAGAAGTTTCTGGATTAGTAATGGGTAGAGTACCAGCTATTATTATTCTGACAATTGTTTATGGTGGAGCAGCGATATTGGATGCTGCAATAAATCACCTTATTATGACTATCATCTTTTTAGTTATAAATATCATATATGTAATTTGCTTTTTTAAGTTGTTTTTGGTGAAAAAGCAAAAATAGAAAGAAGGGAGACTATATGTTACAAGAAATTAAAAAGGTTTTCAGTAAGGAATACCAAGAAGATGTTAAATTTTTGGAGTTCAAAAATTTAATGCGTCAATATGTTAAACTAAGGAATGAAAGTGAAAGTATTGATAATAAGATAGAGCGCTTAAAAACCTTAGGCTATATTTCTAATTGCCATATTAAAGTGGGTGATTTTTAATGCAACCAGAAACTTATGATTATTTATGTGAAAATGCACTTAATCGAGCAATAGAAGATGTCTTACTGAGCATTCCCAGTTCTATACAAGAGCGCTATTCTTTATCGTACTTAAACAATTTTGACAAGAAAAAGGAAAAGATTTTTAAAGAATATAACATTCAGAGAAAAGTCATTCGGAAAAAGTTTTTTGATGTTGGTGAAGATAGGAAAAAGCTGATCGATATTCATAAAGTAAGTGCATGCTTTACTGCTGCGGTTTTAAAGGTAAGGGTATTTGATTATAAAGAATTAGAGCCAATGAATATGTCTGTGTTTTATTCAAACTATACGCTTGCATTTCTGTCAGGAATCCATATATTATATTTGTGTATGCTGTCCGACTATGAAAAAAGTGGTGAAAAGGAATTGGCGACATTATTAAAGAAACAGGCTACATTCGTTTTCCCTGAAACGAATAAAGGGCATGATAAATATTTACAGGGCAGAGTAAAAACGTTGGCATTAAACGATATGTATGCGATTGATTTTGATATTTTAACATATGCGGATATGTTGTATTGGATTGAGAAGTATAATAAGGATGAACTGCAAAAATTGATGGCTGCAGAAAACCGGGAAAATAACAGTTGACTAAGTTCGACTGTTATTTTTTTTGAGAATTAGTATAAATTGAGAAATTCTGAACTGAATGGTTAAGAAATCTCGCTATGCCGGGCGGCACAAGTATTTGATCATGCGATAAAAGATTTCATTGTAAATAAAGAAGTAAAATGATATATTAAAAATAATAGAATGATCATGGGCTGCATTATTGCATGATATGGAGGATAATCAGTGAATTTTTTTGATTATATAAAAAATGATTCTTTTTTTAAGCCATTAACCTTGAAATATCGAAGAGTATATTATGATTGTATCCAGATATTGATAGAAAAGATGAAAGAATTACCGGTGCTGTACGAATCAGAGGCAAAAGACAGCATAACGGTGTACATAAAAAATACCGGGATTCGTGAAGGCAATCAGTCCCTGCAGGGTGATGAAGATATGATTGATGAAATAGCGTCGGACGAAAGAGGAATTGAACTGCAGGCTGCAGAGATTCTTGCGTTATTTCGTGAGTGTGGCTGGATCCTCCCACGGGAAATTGGGAGAAATGGTGAATATGTGGTCAATATTTCCACTGACTGCAGAAGGATTATGGATTTTCTGAGAAAAATGACTGAAAAGACAGGAGAAGGTACGATGTCAAATCGTATTTTCTCCATGTACGAGATTATGAAATCGGCATTTGATGAAGATTCTGTGCGCAGAGAAAGACCGTATACAAATATTCTTGTTCCCCTGATTGACAATGAAACAGAACTGAAAAATGAACTCGCGGATTTAAAAGACAGTATTGCAAGCATTATGAAAGCGGTTATCGTGTTCCAGGATATTAACAGTTTCGGACAATTCATCATGAAAGATGAGATGTTAGACCGGTTTTTCAGCGAATATTTTTTTGTGAAAAACAATGGGCTGATACCCACACAGATTTCGTATATCAAGGGAAAACTGCGTATCCTCAGACAGGAAGAGATGCGGGGAAAAATGGTGGCGGAATGTGCGGAAAAGTTACAGCTCAGCTATGAAGAGTCAGAAGAACGTGTTGACCGGTATTTTTCGGAACTGCAGTATTTTCTGAGCGTTGAATACGGAGAAAATATGGAGTTGATAGACAAACGGATCAATAATTACTATAATCTGGCCAATACAAGAATTATGTTGATGGCGAGCAATGGAATCAGATTGGAGGCGGCAATTAATGATTTCTTAAATGCAGTTTCAAAACTGCCGGAGGAAGAGCAGAATACTGCCATGGATAAAGTTGGATCCTGTACACGGGTCATGAATCAGAAATATATTGGATATAAGTCGTTTGAGAAGAATAAGCGAATCCGAAATGAGGGACAGAATATCGGACTTGCCACAGCGGAATTATCAGAAGAGGAGAAGGCCGCGCAGACAGAAAAGCTGTTTCAGAGCGCGCCAAACCGCTATTCCGTGGAAAAAGTAGGAGGTTTTCTTGAAGTACAATTTGGGAATGGGAACAAGATCAGCATTAAGGAAAAAGAGATTCAGACGAAAGAAGAGATTTTAATGTATGCGGCAGCAATGCTTTATGCCAAAAATGCGGAATTCCCATATGAGGTTCAGTTGTCGGAAGAAAGTGTTAAAACAAAGATTGCAGATATTACGAATGTAACGATAATGAAGAAATAACAGGAGGCCGGCTATGAATGATTTTGACTTTATGAAAAAGATGAGCGAAGAGGATGCATATTTATTTAAGAGATGCATTCGAAAAATGCTGGATGCAACATTTATTGTGGCTGATAAGGATGAAAAGCTGTATGATTTTATATCGTCAGAATCCAATCAATATGATGTGAATACATATCTGGCTGCCATTGGCTATAAGGTTGTTGTGGAGGACCGGATGAAAGTGGCGATGCTGCAGCAGTCTGACGAGGATGTAGAAACCGTGGGCTTAAAACGCATCAATTTGTACCGGTTTGATCCAAAACAGATTAAATTGTTGATGGTACTCTGGCTTTTGTTTTTGGAACGTATGGGTTATGAAGAACCGGTATATATAACCGTAGGCGATATTATGGATAAATGTAAAATATATCAGATCAATCTGAAGCCGGCAGAGTTTAAAGATACGTATCGGATATTTAAGAAATTCAGCTTAATTGATTATAGTGACGACGTATCAACAGAGGAGGGAAGAGTCCGCTTGTATCCTTCGCTGCAATTTTGTATGGATATCGGACAATTAAAACAGGTTATGGCGGAATATGTGCCTGATGGAGATGATTCGGAGATGGAACAGGACGAATATTTAGAAAGTGAGGATACAGATGAATAAAACTATTTTACGGAAGATACATTTGGTAAACTGGTATGGCTTCAGTAACGTAACAATTCCTGTTTCTGAGAATCTGACATTGATTTCCGGAGAGAATGAATGCGGTAAGTCTACGATATTGGATGCCATTAAGTATGCGTATACAGGAGACACACAGTTTAATAAGGCGACAAATGGCTATAATACCGGTATTGGAAAACGAAATTTGGTATCTTATACGCGCTGTCTGGTGGATGCCAGCGCCGGAATCTATGCAAGACCCGCGGAAAAAATACCGGTAGTATATACCCATATTGCTATGGAATATTATGATCAGATCAATGACAATCCGTTTGTACTGGGAGTCGTAATTGAGACAGCTGTGACAGATGTCAGAGGGACATACTGGTATGCGCTGGACGGAAAAACAATCGATCATGTCTCCTTTGTTTATCAGGATGGTTCCGTTATAAAGCCTTATGATGCATCCGGCTTTCAAAAGAAGCATGGGGTGCAGATGAAAAATAAGAAAGAAGGGATTACGCTGTTTATGCAAATGATAGGGCTTAAACTGCCTTATCAGGAGGTGTCTAAATATCAAAGAAAACTTAGAAATATCATGGCATATAACCCTGCCGCGAAAATCCAGGAATTTATTAAGGAGTCTGTGTTAGAAGAACACAATATTAATTTTGATAAACTGAAGGAAGCTAAGAAGAATATTGAACAGATCAACGGCAGTCTGGAGCAGATCAACCAGGAATTGCAGGATTTGGATTCTATTCTGGCGGATTATGATGAGCATGATAAGAAGGCGCTTAGATTAAAAATAGATGATATAAAGAAGAAATATAAAGAACTGTTACAATGTCAGAGAGAGATTCATGAAGCGGAAGAGACCATTCAAAAGAATACGATTACATGTGAAGCGCTGGCAAAAACGATTTTCGTCCAGGATCAGGAAATTGAGAAACTTGACATATCCTACTCAGAAACAAAAGGGGCACTGCTGGACCTGGATGTGTCTAAAGCAATCAGTGCGTCAGAACAATTGATTCATTCGTATGAAGCACAGCTTGCTGTGTTGAATCAGGAAAAAGATAAACTGGAAATGTTTCAGAAACAAATGCAGGAGGTTGTCAGCCAATTAACGGAAACGGGTGTGGAAATACAGAATGTCAATATGGTTGCTATGTTGACTTCAGAAGAAATTAAAATAGCAGAAAAGCAGAGGTTTATCGATTCCTTAAAGGAAGAAATACGAAAATGCAGGGATCGGCTGATTGCTGACAAGGCACTGCTGAATCAGGAGTTGGAAAGCCTTCAGCAAGAATTGATCGAGCAGAGCGGCATTATTGAAAATTGTAATAAGAACAGATTCAATTATGCCCATGTTCAGGAACAGATGGAACTGATCAAAGAGATCAATCGTGAATTTCGGAAACGCGGGATTCATGAGGAAGCACACATGGCATGTGAATATGTGGTAGAATTAAAGGATGAAAACTGGAGGGATGCCATAGAGGCATTTTTAGGGGTTCATCGGTATGCCATTATCGTTTCCAAAGAGGTGTTTGATGTTGCGAACGCGGTATTAGACCAGTCGAGGCATCGCTATGTAGAGTTAGTAAATACAAAACGATTAATGGCAAGGTCTCTTGAATGTGAGAAGGACTCGGTATTTTACTATCTGCAGATTGAAAATGAAACAGCTGCAAATTATTTTAAGTTCTGGTTAGGAAGAATTCATGCGGTTGCCATTGAGAGAGTACCTGATTTTGATAATGCAATGTCGAAAGAGGGAAAGTTAAGCCGAAATATGGCGGTAACGTATATTAATATAAAAAAGATAAGAAGCTATTGCCTGGGAAGTCAGGCCATAGAGTTAAACAAAAGAACTGCGGAGAAACGATTGCAGGAATTGGAAAACAGAGAAACGGAGATTGTTTCAAAGCAACAAAAACTGCAGGATCGATCAGAGTATTTACAGGCAGGTCTGGATTGTTTTAAAGAATATAATCTGGATGCGCATAAGGAAGCCAAAAAAGTAGGAATAAGCCTGAATGAAGAGAGAAGCCGTTATCGGGGATTGCTGGAAGCGCAGAAAAATAATGCGGAGTTTATAGCATTAAATGAGCGGGTATCTGAACTCGGAAATCAATTGAATGCCCAAAAGAAACTTCGCGATGAGAATCTGTCCCAAAAGACTGTTTTGGAGGCAAACAGTTCTGCAAAAAAAGAAACAGTTCAGAAGCTACAGACAGAGGAAACCGCAAAACAGGCAGAATTAGAGAAAGAACGCATAACCGGTAATTCAGTGGTAGAAAAAGCGATGGAAGAATTCGATGGATACTTATCCGGTGAGAACCGGAACGGCGGATTGATGCAGCCTGAGTCAAAAACAAGGACAGACCGCCGGGTCCGGGAATTGGAGGCCAGCATTTTAGGCAAGCAGCAGACCTACAATAATCGGAAACAGGAAGTTGATAAATTGCCGATCGGATTGAACTGTGAAGCAGATTATCAGAGAAGAAGAGGAAAAATCTGGATTGATGATCTGCAGGGCATTCAGAAAAAGCTGAAAGAACAGACCCTGATATACGAACGGATATTTAAAAGGGAATTTGTACTTAATATTTATGAGACGGCAAGGGACGCAAGAAGCGATATTTCGGATATTAATAAGGAGCTGCGAAAGCTTCAGTTTTCAACAAAATATCAGTTCGACGTCAAAATGCTGAATGATAATTCTGATTATGCGAAGATTCTGCGTTATGCGGAATATTTGCAGGATACCAACAATATGTCGGACGGGCAGTTGTCATTTACCGGTCTTATGGGATATGAAAATGATGAAGTTGAAACAAGAGAGAAGGAAATCCGGAATATTATTAATAAGATCATTGACCACAATGATATGGCGGAAATTAAAAGGTTTGCGGATTATAGAAATTATATGAGTTATGAGATCATTATCAACAATGATGAGGTAAGAGATGGAAAACTGTCAAGGCAGGTCGGATACAACTCAGGGGCGGGAACGCAGATCCCATATACATTGATCCTGTCTGCGGCTTTGTCTATGCTGTACAATGTAAGAATCAATTCTGTGCGATTAATTTTTATTGACGAACCATTTGAGAAGATGAGCGATCACAATATAAAATTGATGTTGGAGTTCTTTAAAAACCAGAATTTTCAGGTGATATTCTGCGCACCGCCTAATAAGTTAGAGTCGATCGGCAGTGAGTGCGGCGTGATCATTCCGGTTCTTAAAATCAGCAATGATAATATGCAGATAGGAAAGGTAAAGTTCCATGAGCAGTAAAGATTATAAAAAAATAATGATCGAAAGTCTGCTGAAAAAATATAATAACCGATATGCGAAGAACATCAATACAAACAGGAGAATCATTTTAAAGCCTTCAGAAATATATAAAAATTATACCAGGAATAATGCGGAAATAATGGAGAAACAGCACCTCAATGAGGCGATTTCAGAACTTTTGCGCCTGGGATTTGTCACTGTGGACTATTTAAAATTCAGTGAAGATGTGGAAAAAATCTACCTTTCTGTAGAAAAACTGGATGCTATTTATGAGTATCTGAAAGAAGAGTATGCGATCATTCCGCAAAGTATGCTTTCCGGGCAGGTAAAAGAAATGGTGGGTGCATATCTCTGCAAGGGCGAAATTGTACAAAAATATTGTAATGAGATCCTTACGCAGATTGAAGACCCCAGATTTTCAATTGACGCCGCGAGAATTGAAGCGAATTTAAAAATGCTGGATTTTCTGGAAAAAAACAATGAAAATCTGTATGTACGTGAAGTCTCTACACTGGTATACGGTGATTCGAAGTGGTTTGAAAGGAATAATTATGACGAAATATGCGCCTTTTTAAGTAATATCGACGGATTGCCTGTAGAAGAAGGAGAAAGAAATGATGCTGTATTAGGACTTTTTCATGTTGCTCCCGCAGAACAGGAAATCTTTATTAAAGGCGCCTGGAAGCTTGAATGGAATGAATTTGTCCTGGAAACCGCAAAGCTTCGGGGAGGAGTTGCAATTGCAACGAGCGATATTGAACATATACAAAGGATTACAGTCAACGCAGCGGAACTGATGACGATTGAAAACAAGACGTCCTACCAAAGAATGAAAGACGACAGCCGTGCAATGATGTACTTAGGCGGATTTGCGAATCGCCATCAGCTGCAGTTCTTGAAGAAAGTAATTCATGACAATCCGGATCTGATCTTTCGGCATTTTGGAGATATCGATATTGGCGGTTTCCTGATTCACAGGCATCTTTGCAGGGAAACGAATATAGAATTTCTGTTATACTGCATGGGTATTCCACAACTAAAGGATGAAAGATTTCAGCATTGTTTGAAAAAATTGACTGATAATGATGTGGTCAGACTGGAAGCTTTAGCAAATGATATGACCTATCGTGAGGTGTTAATGTATATGAAAGAGCACAATGTAAAGCTGGAACAGGAAATTATCAGTTATTACCTGAACCGGAGTTAACAAGAAGCAAAAAAGCCGGTATTTGATTCATATTTGCCGCCTGTCAGGGGAAGACTACTGACAGGCGGTTCTTTGTCTCAAAAAATACCTTTTATAAGACACAAAAAGTTCACAAAAATTATTAGCACTCGCTATTGACGAGTGCTAATAAATGTGTTATAACACAGGTATAACAAAAAACAAAACAAAATGAAAAGGAGAGATGACCTATGTTGAGACCTAGTATTTTTGGAGATAATTTATTTGACAATTTCTTTGATAACTTTTTTGATTTTCCTGCATTCCCCAATAAGGAGATAAATAAGGCGGAGAAGGAATTGTACGGGCGCCACGCGGCGCATATCATGAAGACGGATGTGCGGGAGCATGACGATCACTATGAGGTAGACGTCGATCTGCCGGGCTTTCAGAAGGATGAACTTTCACTGGAACTGAAGGATGGCTATCTGATGATCAGCGCAGCCAAGAGCCTTGATAAGAGCGAGACAGAGGAGAAAACCGGAAGATACATCCGCCAGGAGCGGTATGCAGGCAGCGTAAGCAGATCCTTCTACGTCGGCGAAGAGGTGCGGCAGGAGGATATTCACGCCAAGTATGAGAACGGCGTGCTGCAGCTGTCTATTCCGAAGGTTGAGAAGAAGCCGCAGGTGGAGGAGAAGAAATACATTGCTATTGAGGGTTAAGCCTCTTTGTATGGACGCGTAACGTAAGGGCAGTGGCCCGGAATCGAAGCAGTTTGAACTGCCAGGTTCCGGGCTGTTTTTTATGGGTGAAGACGGGCAGAAATAAAAAGATTGGATTGTAAATGATTCGATAAAATGGTATATTGAAAATACAGAAAATGGCTGCGATCAAAATAAGTGAGGATGATTTATGAACCGAAAAGCTGCTTTTACTGCCGGTATCCGGGATGGAATCCCGATTTTTCTCGGTTATCTTGCAGTTTCTTTTACATTTGGGATCATGGCAAAGAATACCGGACTTTCCGTATGGCAGGCAGTGCTGATGTCTGTTTCCAATGTGACAAGCGCCGGACAATTTGCCGGATTGTCTCTGATTTCTACCGGCGCGGCGCTGACCGAGATGGCGGCCACACAGCTTGTGATCAATCTGCGGTACAGCCTGATGTCCTGTTCTCTGTCTCAGAAAATAGACAGCCGGGTTCCGTTTTTCCACCGGTTTTTGATCGCGTTTGGCGTGACAGACGAGATTTTCGGCGTCTCCGTAAGCAAGCCGGGTTATGTAAGTCCGGTTTATTTCTATGGGCTCATCGGGATTTCCGTGCTGGGCTGGGTTGGCGGCACTTTTCTGGGAACCGCGGCGGGAAGCTGGCTTCCGGCCCGGGTGATCAGCGCGCTGAGTATCGCGCTGTATGGGATGTTCCTCGCGATCATTATTCCGCCGGCCCGTATCAGTAAGGTGGTTGCGGGAATTGTTGTGATCGCCATGCTGCTGAGTCTGGTCTTTACGGTGACTCCGCTGTTAAAGGAAATTTCCGAAGGATTCCGGATCATTATTTTGACGCTGCTGATCGCAGGAGGCGCGGCGATTTTCTTCCCGCTTCCCGACAGACCGGAATCAGACTGATCAGAAAGGAGAGCCGTGCGGAAGGCGCGCGGGACTTAGGATGAAAACAAGTATTTACCTGTATATTGCGGTCATGGCAGCCGTTACCTATCTGATCCGTATGCTGCCGCTGACCTTAATCCGAAGGGAAATTAAAAATAGATTTATCCGCTCGTTCTTATATTATGTACCGTATGCGACGATTGCGGTCATGACTTTTCCGGCGATTCTGACGGCTACCTCCAACAGCTATGCCTCGGCGGCCGGATTTGTGACGGCGCTGGTTCTGGCTTATCAGCGGAAAAGTATGGTTGTCGTCGCGCTGCTCGCCAGCGCTGTCGTCTTTGCGGCGGAACTGCTGCTCGGCCTTTAAGGGTTCTTTTATATAAAAATAACAAACAGAAAGTTTGGATAGGAGGTAAGAATGGCAAAGATTATCGTTATGGATCACCCGCTGATCCAGCATAAGATCGGAGTGATCCGAAGAGTGGAAACCGGTTCCAGGGATTTCCGTCAGATCATCAGCGAGATCGCCATGCTGATGTGTTACGAGGCGACCCGGGATCTGAAGCTGCAGGAGACAGAGATCGAAACGCCGCTCTGCAGGACGACCGTGAAAGAACTGCAGGGAAAGAAACTTGCGGTTGTGCCGATCCTGCGCGCCGGGATTGGAATGGTGGATGGGATGCTGTCGATCATTCCGACGGCGAAGGTAGGGCATATTGGTCTGTACCGGGATCCGGATACGCTTGAGCCGGTAGAATATTATTGTAAGCTGCCGGGGGACTGCGCGGAACGGGAAGTTTTTGTGGTGGATCCTATGCTGGCCACCGGCGGTTCCGCAGTGGCGGCGATTCAGATGTTAAAAGAAAAAGGAGTCCGGAAGATTCATTTTATGTGCATCATAGCGGCGCCGGAAGGAATCCGGGCGATGGAAACAGCGCATCCGGATGTAGATCTTTATATTGGCGCGAAAGACGAGCGGCTAAATGATCACGGCTACATTGTGCCGGGGCTGGGCGATGCGGGCGATCGGATCTTCGGGACGAAATAGGAGGCTGGATGATGTATGAACTGATACAGGTTTCAGATCGGAGTTATTACATTCAGAGTCCGGCGAAGATTGGACTGGTGCGTCTGGAGGATTCGGAAGTCTGCCTGATCGACAGCGGAAATGACAAGGAGGCGGGGCGCAGGGTGCGTCGGATCCTGGATGAAAATAACTGGCGGCTGAAAGCGATCTATAATACCCACTCCAACGCGGATCATATCGGGGGCAATCAATATTTGCAGAGGCAGACGGGCTGCAGGATTTACGCGCCCGGCGCGGAATGCGATTTTACAAGGCATCCGATCCTGGAACCGGCCTTTTTGTACGGCGGTTTCCCCTGTAAGGATCTGCGGCACAAGTTTTTGCTTGCCCAGGAGAGTGATGCGGAGCCGCTGACCGAGGACAAACTTCCGGATGGATTGGAAATGATCCCGCTGCCGGGACATTTCTTTGATATGGTGGGCTTTCGGACGCAGGATGATGTGGTATATCTGGCAGACTGCCTGTCCGGCGAAGCGGCGCTGGAAAAATATCAGATCAGTTTTCTCTATGATGTGGAGGCGTACTTAAAGACGCTGGAGCGGGTAAAATCCATGCAGGCCAGACTGTTTATTCCGGCGCATGCGGAAGCGACAGAGAAGATTGCCGGTCTGGCGCAGGCCAATATCGACAAGGTATGGGAGATTGCAGAACGGATTGAACGGATCTGTGGGGAACCTGTCCCCTTTGAACGGATTTTGCAGAAACTGTTTACGGAATATGGACTCAGCATGAATTTTGAACAGTATGTACTGGTAGGCAGTACGGTGCGTTCTTATCTGGCGTGGATGAAGGACGCCGGCAGGCTGGAGGTTTTGTTTGAACAGAATCAGCTGCTCTGGCATGCCTGCAAAAATTAGCCGGACGGCAGCTGATGCGGGATTATGACGCCGGATATAAAAATCAAGAAACTGTTGAATTTTTTTGAACGATGTAGTACAATTGTAATACAAAATACAGGAGGCATATAGTGTGAAAAATCACACCGATGTGCTGATTTTTCACACGGCTATTTGTGCCGGAGCGTCCCAAATAGCCATGATGGCAGACGAGAAATCGCCTTCACGAATTTCTCGTCGCCCGGTCGCGTAAACGCTCCGGAATGGAGGTTAATATGGCAAAAGAAGCAACAGTACAGATTCGGATGGATGCGGAATTAAAAGAGCAGGTTGAACTATTATATAAAAAACTTGGAACTTCATTTGCGGAGGCGGTCAGAATATTTGCAAAGCAGAGTGTACAGGAAAATGCGATGCCGTTTATGATCTGTATTCCAAGAGAAAAAACCGCTAAACGGATTGGAATTGCTGAAGGTAAATTTGTTGTACCGGATAATATTGATTTGTACAATAAGGAGATATCAGCTATGTTTGGAGGAAAAGAGTGAAGGTCCTGTTAGATACGCATATTATTTTGTGGGCAATTTCCAATGACAATCGATTGTCTCAGAAGGCAAGAAATATTATTTTGGCAGATGAAAATGAAATATATTATAGTACGGCGTCTGTTTGGGAGGTGGCAATCAAACATTCTATTCATCCGGAGCATATGCCATTATCGGGCGGTCAATTATCTGAATTATGTAAAATGTCCGGATATGAAATGCTGCCTGTTCAGGATCATCATGTTTTGGCACTGGAAACTATTGACGGCAATGGAACCGAACCAAAACATAAGGATCCGTTTGACCGTATTTTAATTGCACAGGCAAAAGCGGAAAATATGATTTTGATCACGCATGATGCTTTCATTTCTCAATATAAAGAAAAGTGTATTATTCCTGTTTAGTTCCTTATATAAAAATAGAAACGGGTATCCAGCCATTCAAGTTCGGATACCCGTTATTTTTGACAGTTCAGTTTAAGATCAAATTATTATTCCGTCCGCAGCGCAACGACCGGATCTTTCTTTGCGGCGCTTCTGGAAGGAATGATGCCGGCAAATAAGGTCAGGAATACGCTGATCGCGATCAGAACGACAGCCGCCGGAACCGGCAGGAATGCGCTCAGGTTGTTGATCTCGGTCAGATGGTGCAGGATCATGTTGATCGGGATGCACAGCAGGTAGGTAATGAGAACACCCAGCGCGCCGGAAGTAAATCCGATGATGACGGTTTCCGCATTGAACATGCTGGATACATTCCGCTTGGATGCGCCGATCGCGCGCAGGATACCGATTTCTTTGGTCCGCTCCTGTACGGAGATCAGTGTGATGACGCCGATCATAATCGACGATACGATCAGGGAAACAGCCACAAAGGAGATCAGTACATAGGTGATGGCGTTGATAATGGAAGTCACGGAGGACATCATCAGCCCGACGTAATCGGTATAGGTGATCTTTTGCAGTTCTTCTACCGTGTCATTGTAAGCCGCGATCGCCTCTTCAATCACATCCTTGTTTTCAAAGGTGGAGGCGTACAGGTTGATGGTCGCGGGTTCATCCAGATTGACATATCCCAGATCTTTCAGATTGCTGTCATAGCTGGATTCCGAGAAGACAAGAACCTCGTCATAGTAGCTGACGCATTGTTCATCTGTGTAATTAGGCATTGCCAGATCCAGGGCAGCGGCCAGCTCGGCGGGCTTCATTCCCTTTAACTGTTCAGCGACCTGGGCGGCATACTGCGCCTTGGTCTGCTCGATTACCATCTGGGTAAACATTTCCTTCATGTCTGCGTCCGTCATAGCGGAAATATAATCGGAAACCTCCGATTCACTCATATTCATGGTCTGCGTCAGCGCCTGCAGCATCGCCTTTTCCATATCCTCCCGGGTCATGGGATCGACGGTCTGGGAAACCGCCGCGTCCAGCTGCTCCTGCGAAGGAATACTCATGATCTTTACATAAGCATCCGCCTTGCCCTGCTCATTTAACTCCTTTACATAATTTTTGAATTCATCGATCTTTTCCTGATCGGACAGATTGCCGGTGTTTTCTTTAAACGGAAGACCGGTGAAGATATCGACGGAAGGATCCTTTAACTGTGCTTCAATGGCGGCAGAATCCTTGGCGTGTTCGATTACATATTTCGTCAGGTCGCTGGTATAGGCGATAGAGCCGGACAGCATGGTGGAAACGGCGTCCTGATTGGGACGGACGATTCCGGACACCTTTAATGTCACACCGTTGTCATATAAGTATTTCAAACCTGTCTGTGTCTCCCGCAGATCAGTATACAGACCGGTTTTTTCATCATAAATATAGCAGTCGGAATTGAAGACTACCCGGAAATCCCTGCTGCAGATATCCTCATAGGACCACTTGTGTTCTTCGATCTTGATCTCGCCTTTATTGAAAGCGGCCTTAGCTATTTCGTCCATTTCTTCTTTGGATTTCAGTCCCATGGCGTAGAGCGCCATATCATCGAGCTCGTTGTTTTCATCCAGGACCAGAACGACTTCATTATACTGATTCGGCCAGGAACCGTAAACTACGTCATACTGCTTTTCCAGCAGAGGGTTGATCAGTTTGCCGTTATCGCCGGGCAGCATCTCCTGCCATAAAACGGCGGAAGAACCGAACATACCGGGCATATTGGCCTGTGCCTGGCTCGACATTCCGTATTGCTCTCCCATATTCATCATGGAGGAAAGATCCATACCGAAGTACTCAATCAGCATTTCCTGCAGAAGCTCCCGGGTATCGGAAAGGATCACATTGCCGTCAACGTTCTTTGTATAGACCAGCAGATCCAGATTATAAGTATACTGTACGCCGTTAATCGCGTCTCTCAGTTTGTTTTCCTCAGAGGCATCATTCCGTTTCTGTTCCAGATATTCCTTAAACGCCTTCAGGTCGTTTTCTTCAGCCTCCATGGAATTTAAAGAATTGATCATGTTATAGACCATCGTTTTCTGGTAGACAGCGTCATTGTCGTGCTCAAGGCCGGATTCCGCCCGTTTCATAAAGGTAGACAGCAAAGTGCTCATATCGATATGCTGCGCCTCCAGCGTCAGCGGATAGGAGGAAAGGGTATCTTCCTGCACGGTATTGATATAAGCGGTCATGCCCTGCGAAACCGCCAGGATCAGCGCGATCCCGATAATACCGATGCTCCCGGCGAACGAAGTCAGAATGGTCCGGCCTTTCTTGGTAAACAGGTTTTTTAAAGACAGGCCGAAAGCAGTCGCAAAGGACATGGAAGGCTTTTTCTTCCTGCTGTCGGAGGCTTTGGCCTGCAGTTTAGTCTGCTCCGCGGCCAGATCTTCTTTGGAAAGCGGCGTCGAGTCGTCGGTGATCGTACCGTCCAGCATCCTGATGATCCGGGTCGAATATTTCTCCGCCAGGTCCGGGTTATGCGTAACCATGATGACCAGCCGGTTCTTTGCGACTTCCTTTAAAATATCCATTACCTGGATACTGGTCGCGGTATCCAGCGCGCCGGTCGGCTCATCCGCCAAAATGATATCCGGGTTGTTTACCAGCGCACGCGCGATCGCTACCCGCTGCATCTGACCGCCGGACATCTCACTGGGTTTTTTCTTTAACTGGTCTCCCAGCCCTACGTCTTCCAGCGCCTGGATCGCCCGTTTGCGGCGTTCCACTTTGCCGACGCCCGACAGGGAAAGCGCCAATTCTACATTCTGCAAAACCGTCTGATGCGGGATCAGGTTATAGGTCTGAAATACAAATCCGATGGAATGGTTCCGGTAAGCGTCCCAGTCCCGATCTTTAAAATCCTTGGTAGAACGGCCGTTGATGACCAGATCCCCGTCGGTGTACTGGTCCAGACCGCCGATAATATTCAGCATGGTTGTCTTTCCGCATCCGGAAGGTCCCAGGATCGAAACAAATTCGCTCTCCCGGAACTGCAGGCTGATTCCCTTTAAGGCGTGTACGACACCGTCGCCGGCAGGATAATCTTTTTTAATATCTATCAGCTCAAGCATCACAATCCTCCATTTCTCAAACAATTTGAAATTCAAAGCAATTAAAAATATGTATGACTATTATAGACGGCTTTTGTGTATTTTACAAGGATATCTGCCGGGAAAAATTCTTAAAAAAGTATGTCCTGGATCAAAACGAGATTAATCGTTCGTTGATTTTTGGGAGCTGCTTGTATATAATGGAACAAAGAAAAACGAAATGGAGAATTTTATGAAACTGATACATTGTGCGGATATTCATCTGGGCTCCAAAATGGAAGCGAGGCTGCCCGGGGAAAAGGCGGAGGAACGGAAAAAAGAGGTTCGCGCCACATTTCAGCGTATGGTGCAGTATGCTGCGCAGGAAGGCGTAACGGCTATTTTACTGGCGGGGGATGTATTTGATTCCGACAGGCCGTTTAAAAGAGATAAAGAATTTTTTTACAGCGTGGTACGGAATAATCCGGAGATTGACTTCCTGTATCTGCGCGGGAACCATGACAGTCTGGAATCCTATACGGAGGACGACCTGGAAAATCTAAAGACCTTTGGAAAAGAGTGGACGACCTATACATATGGAAATGTAACGATTACCGGAATTGAACTGGCACCGGAAAACGCCGCTTCGATCTACAGTACGCTGGAACTGGATCCGGATCAGCAGAATTTCGTAATGCTCCACGGACAGGCCGACAGCAGCAGAGGAAAAGACCGGATCCATATTGCCCGGCTTGGCGGCAAACAGATCGACTATCTGGCGCTGGGGCATATCCATTCTTACAGCGTAAACAAGCTGGACGACCGCGGCGTATATGTATACAGCGGCTGCCTGGAAGGACGCGGATTTGATGAAACCGGAGAAAAGGGATTTGTACTGATTGAAACGGACGGACAGATCCGTCACCGGTTTATTCCGTTTGCCTGCCGGACCATTGAGGAGGTTACTGTGGATATCAGTGATACGGAGGACAGCTATCATGCCGCTCAGCGGGTTCGGGCAGAGCTTTCCGCCGCGCCGGATCATATGCTCCGAATCAACCTTACGGGTGAGATCGCATTTGACAATGATTTGCTGGAAAAGGAACTGGAAGCGTATCTTGCCCCGGAATACTATTTTGTGTCGGTAAAGGATAAGACGACCCGGAAGATCGATCCGGACAGTCTGGCAGGCGATGTGTCGCTGCGGGGTGAATTTATCCGCACCGTGCTGCAGAACGAAAGCTACAGCGAAACGGACAGGCAGCAGATTATTCGCGTGGGGCTGCGGGCATTGCGCGGAGAAAGTGTGGAAGGATAGAAGATGAAGCTGATTAACTGTTATATTGAAAATTTTGGAACGATTAAAGAGACAGAGATTTCTTTTTCCGACGGAATTACGGAATTTTGCAGGGAAAACGGCTACGGAAAGACGACACTGGCGACTTTTTTGAAGGCGATGTTTTACGGACTCCCTGCCGCCAGAAAGAATCAGAAATTTAACGACAGAATGCATTTTTATCCGTTTCACGGCGGCAAATTCGGCGGAAGCCTGACCTTTGAAAAAGGAGGAAAGCAGTACCGGATCGAGCGCTTTTTCGATAAAGGCAGCGGTGTCAAAGACACCTTTGTCGTATACTGCGGCGGAACGCAGACGGAGGAATTCGGACCGGAGATCGGAAAGGAACTGTTCGGTCTGGACGAAGAAGCCTTTGCCCGTACAATCTTTATTACAGCCGAGCAGATTACGATGCGTTCCAACGGAAGCATCAATGCGAAACTCAACAATTATGTGGACCATACAGACGAGGTCAATAATTTTGATGCCGCGAAGGAAATTCTGGATAAAGCAAGAAAAAACCTGAAGGCTGACCGGGGAAACGGCGGTCTGATCTCCGGACAGCGAGAAACGATCCGCGAACTGAATCTGCAGATTGAAAATCTGAACCGCATTTCTGATGCGCTGGGAGGAAAGTATGAAAGATCAGAGGAGCTGAGAAAGGAGATCGCCGGACTGGAGGCGCAGGAAAAGCAGATCCGGGACAGAAATCTGCTGCTTGAAAAATGGAAAGGCTATGACAGGCTTGTGGCCGACTCTCAAAAGGCAAGGCAAAACAGGGACGTGCTGTTAAAGCAATATCCGCAGGGAATCCCTACAACCGGAAAAACAGAGCAGATGCAGGAAGCCTGGAGGCAGATGACGGTACTGCGGGCGAATCGGGAGGCGGCTGCCTTTGACGCCGGGAAACAGAATCGGCTGGAAGAACTTGCCGGTATATTTGCGGAAGGATATCCGGATGATATCCGGCTGGAACAGGAAGAAACAAGGAACTTCGATATTGAAAAACTCAGCTATGAGATTGGCAGCCTGCAGGCGCAGACCCCTGCGGAACGGCAGCGGAAACTGGCGGAACGGTTTGGCGGACGCGCGCCTTCTGACGAAGTGAAAAGGAATATAGAAAAACATGTAAGGGCATATCAGGAGGCGGAAGCCGCATGGCGCGGCGCGGAGCATCAGACGGAAGAAACCGCCGTGCAGCGGACGGAGCCGAGAAAAGGCGGAAAGCTGCTGGTATTCGGCGTATTTGCGGCAGTCCTGCTGATCGTGGGCGGTATTTTTACGCTGGGAACCCAGACACAGGTCGGCGTGATCCTGTTAACAGCCGGGGTCCTGCTGCTCTGCGGAACCGGATTTTACTATATTCTGGGAAGAGTCAGAGCCGTAACGGCAGTACGGCCGGATCGGGTCGATGAAAATCTGCTGCAGCTGCGGCAGCAGATGGAGGAATCCCGGATGCTGGTGAAGCAGCTTTTGGTTCCCTATGGCTATGAAGTACAGAATGTGGAAACGGACGCCGCTTTCTTCCGAAAAGACGCGGAGGAGTATGAAGAATTTTTGCGGCATACGGAGGAGACTGAGGTTATATTACAAGAAAAAGAAGCTGTCTGCCTGCAGCTGAAAGCAGAAGCGGTAGCGTTTCTGAAACAATACCGGCTGCCTGCGGACGATTTCAGCAGGGAGCTGCAGAAGCTGCGGAGTATGCGGGATGAATATCTGCGGCTTTCCCGGGAGGAAAAAGAAGCCCGGGAAAAACGGGAACAGTATACAGAGCAGTATCAGGCACGGCTGGAGGATATTCAGGGGATTTTGTCGGCTTATGGACTGGAACTGCTTCCGGATCTGGAAGGACAGCTGAAACGGTTGGAAACAGACCGGAGCGAATGCGACAGGCTGAAGCGATCCGCTGACGAAGCGGAAAAAGAGGCGGAGAACTGTAAGCAGAAAGAAGGGCTTTCTGTCCGTCCGGACGGAACTGTTTCGGATCTGCAGGAAGTAGAGGAACAGTTAACAGCATTAAGAAGGCAGTCTGCACAGATTGAGCGGGAGATCGCGGAGGACGAGCGGGAACTGGAGAAGCTGGAAGAGAAACAGAATCAGCTGGCTTTAGCGGAAGAAACTCTGGAAGCCTATAAAAAGAAATTCTGGATTTATCAGGAGACACTCGACGCCCTGAAAACGGCGGAAGAAACTCTGAAGGAAAAATATGTGGCGCCGGTTAAAACGAGGTTTCAGCATTACGCGGACCGGATCGAAGCGGCGCTGGGAGAAAAGATCACAATGGATCGGGATTTCCGCATTTCCTTTGAGCGGGGCGGAGAAAAACGCAGCGACGGGCATTTAAGCGCGGGACAATATACCGCCTGCGCGCTCTGTTTTCGGCTGGCGCTAATTGATAATCTGTATGAAACGGAGCAGCCCTTTATCATTATGGACGATCCGTTTGTGAATCTGGACGCGCAGCACATGGAAAATGTTATGAAACTGGTAAGGCTGCTGGCAAAAGAAAAGCAGATCATTTATTTCTGCTGTCATGAGAGCCGGAAACTGGGATAGACATGAAAAGCCGGGGATTTCTATATAAAGAAAGCTCCGGCTTTCCAAACGCCGGTTTACGGCAGCAGCGGGTGCAGCCGCTTATCTTCTTCTGTTTTTGTGCCGTCAATGAGATACGAATAGGATACCTGAAATACTTCGGATAGGGCCTTCAATTCCAAATCCGTGACATATCTTTGATAGGTTTCGATCCGGGTGATCACATTTTTGTCAATGTCATACCCGTTGAGCTGTAATCTGTTTGCCAGATCGCGCTGCGAAAATGATCTGTATTTTCGGAGCGTGATCAGTTGAGGCGCAACAAAATTTTTTTCTCCGGTTTCTCTGCGTTGCTTTGGCATCTGTACATCCTTCTTTACTTTCTTAAAATTAAATAAAATCTGCTTGTATCACTTTTTGCACCTTTTTAAATTTTACACAGGAATGAAGCAGGGTTGATTGCAAAAATGAGACAACTGGAAAAATAAGGAAGAGACAGCCGGCTTTTTTTGTTGACAAGCTTCGGCAGATATTCTATAATGCAGTTTTGGCTAAAAGAAGAAAAGACAGTGAAATGGAGGAAAAAATATGGCACAGATATTAGCTGTTTCAATTTTTGTAGTGATGTTTCTGCTGGTGGTGACAGAGAAGATTGAACGGTATATCGTGACGCTGGTCTGCGGACTGCTGACATTACTCCTGGTTTTTGGAGCGGCAATGCAGAATATGGATGCGATCATCGAAACTTTGAACGTGAAAAGTATTTTTACGCTGGGATTCTGGTATACGGCGGGAAGCGCGGAGGAATCCGCGTCCGGCATTAACTGGGCGACTATTATTTTTATTATGGGTATGATGATCATGGTGGAAGGCATGGCAAGAGCGGGATTCTTCCGCTGGCTGTGCATGAAGCTGGCACGCCTGGTTCATTACCGGCCGGTTTTTCTGTTCCTTACCTTTATGGTAATGTCCGCGCTGCTGGCGATGTTCATTGACAGTATCACGGTAATCCTTTTTTTGGCAGCGGTTACGGTGGAGTTGGCAAAACTGCTGAAATTTGATCCGGTTCCCATGATCATATCGGAAATTTTCTGCGCGAATCTGGGCGGTTCGGCGACAATGTGCGGAGACCCGCCGAATATCATTATCGGAACCTCGCTGGGCTATTCGTTCAGTGATTTCATTTTGAATACCGGCGTTCTGGCCGGCATCAGCCTGATCCTGGTGATCGGTTATTTCTATCTCATATATGGAAAGCAGTTAAAGCGTGTAACGGTTTCGGAGGAGGATATCGCCAAAATGCCGGATCCGAAAGAAGCGATCCGGAGCCGGAAGGATTTTATTATCAGTTCTACCATTTTCGGCGGAGCGGTCATTATGCTGGTTACACACGCCCAGACCGGACTGACCGTGGCGTATATCGGAGCGGTGATTGCGGTGATCACGCTGCTTACGGCCGGAAAAGACGCGTGGAAGCTGATCAAAAAAGTGGATTATAAAACGATTTTGTTCTTTATCGGCCTGTTTGTGGTTGTAGGCGGACTGGAGCAGACGGGCGTACTGGAAAAGATTGCGGGACTGATCGGCTCTATCAGCGGCGGGAATCTGATCGTTATGGCGGCGATCATTATCTGGATCTCCGCAGTCGCCAGCGCATTCGTAGATAATATTCCGTTTGCGGCTACCATGATCCCCATTATCAAGAGTCTGGCGGCAGCGCAGGGTGCAGATCTGGCGACGCTGGCGTGGACGCTGTCAATGGGTACGGATATCGGCGGAAGCGCAACACCGATCGGAGCGTCCGCAAATGTAGTAGGAACTTCCGTAGCTGCCAAAAACGGTTATCTGATCGGCTGGGGCAGGTATTGCAAGGCGGCGGCTCCGGCAACGGTTTTGGTCGTCGCGGTATCTATGGTGATCATTTTTATCAGATATTGTTAGGGAGGGTTACAGATGGATCAACAGATCATTATTACGGTCGGCCGTGAATTCGGAAGCGGCGGACATGAGATCGCCAGGCAGCTGGCGGAACAGCTGAATCTGCATTTTTATGACCGGAGTATGCTGGATGAGGTCGCGAAAGCGACCAATGTTGAAGTAGAATTCCTGGAAAAGTATGACGAAAAGCCCAGGAAGCTGTTTGGCTCCAGACGGGTCGGCGCTTTTTCCAATTCCATGGAAGAGATTATTGCGGAACTGCAGTTTGAAAATCTGCGTCAGAAAGCGGAGAGCGGAGAATCCTTTGTGATCGTGGGACGCTGCGCGGAGTCTGTGCTCAAAGATGTAAAGGGGCTGATTTCTGTTTTTATCCTGGGCGATCTGCAGGAAAAAGTAAAGCGGATTCAGGAGCGGTATCAGCTCGATGAACAGGAGGCGCTGTTTAAACTGAAACGCCACGATAAGAAAAGAAAGCAGTACCACAATTTTCATGCGGAAGGAAAATGGGGAGATTCCCGGACCTATGATATCTGTATTAACAGCAGCCGGCTCGGGATCGAGAAAACGGTGGAACTGCTCAAATGTTATGTGGAGGAAAGAATCCGCACATTTTAAAAGATTAATTCTCCTCGGATTTGTATCAATTTTTGCACTAACTGTTGATTTTGCGGCCTAAATAATTTATAATTTTAATGATTAGATTCCAACAGATTCTAAGAGATTCAATCCGAAGGAGACGGCATATGATGAAAAATAAGGAAGAATTGAAAAATGTGATCTACCAGCTTGTAACCGGAACCAGAAATCTGGCGGAGTATCCCGCAGAAGAAAGCCGGTATGTCGCGAATGCGTTTGCGGAAGGAGAACCGTGTGCGGACAGGTACCGGGAGATCTTTGAGACTGAAAATCGTTTATGCGAGCGTTTGGGGGTGGAAAATGATCCTGATGTGGATATGCTGGCGGACGGTTTTCTGGAGATCATGGAAATCGTTTCCAAAAAAATGTTTGACTATGGGATGCTTTTAAAAGACAAAGCGGGAGAGTTTGATTCTATTGACGGCTAATGAGGGCTGTGTTATAATTTTATTGATTTGTTACAGATATTCCAGGCACGCGATTTTCGGGTGTCTGGAATAGTTGCATAAAATGTAGAAGGAGACAGATGAATGAGTTTGTTGGATGAATTGCAGGAACTGGGTGCAAACGTAGAAGAAGGAAAGGGCAGATTTATGGGAAATGTCTCCCTGTATGAACGGATGCTGGGAAAATTTCCGGATATGGTGACGCAGAATGAGATCCGTGCGGATTTTGTATATCCGGATTATACCGAAGTGATCACAAAAGCACATACATTAAAAGGTGTTACCGGGAACCTTTCTCTGACGCCGCTATATACTGCCTATACAGAGGTTGTGAACCTGCTGCGCGGAGGAGAACCTGAGCGCGCGAAAGAAATTTATCTGAAGATGCTGCCGACGCAGGAAGCGATGATCCGGTGTATTCGGCAGAGCAGTCAGGGATAGAAGGCGGGAGATTTTCATGAAGAAAAGAATTTTAATTGTAGATGATGTGGAACTGAACCGGGTGATCCTGGCGGAGATTTTTAAAGACGTTTATGAGATCATAGAAGCGTGCGACGGAGCGGAAGCGATTGGGATCATCAACGGGAATGAAGAAATCGCAGCCGTGCTGCTGGATCTGATCATGCCGAATGTGGACGGACTGGGCGTACTGCGGGATATGAATCAGACCGGGAAGATCAAAAATATCCCGGTATTTCTGATCACCGCGGCCAGCAGTGAAGAAATGCTGTTAGAGGGATATAATCTGGGTGCGGTGGATGTCATTACCAAACCGTTTCTGCCGCATTTCCTGCGCTGCCGGATCACAGGCGTAGTCGAGTTATATGAACACCGGAACAATCTGGAAAGTCTGGTTGCGCAGCAGTTAAAGAAGATTGAGAGCATGAACCAGTCGATGGTGGAAACCTTAGCTACCATTATTGAGTTTCGGGACTGCGAGTCCGGAGAACATGTAAAACGGATCCGCGGCCTGACGGAGAAACTGATGGTCGAAGCAGGCAGACAGTATCCGGAGTATTATATGCCGCCGGAAGAGATCGAGAAGATCGGAGTTGCTTCCGTACTGCATGATGTGGGCAAGATCGCAATCCCCGATATGATCTTAAATAAGCCGGGACGTCTGACCGCAGAGGAATTTGCGGTTATGAAGGAGCATACGACCAGAGGCTGCGAGATGCTGGAACAGATTCCGGCGGACGTGATGGACGAAGGCGTTTACCGGTACAGTTACGATATCTGCCGGCACCACCATGAGCGTTGGGATGGGAAAGGATATCCGGACGGGCTCAAAGAAGATGAGATTTCCATTTGGGCACAGGCGGTTTCCGTTGCGGATGTGTATGACGCCCTGACATCGGAACGGGTCTATAAGAAGGCTTATGAGCCTGAGAAGGCGGTATCCATGATACATAACGGGGAATGCGGAACCTTTAATCCCAGGCTGCTGCATATTTTTGATGTGGTAATGCGTCGGGATGCTTCAGAAAAACAGGACGGAGAATAAATCGTACATGGAATGGAAAGTTAAAAAATTTCTGATCGTCAGCCTGATCGCGGAATTTGTGATCAGTATCTGTATTTTTTACGGCGTGACGGTATATCTGGGGAATAAAACAGAGGAGTCGGTTTCCGAGGTTACGGAAATCTATATGTCTGAGATCAATCAACAGCTGCAGCAGAAATTTACGTCGATCGTGCAGCTGCGGCTGGAACAGATGGGCGTGATCATCGGTCTGATTCCTCCGGAAGAAAATAAAGATACCGAAACTGTCATGAAGCGGCTGGAACAGAGCGCCAGTATCCGGGGCTTTGTCTCTATGGGCTTTTATACCGGAAACCAGCAGATCGAGACATTTTACGGAGATCCGATCAGGATCGCAGGGGTTGACAATGTCTATGAATCTCTGGAAGAAGGCGGGAATATCATCGCTGAGGGACAGACGGACGACGGTGAAAAGATACTGATCTTCGGAAGGCCGGCGGCCTACCAGCTGCAGAACGGTGAAAAAAGTGTAGCGCTGGTTGCTTCTATTTCCATGGATATGCTGGAGGAGAGCATGTATCTGGATGAGGGCAATTCTCTGGCGTTTTCCCATATCATAGATCAGGACGGAAATTTTATTATCCGAAATAAAGACGCAGCGCATAACACCAGTTTTTTTGAACGGATCGAACATGATTATGAGCCGGTTGACGGAAAAGAACCGGAGGACTATATCCGGGAACTGCACGAGGCGATCGAGACCGGAGCGGATTACTGTACGCTGATACAGGTAAACGGGGAACGCCGCCATATTTTCTGCGCGCCGATTGCCCAGAATTCCGATTGGTATCTGATCTCGGTTATGCCGAACGGCGTTTTGGAGGATGCGGTTACCGGTCTGGAAACGGTACGGATCCTTGCGATGTTTTTCTGCTCCTTTACGATCCTGTTAACCATGCTGATCGTATTTTTACTGTATCTGCGGAAATCGCAGAAACAGGTGCATGAATTGAATCAGGCCAGGGCGGAAGCCATTCATGCCAATCAGGCGAAGAGTGAATTTTTATCCAGTATGAGTCATGACATTCGTACGCCGATGAACGCGATCGTGGGTATGACGGAGATTGCGCTGAAAAATCTGGATGACAAAGAACGGACGGAGGACTGCCTGAAAAAGGTGCGGCTTTCCAGCAAGCATCTGCTGGGACTGATCAACGACGTGCTGGATATGTCGAAGATCGAAAGCGGTAAGATGACGTTAAACATCGCGCCGATGTCACTGCGGGAAACCATGGATGATATTGTCAATATCATGCAGCCGCAGGTGAAGGACCGGAACCAGTTCTTTGATATATTTATTGAAAAGATCATTGCGGAAAATGTAAACTGCGACAGTGTCCGCCTGAATCAGATCCTGTTGAATATCCTGTCTAATTCGGTCAAATTTACGCCGGAAAAAGGACAGATCAGCGTACATCTGTATCAGGAGGAGTCCCCGCACGGCGATGATCTTGTGCGGACCCATTTCCGGATCACAGATACGGGAATCGGGATGTCAAAAGAATTTCAGCAGCATATCTGGGACACCTTCGCCAGAGAAGATACGGAACAGGTGCAGAACATCACCGGTACCGGTCTGGGCATGGCGATCACAAAATGTATTGTAGATCTGCTAAACGGAACGATTACGGTAGAAAGCGAGCCGGGAAAGGGAACGGAGTTCCATGTGATCCTGGATCTGGCAAAAGCGGACGGGACGGAAGAAGAAATGCATCTGCCGGATTGGAATATTCTGGTGGTAGATGACAATGATCAGCTGTGCCGCAGCGCGGTATCCAATCTGGAAGAACTGGGCACCCATGCGGAATGGATCCTGGACGGCCGGGAAGCAGTTAAGCTGATCGAGAAGCGGCATCAGGAACATAACGACTATCACTTTGTCCTGATCGACTGGAAGATGCCGCATATGGACGGTCTGCAGACGATCCGGGAGGTGCGCCGCACCGTCGGAACGGAAGTACCGATCTTTTTGATCTCCGCGTATGACTGGAGCGATATCGAAGAAGAAGCGATTGCCGCAAATGTAGAAGGATTTATCCCGAAGCCGCTGTTTAAATCGACTTTGTACGCATGTCTGAGCCAGTATATGGGAGAAGGAACCCGTGTGGAAAAGCAGGTATTAGAAGCGGAGGAAGCGGTTGATTTCACCGGCAGGCGGATCCTGCTGGCGGAGGATATCGAGATCAACTGGGAGATCGCCAATGAGATTCTGTCCTCTGTGGGCCTGGTATTGGAGTGGGCGCAGAACGGTAAGGTCTGCGTAGAGATGTTTGAACAGTCGGAACCGGGCTATTATGACGCTGTGCTGATGGATATCCGGATGCCGGTCATGAGCGGTTATGACGCGGCAAGAGAAATCCGGAAGCTGGATCATCCGGATCGGGATCTGCCGATCATCGCAATGACTGCCGACGCGTTTTCCGGTGATGTGCAGCGGTGCCTGGATGCCGGCATGAATGCGCATGTGGCGAAACCGATCGATGTAAAAGAGCTGATGCAGGTTTTGCAGAAATATTTAAATGAGATATAAGCGATTGCTGCAGATTTTTGACCGGATCTGCAGCAGTCTTATTTTTACCCGTTAGGGAATATGGTATACAATAATCAGGAGGAAACAATCATGCAGACCAGACAGGAATTTGCCGATAAAATGCTGGAGATTCTGGAACCGTTAAAGCCTTTTTACAGTAAAGAAAAAGCATTGCTGAAGCTGGGAGATACCAGCGCCCATTATCCGGATCATACCGCCTGGGTAGAGGGGTTTGCGAGACCGCTGTGGGCGATCGCTCCGTTTTTGGGCGGCGGCAGCAGAAATGCGGAATGGGAAGAAATATACAGACGCGGTCTGGCAGCGGGAACCGATCCGCAGTCGGAAGAATACTGGGGAGACTGCCGGCCGTATGATCAAATGTTAGTGGAAATGGCGTCGATGGCGTTTACGATCTTACTCGCGAAGGAACCGATCCTTGATAAAATGACGGAGCAGGAACGGCAGAATCTGTACCGCTGGCTGTCGCAGATCAATACAAATCCATGCTATGACTGCAACTGGCGTTTTTTCCATATTTTAGTGAATGTCGCCTTGAAACAGGCGGGACAGGAGTATGACCAAAGCGGTATGGAGGCGGGACTTCAGTTCATTGAATCCTGTTATGTGGGAGACGGCTGGTATCTGGACGGCCCGGACGGCTACGCGGATTACTATGTGCCCTGGGCCATGCATTTCTATGGGATTGTCTACGCTATGTTTATGCAGGATACGGACCCCGAACGGTGCAGCCGCTTTTTGGAACGGGCCATGCAGTTTGGAAAGGAATTCGTCTATTGGTTCTCTCCGGACGGAAGCGCGGTGCCCTACGGACGTTCTCTGACATACCGGTTCGCGCAGGCTGCATTTTATTCTGCCTGCGTGATGGCGGAGATTGAGCCTCTGCCGCTTGGCGTGATGAAGGGGATTATTGTGCGAAATCTGGAATATTGGCTGCGGCAGCCTGTTTTTGATCACGCGGGGGTATTGACGATCGGGTACTGCTATCCGAATCTGCAGATGGCGGAAAGCTATAACGCGCCGGGATCGCCCTATTGGTGCATGAAGCTGTTTGCCTGTCTGGCAAGACCCGAAAACGATCCGTTCTGGCAGGCGGAGCCGTTGCCGCTGCCGCCGCTGGAACCGCAGAAATACCTGCCGCATGCCCGCCGGATCATACAGCGGATGCCGGATGGAAATGTCGTCATGCTGCCGGCCGGAAATCTTCTGTATCATATCCATACGCATACGGAGGAAAAATATTCAAAGTTTGCTTATTCTTCCAAATACGGGTTCAGCGTGATGCGCTCCGCCGTCAATTTCGCGGAAGCCGCGCCGGACAGTGTGCTGTCCTTTGAAGTGGACGGACATATTTTTGTAAGAAACCATGTGGAGCAGTGGAGCGGCAGCGAGACATCGATGAAGTCGGTCTGGTCGCCGTTTCTGGGAATCCGGGTGCAGACCGAGGTAATACCGGAGTCCTGGGGACACCGGCGGATCCATGTGGTGGAAAGCGATTATGACTGCGTCGCGTATGACGCCGGATTCGCGCTGCCTTTGGATGCAAAAGAGACGGGCTGGGTGGAACGGATTCAGGGTACGGGCGAGGAAATGCTTCTGCCTGTAGATCCGAATACGAACCTGATCCGAAGCAAGACCAAAATCCCAGCGGTAAAATATGCGATTCACAAAGGAAAAAATGTATTGGAGACAGCGTTTCGATATGATTAAGCAGTTAAAGAAATTTCTGGCGGACCGGGAAGCACAATTGGAACAGGCCGGCGAACTGCTTACGGCGGAGCCGATTCCGGAGCTGACGGAAGAATTGTTTTCTCTGTTTGAAAAAACAGGAAACCGGCTGCAGTATGAAGCGGTATATTTTAAGCGGAGAAAATATCTGTCCGTATTTGCGCTGTTAAGCATGCGCTATGGCAGAAAGCGGGATTTCAGACAACTAGAAACGGTCATTGCGGAAATCTGTAAAGAAACGTGCTGGGCTCTGCCCGCGCATGTGGGAGACCGGAGGAATCCGGATTGGAAGATTACAGTCGATCTGTTCGCGGCGGAGACGGCATTTGCGCTGGCGGAGATCACCGGGCGGCTTGCCGGAAAGCTGTCGTCATCTGTTTGTGAACGGGCAAAGCAGGAAGTGTTCCGTCGGGTCCTGACACCGTATATCAATTCAGATCCGCCTTACGCATGGTGGGAAACCAGTGAAATGAACTGGAACGCGGTGTGCTGCGGCTCAATCGGCGGCGCGGCCCTCTGGCTTATGCGGGAGCCGGAACTGAAACCGCTCCTGTTTCGGGTATGCGGGAGCCTGTCGCATTATTTGGACGGCTTTTGCGAAGACGGCGCCTGTCTGGAAGGACTCGGCTATTATACCTATGGTATGAGCTTCTACACGGCTTTTGCCGATCTGCTTGCGGCATATGCCCAAAAACAGGCGGATCCGGAACTGCAGCAGAGAGCGAAGGCGCTGCTTGCTGTTCCGAAAATGGAACAGATCGCGCTGTTTATGCAAAAATGTTTTGTGGCGGGCGGTCGGACGCTCAGTTTTTCAGACGGCAGCAGTCAGGATACATTTCGGATGGGACTGGCCGCTTATTTGGCGATGCAGTATCCGGCAGTCCGGTTTCCGGATTTTTCCATGGCGGCAGACCTGGAGTCGGATCCCTGTTACCGGTATCTGATCCTGTCAAGAGATTTCTTTTTTACCGAAGCATATCTGGCGCGGCTTTCCCATACCGGTTCGGAAAACAGAGCAGAGGAAGAAATCGAAACACGAAAAATACATGTCGGTCAGGTTGTTCTGCCCGAAGCCCAGTGGTCTGTCTGTACCTCCGCCGGCGGCAGCGTTCTGGCAGTAAAAGGCGGTCATAACGGAGAGCCGCACAATCACAACGACACAGGCAGCTTTCTCTGGCTGGCGGACGGGCAGGAGCTGCTGACGGATCTGGGGGCCGGAGAATATACCAAAGATTATTTTGGGGAAAATCGCTATACGATTCTGTGCTGCCGTTCCAAAGGACATAATGTTCCGCTGATTGACGGCAAAGAGCAGAAGGCAGGAGCGGCTTACGGAGCCTCTTTCTTTGAAACAGACGGACGGGGCACGGTCAAAGTAGAATTTGCCGGCGCCTATGGGCTGGGAGCGGAAGGAAAAATCCTGCGCACGGTTTCTTTTGATTTGGAGACAGGGGAGTGGCAGGTACGGGATGAATTTACGCTGCCGCAGACTACGGCGGTTACGGAAAATCTGATCAGCAAATATCCCTGCACGGCAGAGCCGGACGGATTTACCATTCACGCGCCGCGGGGAGACTATCGGATCCGCTGTGAAGCCGGTACGCATTTCCGGGTAGAACCGGATCTGCACCGGGATCATGTGGGAGCCTCGATGCCGGTCTGGCGGATGCAGTGGGAGGCCCTCGGATTTCATCAGTTTTTTACAGGGAAACAGTTGGATTTTTCTGAAAGCATGGTAAAATAGATAAAAAATGAATGGAGGTAAATGATGAAGAATTTTGGATTTGGCTGTATGCGGCTTCCGATGACGGAACAGAATGAAGTGGATTATACGGAATTTTCCAAAATGATCGATGTATTTCTGGAGGCCGGGTTTACGTATTTTGATACGGCGCATCCGTATCTGGAAGAAAAGAGTGAGATCGCCATTCGGGAGTGTCTGGTAAAGCGGTATCCGCGCGACCGATACATATTGACCAACAAACTGACCTCCCCGTATTTTGAAACGGAAGCGGAGATTGAGCCGTTGTTTGAACAGCAGCTCGCTGCCTGCGGCGTGGAATACTTTGACTATTATCTGATGCATGCGCAGAACAAACGGCAGAATGAGAAATACACCCAATGTCATGCCTACGAGGTAGCAGGCCGCCTGAAGGCGCAGGGAAAAATCCGGCATATCGGGATTTCGTTCCATGACCGGGCCAATGTTCTGGACGATATTTTAAATCAGCATTCGGAGATCGAGGTGGTGCAGATCCAGTTTAATTATACCGATTACGAGGATCTGATCGTACAGAGCCGTCTGTGCTATGAAGTATGCAGGAAACATGACAAGCCGGTGATTGTGATGGAACCGGTAAAGGGCGGGACGCTGCTTCGTCTGCCGGAGCGGGCCAAAGCCGTATTTGACAGACTGGGAGGCGGAAGTTACGCCAGCTATGCGATCCGGTTTGCCGCCAGCTTTGAAGGCGTATTCATGGTACTGTCCGGTATGAGCAGTCTGGAACAGATGCTTGACAATATCAGTTATATGAAAGAGTTTCAGCCGCTGTCGAAGGAAGAATTCGCCGCGATCGACGAAGTACGCGAGATCTTCCGCAGCCAGGGACTGATCCCCTGTACGGCGTGCCGGTACTGCGTGGACGGCTGCCCGAAGAAGATTGATATTCCGGCGCTGTTTAGCTGCATGAACGCATGGAAGGTGTACAGCGCGCCCAACAGCCCGCGCCGTTATCTGCGGATCACAGAGGGAAAAGGGAAGGCGTCGGACTGCGTCAAGTGCGGCAGATGCGAGCAGATCTGTCCGCAGACCCTGCAGATCCGAAGCCTGCTTGAGAAGGTAGCAGACGAATTTGAATCGAATGCGTAAGAAAATGTGAAATACGGATGGTAAAATCAGCAAATTTGTGGTAAACTGATTTCACATCATTTCATTTATATGGTAAAGGAGATAGACAGATGGAAATTACAAACGACATTCGATATGTGGGCGTCAATGACCATGAGGTGGATTTATTTGAAGGGCAGTATGTAGTAGAGAATGGAATGGCATACAATTCCTATGTGATCCTGGATGAGAAGATTGCGGTCATGGATACGGTGGACGCCAGATTTACGCATGAGTGGCTGGATAATATTGAAAAGGTGCTGGGAAGCAAAGCGCCGGATTACCTGATCATTCAGCATATGGAGCCGGATCATTCCGCGAACATCGCGAATTTTATGAAGTTATATCAGACCACGACAATCGTTTCTTCCGCGAAGGCGTTTACGATGATGCAGCAGTTTTTCGGAACCGAGTTTGCGGACAGAAGAATTGTGGTAGGCGAGGGAGATACGCTTTCTCTCGGAAAGCACACGCTTACGTTTGTGACGGCGCCGATGGTGCACTGGCCGGAAGTAATCGTAACCTATGACAGCTATGATAAGGTACTGTTTTCCGCGGACGGCTTTGGTAAATTCGGTGCGCTGGATGTGGAAGAGGATTGGGCCTGTGAGGCACGCCGGTATTATATCGGAATCGTAGGGAAATACGGCGCGCAGGTACAGAATCTGCTGAAGAAAGCCGCCGGGCTGGATATTCAGATCATCTGTCCGCTGCACGGACCTGTTTTAACGGAGAATCTGGGATATTATCTGAACCTGTATCAGATCTGGTCTTCCTATGAGGTGGAATCAGAAGGAATTTTGATTGCCTATACTTCTGTATACGGTCATACGAAGAAAGCGGTAGAATTGTTGGCGGAGAAACTTCGCGCGAACGGCTGTCCGAAAGTGGTAGTATCGGATCTGGCGCGGGACGATATGGCGGAGACGGTGGAAGACGCGTTCCGCTACGGCAAGCTGATTTTGGCGACTACTACCTATAACGCAGATATCTTTCCGTTCATGCGTGAATTTATCAATCACCTGACAGAGCGGAATTATCAGAAGCGGATGGTCGGCTTTATGGAGAACGGTTCCTGGGCGCCGCTGGCAGCGAAGACCATGAAGGAAATGTTGAGCAAGTGCAAGAATCTGGATTTTGCCGATACGACCGTTACGCTCCGCTCCGCGCTGAATGATGAGAGCAAAGAGCAGATCGAGGCGCTGGCACAGGAATTCTGCCGCGACTATCTGGCACAGAATGACGATACGGCGGATAAGAATGACCTGACGGCGCTGTTCAATATCGGGTATGGCCTGTATGTGGTAACCTCCAACGACGGCAAGAAGGACAACGGTCTGATTGTCAATACCGTAACTCAGGTGACCAATACGCCGAATCAGATCGCGGTTACGATCAATAAGGAGAATTATTCCCATCACGTGATCAAGCAGACCGGCAGAATGAACGTAAACTGCCTGTCTACAGACGCACCGTTTTCCGTATTTGAGACCTTTGGGTTCCAGAGCGGCAGAACCGTAGACAAGTTTGCCAATATGGAGCCGCTGCGTTCCGATAACGGACTGGCATTCCTGCCCCGGTATATCAATTCCTTTATGTCTCTGAAAGTAGAGCAGTATGTAGATCTGGGGACGCACGGCATGTTTATCTGCAGCCTGACGGAATCCAGAGTGATTTCCGATGCGGAGACCATGACTTACACCTACTATCAGAACAATGTGAAGCCGAAGCCGAATACGGAAGGCAAGAAAGGCTTCGTCTGCAAGATCTGCGGATATATTTATGAGGGAGACGTTCTGCCGGATGATTTCATCTGTCCGTTGTGCAAACACGGCGCAGCGGATTTTGAACCGATCGCATAAAAATAAAAACGGAAATAAAAGTCGGCGTCATCTTGCAACAAAGATGACGCCGAATGCTTCCGGGCCGATATGGGTTCCGATCGTAGGTCCGATCTGCAGCCGCTCGGACAGCGGATACCCTTCTTTGATCAGCCTTTCTTCAAAATATTCACAGTTTTCCGTTCCATAAGAGAAAATAGGATAAACGGGGAAATCATAGTTCAATTCAAATCCCTGGAGCTGTTTCAGAATCGCCTGGATCGCTTTGTTCCGGCCCAGCGTTTTGCCTAAAATGCCGATGACGCCCTGTTCGGTCAGGGTAATGATCGGTTTGATATTGGCAAGATCGCCAATGGCAGCCGCCGCTTTGGGAATCCTGCCGCCTCGTCCCAGAAACTCCAGGGTATCCAGCGCGGCGATTACCTTTACATGAGATTTTAACTGTTCCACAGCTTCCGCAATCTCCCGCGCGGATCTGCCTTCATCCCGCAGCTTACACGCATAGTCTGCCATTACCTTAATGGTAAAGGTAGCGGACAGGGAATCGATCATATAAATATCGGGACAGGCAACCATGTTTTTGGCAAGAAGCGCGCTCTGATAGGTTCCGCTCAGCCCTGAGGACAACAGAATGCAGATCAGGGAATCTCCCTTTTCTTCCGCATCTTCAAATATATCCAGAAACGCCTGCGGAGAGGGCTGCGAAGTCTTTGGGAAATCATTGCTTTCGGCCAGCAGCGGATAGAATTCATTCCGGTCCAGGTTAACGCCTTCGATATAATCCCGATCGCCCAGCGTAATGGTGATCGGCACCAGTTCTATATTTTTTTCTTTCAGTTCCTCCAAACGGTAGTCGGAAGAAGAATCCACTAATATCCGTATCATATCAACCTCTGTTCCGGAGCTTTTATGTGAACACCTTTTCTGCCGTTTCGGCGATCAGGGTAAACAGCGCAATAATATCCGGCAATCTATCATTTCCTACTTTATCGGCAATCGCGGCAATGCAGCGTAAAACCTTCTGGTGCTGCAGCCGGTAGATCTCACTGTGCTCCATGTTGAGCGCGACCCAGACTTTCCGTTTGTCAATGGTGCTTCGGGTTCGATTGATATAGTGCTTCTCTTCCATCCGGGTTAACGTCCGGTTCATCTGGGACTTCAGCATCTTCGTTTCTTTGCATAAATCCGTTGCCGTCATCTGACGGTCGGGGTGGTAGATCTGATTTTTATATAAAAGATTGCAGATCACAGCTTCGTTATATGGCATATCCAGTACCAGCCTGCTGTTGCTGACAGCAGAAGATAAGCGAAGCCATGCTTCCAGTGCAGCTTCCGTATCGTATTGCATTTGTTTGCTCCTGTCTTTATAAAAAGTACACACAGTGAACGGTTTACTATGTATACTATTCCTTTTTTGGGAAAATGTCAATCGAAAACGGACAAAAAAATATCGTAGAGTGTAATACTCTACGAAAAAAAGGCGGTATATGCCGATTTTACGGCATTTTTTCTTTTATTTTGACGGTATTTGACGGAAATTCTGACGGTAAATAGGGAAAAATGAAAGATGGGGACAAAGCGGAGCAAGAAAAGGATTTCTCTGTTTTTACAAGGGTTTTCTTCCTCTTTATGCCGGATTTTTAACAACGGGTTTGACGGCGATCCTGACGGCAAATAAATGGGTTTTAAGCCTGAAAAATGACTTTCTTTAGAGATTCGGAACGAACAGAAAAGAAACGGCAAAAAGTGCTATATCTTACAGTATTATTTATTATAAATTTGTATAATTTACCAGGATTTTTTCCGGGAAATGTATTGACAAGGATAGTGGATAATGATACGATAAGCAAGAAATTTGACGTATTATTTTTTCGTAGAGTATTACATTCTATGAAGAACAAAGGTTGGGATCACCGGAAAATGGTTTTTACCGCGTTTCGCCGTCAGCTGCGAAAACGCTCCGAAAGAGGAAATGTTATGTGGTTTGTATTATATTGCCCAAATCAAAAGGAAACGGAAGTCATCCGTTCATGCATGCGGCATTTAACTGCACAGGCATTGACGGATGCTTTTGTGCTGACTTATGATCGTCTGCGCCGCTATGAAGGGGCATGGCATATGGAACGGCGCCCCATATTTCCGGATTGCATATTTCTGGAAAGCGAAGATGGGGAATGTCTGGTAAAGGAACTGGATCAGTACAGAAAAGAGTTCCATATCACAGAACCCTGTCCGGCTCCGGTTCCGATCAAAAAAGAAGAAGAAGAGTTTCTGCAGGGTCTGTGCGGAAGAGAACATCATTCCGCCCTGTCAAAAGGTTATATCCGAAACGGCCGTACGTATGTGACAGAAGGGCCGTTAGTCGGGAAAGAAGGTCTGATCCGAAAGATCGATCGGCACAAACGGCTGGCTGAGATCCGGATGCCCGATCAAAGCAGCAGCCCGAACCGGTTCCGGAAAATGCAGGTGGGACTTGAAATCGTAGAAAAAGAACCCTGAGAATGGAGCGAAACGATATGAATAAAAAGATTGCGGTTGCGGGGACCGGATATGTAGGACTTTCTCTGGCGATTCTGCTGGCGCAGCACAATCAGGTAACGGCAGTGGATATTGTTCCTGAAAAAGTGGAACTGATCAATCAGAGAAGATCTCCGATCCAGGATGCCTATATCGAACAATATCTTGCAGAAAAAAAACTGAATCTGACGGCAACTACGGATGGAAAACAGGCATATCGGGATGCGGAGTATGTAGTGATTGCGGCTCCTACGAATTATGACAGTCAAAAAGATTTCTTTGATACTTCCGCGGTAGAAGCCGTCATTTCGCTGGTATTGTCTGTAAATCCGGATGCGTTCATAGTGATCAAATCGACGATCCCGGTCGGCTATACCGTTTCTGTAAGAGAGAAGTTTCATACGGAAAATATTATTTTCAGCCCCGAGTTTCTAAGGGAATCGAAGGCTTTGTATGACAATTTATATCCGTCCCGGATCATTGTTTCCACAGACGGAAGTGAAAAATTAAATCAGGCAGCGGAAACCTTTGCGGAGCTTTTAAAAGAAGGCGCGCTGAAAGAAAACATCGATACGCTTTTTATGGGATTTACGGAAGCAGAGGCAGTCAAGCTGTTTGCCAATACCTATCTGGCGCTGCGGGTGGCGTATTTTAATGAACTGGATACTTATGCGGAAATGAAGGGACTGGATACGCAGGCGATCATAAACGGCGTTTGCCTGGATCCGCGGATCGGGTCTCATTATAATAATCCGTCCTTTGGTTACGGCGGGTACTGTCTGCCGAAGGATACAAAACAGCTGCTGGCGAATTACCGGGATGTTCCGGAGAACCTGATCGGGGCCATTGTGGAGAGCAACCGGACGCGAAAGGATTTTATTGCGGACCGGGTGCTGGCAAAAGCCGGATATTATGATTACGGAAATCACGGCGATTACGCGGCGGCAAATGAAAAAGAATGTGTGGTTGGCGTATACCGTCTGACGATGAAAAGCAATTCAGATAATTTCCGGCAAAGTTCGATTCAGGGCGTGATGAAGCGGATCAAGGCCAAAGGCGCGGCCGTTGTTATCTATGAACCCACATTGAAAGACGGAGGTACGTTTTTCGGAAGTAAGATCATAAATGATCTGGAGCAGTTTAAAACTCTGAGCCAGGTGATCATCGCGAATCGCTATGACAACTGTCTGGATGATGTGAAAGAAAAGGTTTATACAAGAGATCTGTTTAAAAGAGATTAGAAGGAACTACATTTCATATAGAAGGCAATCAGATTATGGAAAAAAGAGCAGTAAGTTTCAGCCCGCCTGATATCGGGGAGTTGGAAATCGAAGAAGTTTCAGAAGCTCTGCGTTCCGGCTGGATTACGACCGGAGCGAGAACAAAGCAATTTGAAAAAAGAATTGCAGAGTGGATCGGCACGGAAAAGTGTGTCTGCCTGAATTCCCAGACTGCCTGTGCGGAAATGGCACTTCGTATTTTGGGAGTCGGCCCGGGCGATGAGGTTATAACATCCGCGTACACCTATACGGCGACAGCCTCGGTTGTTTGCCATGTGGGAGCAAAACTTGTTTTGATCGATACGCAGCCTGATCGTCTGGAAATGGATTATGATGCCGTTGAAAGGGCGGTCAATGAAAAGACAAAAGCGATCATTCCTGTCGATCTGGCGGGAGTCCCCTGTGACTATGATCGGATCTTTGAGATTGCAGAACGAAAAAAGTCCGTGTTCAAACCAAACGGTAAGATTCAGACAGCTTTAGGAAGAATCGCCGTCATGGCGGATACGGCGCATGCATTTGGGGCAAAACGGGATGGCAGAATGGTCGGTAATATTGCCGACTTTTCAAGTTTCAGTTTTCATGCCGTTAAAAATCTTACGACCGGGGAAGGCGGAGCTTTAACGTGGAGAACGATACCCGGCGTAAGCAATGAGGCAATTTACCGAAAACTCCAGCTGCTCAGTCTGCACGGACAGTCGAAAGACGCTTTGGCAAAAACGCAGCTTGGCGCATGGGAGTATGACATTGTCGGTACCTATTATAAATGCAATATGACAGATATCATGGCTGCAATCGGGCTGAAGCAGTTTGAACGCTATCCCGGAATGTTAAAACGCAGAAAAGAGATAATCCGGCGTTATGACGAAGCATTTCGTCCGCTTGGCATTCAGACGCTTGACCATTATACGAATGGATACGAATCCTCCGGTCATCTATATATAACGAGAATACCGGGAATCACGCCCGAGCAGAGAAATGAAATCATTGTCAGGATGGCAGAGCGCGGCGTTGCCTGCAACGTCCACTATAAGCCGCTGCCGCTGCATACGGCATATAAAAATCTGGGATTTGATATCAAGGATTATCCGAATGCCTATGAGTATTATGCAAATGAAATCACGCTGCCGCTGCATACCTGCTTAAGCGATGCGGATGTGGAGTATGTGTGTAAAGAGTTTACAGATGTCATATCTAATGTGTAAGGGGTAAAACGGTTTGTATAAATATTTTTGGAAACGCCTGCTTGATATAGTATTCTGTTTAATTGGATTACCGTTTTTTTGCGCAGTATTTATTGTGCTGGCGCCTATTATTTATTTAACGGATAAAGGCTCTGTTTTTTATATCGCGCCTCGCCTCGGGAAAAAAGGAAAAATATTTAATATGTATAAATTCCGCTCGATGAAGGTAAATGCTCCTGATATTCGTAATAAAGATGGAAGTACATATAACGGAGACAATGATCCCCGCGTAACGCAAATAGGTCGTATTATGCGCAAAACCAGTCTTGATGAGATACCGCAATTCCTTAATGTGCTGCGGGGTGATATGAGTCTTATCGGACCGAGGCCAACATTGCCTTCGGAAGAGTTTGATTACCATAAACTTAACCGGACTCAGAAAAAACATTATCAATTAAGACCGGGAATTACGGGATACAGTCAGGCTTACTATCGGAATTCTATAACGCAAAACGAGAAATATGAATTAGATGCTTATTACGCAGACAATATTTCTTTGAAATTAGATACTAAGATATTATTGAAAACAGTAGCTTCCGTCATTAAGAGAGATAACATTTACAATAATGAAAAAGAGCAAAGGACAGTGAAAGAAGTATGGAAGTAATCAGAATTAACAATCTTAATAACGCTGAAGAACTCCTATATGATCATAATCGGGAAATAGGCAGAACAATGCCCGAAAATGAGCTGAGAGCCGGAATTCAAAAGTTTATAAAAAACGGTGAGATTCTGGGATATATCGTTGCTGATCGAATTATAGCTATGCTTAATTTATATTGTAATAACTATGATACTCTTTCTGCTTATATCTGTAATGTTTACGTATTAGAGGAGTATAGGGGAAAGCATTATTCCGAGAATTTACTGAATAAGGCGGTACAGATTTGCAGAGAAAGAAATTTTAAAAATGTATGTTTACATGTGTCTGTCGAAAATACGCCTGCTGTTCATATCTATAAAAAAATGGGATTTCGTTTCACCGGGGAAAAAAACTCAGCGAACGATTATGAAATGAAGTTGGATCTGAACAATGAAACAGTTTACAAAAAACGGCTCATGATCCTCGGAGCCGGTAATGCTCAGCTTAATTTGATTCTTGAGGCAAAAAAGTTGGGATATTTTGTAATCGTTTGCGATAATCGTCCGACTATGGCGGGAAGTATCATCGCTGATAAATATTATCAAATTGATTATATGCAAAAAGAAAAAGTTATAGCAATAGCAAGTAATGAACAATTGGATGGAATTACTTCAAGTTCGGAACCGGTTATGCCTATTGTTGCTGAAGTTTCCCAATTGCTTCATTTACCAGGCAATACGGTAGAGAGTATTGAAACTTTGATTTCCAAATCGAAATTCAGAGATTTGCAAAACAAAGTCGGGGTTTTTGCACCGGAGCACTATGAGGTGGAGACTGTTGAAGAATTATTAGACAAAGCACAGCACATTCATTATCCGGTAATCGTTAAGCCGGCCGAAAGCTGTGGGACGCAGGGAACAACCCGATTGGATACTTATGATGAAACGTTGTTAAGGAACGCATATGAAATTTGTCGTGAGTTTTCTCGAAATAATTTGGTTACGCTGGAACAATATGTACCAATGAACGTATTACGGGTAAATGATATTGATGTATTCATTGTAGGTGATGAAATTATATGGGATGGCTGGTTGTGGGAAGATCGGGCGGCCAGAGAACCCATGCTGCCTATGACCGAAATTTTTCCTATGAATCTTCCGAAGGATCAGATCCGGAAAATTAAGGAAACCCTGGAAAAACTGATACGAGGTGCCGGAATTACACTTGGTGAGTATAATGTAGAAACTTATTTTACAGAATCCGGAGATGTGTTTGTTATTGAAATGAATCCGCGGCAGGCGGGGAATTATATTCCCCAGCTCATTGAACAGCATACAGGCGTGAATTTGTCAAAGCTGTTGGTGTCTACTGCTGTAAATGATATGGAATATTTTGAATTCCTGAAAACGTATGAGCGCACGAATCATTATGTAACCTTGCAAGTGGTATTCAGCGAAAAACCCGGGATATTAAGATCATTGTATATTGATCCGGAAATCGCAAAATATGTTTTATGGGTTGATCAGGTGATAGAATGTGGCTCTGTTGTACGGAGAGGAATCAACGGATTCGATGCCATCGCGTTTGTCAATATGCAGTTCGAGGATTATGAGACACAGCACAAATTCACGGATCAGATTGAAACATATATATATCCTGTTGTTGAATAAAAACTATACTTAGGTTTCTTTGATAATGAAAGAAAGATGGCATGGAGGTGCATACTGGATGAAAAAGATATTGATACTCGGAGACGGATACTTACAGATTACTGTAATAAAAGCAGCCAAAAGATTGGGGTGTTATGTGATCGGCTGTGATATGAAAACCGGAAATCCGGGAGAACAATACCTGGATGAGTTTTATAACATCAGTACAACCGATACAGATCAGGTACTTGCTCTGGCAAAACGACTGAACATTGACGGTATTCTGACCTATGCCTCAGACGTGTCTGCTTTGACGGTAGCTTATGTTGCAGAGAAACTGGGACTGCCGGGGAATCCGCCGGCTACAGTAAATACCATGTCACATAAGGAATTATTTCATCCGTTCCTGAAAGAACACGGGTTTAAAGTTCCAACAGCGGCAGGCGTTCACAGTGTAGAAGAAGTATATTCGTTTTTTGACCGTGCCGGCGGAAATATCATGGTAAAACCGAACGCCGCTTCCGGAAGCAAAGGCGTAACCCATGTAACGGAGCGGGAGAAGCTGGAGGAAGCGTATCATGAGGCAAGAAAGTATTCCAAAGATAATGATGTGATCATTGTTGAGGAATTTATTCAGAGAACCGGTTATCAGATTGCCGGAGACGCATTTGTAGCCGATGGCAGGATTGCGTTTTTTGGGCTTGCGGATGAACATTTTGACAGATTGAGTAATCCGCTGGTACCGATCGGAGAAAGTTTTCCGTCCACAATCTCAGACAGCCGAAGAGAAAAAGCCCGTGCGGAGATCCAGCGGGCATTGTCGGTGTTGGGATATCAGAATGGAGCGGTTAATCTCGATTTTATGTTTGATGAAAACGGAGACGTGATTATTCTGGAACTCGGACCGAGGAATGGCGGAAACCTGATTACAGATGCAATTTGTCTCAGCTGCGGCGTAGATCTGGGAGAATATACAGTAAAAGCGGCTCTGGGAGAAGATATCAGTGATCTGCGGGATCAGGAGATGAAAAGAAATATTTCCTCGTATGTCTGGCACTCTTTCCGGGACGGTATATTCAAGGAACTCTCCATTTCGCCGGAACTTCAAAAGAGGATATTATTATCTGAGCTGTTTACAAAGCCGGGTGAAGAAGTCAAACGATATAATAACGGATCTTTTGCTATGGGCGTTGCGCTGTTTGAATTTGACGATGTGCAGCAAATGAACGATATGATAGAGCATATGGAAGCCTATTGTTCCGTTGAAATGCAGTAATTTTTGAAAAGAAGGTAACAGGCATATGGCAGGTTATGTGTTTTTGGGAAACAGTACAAAACCGACAGAAAAAGAGGCCAAAAGTCGGGATGTTATAAAGTTGGATAACGTATCAAGACCATGCCTGCAAGCCGCGATCAATCTGGGTTATGAGGTTTATCTGGGCGTAAACCGGGAGAAGGCTTTTGAACTAAGATGCGATGAGCTGCCTGTGAAACTGTATGATTCGCATACGTATCGGAGTATAACCGCCTTTCAGGATAATTGGATCGCGTACCGCAATTTGTGCGAAATCATAAAAAAGCATGATGTGAAAGTAATCCACTGCAATTCGCCGGTCGGCGGTATGATAGGGCGTCTTGCCGGCAGAAAGTGTCGTGTAAAGAAAGTGATCTATACCGCGCACGGATTTCATTTTTATAAAGGGGCGCCGTTTATCAATCGCACCCTGTATAAGTGGGCTGAGCAGTTAATGGCACACTGGACGGATGTTATTATCACGATAAATAAAGAAGATTATGAGGCGGCGAAAAAATTCCGGATGAAAAAAGGCGGAAAGGTATATCTTGTTCACGGTGTAGGAATTGACACATCGCAGTATAGCAGTATCGGGGATCAGCGGGCGAAAAAACGCGGCGAACTGCAATTGAGGAATGATGACGTCGCAGTGATATCAATGGGAGATCTCATTGAAAGAAAAAATTACAGTATGGCGATACAGGCGATTGCCAAGGCAAGGAATAAAAATCTGCAATATTTTATTTGCGGTGACGGCCCCGAAAAGAATTCATTACAAGCACTTGCGGAATCGTTTAATATTTCCGATCAAATCCATTTCCTCGGTTATCGTCCGGATATAAAAGAATTGCTGGCTGCTTCGGATATTTTCCTTTTTACCACAAAGCAGGAGGGCCTTGCCCGCTCTATGATGGAAGCAATGGCAAGCGGACTGCCCTGCGTTGTAAGCCGGATCAGAGGAAATACAGATTTAATTGAAAACACAAATGGCGGTTTTCTCTGCGATGCAGCCGATGTTTCCGATTATGCGGAAAAATTGAATATGCTCGCGGCTGATCCGGGGCTGCGTAAAGAAATGGGAGAAAGTAATCTGCTTACCATTCTGAAGTTTAGTACGGGAGCCGTAACGGACGAGATCTACCGCCTATATAACGCTGAATTGGCAAGGGGGGGGGTAATTTTCAATGCGTACATTAAGACGCTCACAGAGAATATCCCTTTGCGGGCAAAAAAGCGGATGGAATCAGGAATTCCGCTGAATGCATTTGTGCTTGTCTCCGCAGGTGATCTGAATAAGAACAAAAATAATCAGATCGTGATCTCAGCAATAGAAAGGCTGAATAAAGAAAATGTTTATTATGTATTATGCGGTACCGGAGAGAAAGAAAAAGAGTTAAAAAAACAGGTACAAAATGCCGGACTGCAGGAACAGGTCCGTTTTCTCGGATATCAAAACGATATCAAAGAAATATATGAAACAGCGGATTGTTTTATCATGACATCGTTCCGGGAAGGACTGCCGCGATCCACGATGGAAGCAATGGCAATGGGACTGCCCTGTATTGTTTCAAGAATTCGGGGAAATGCCGATCTGATCGATGACGGCAGAGGCGGATTCCTTTGCGGCAGCGATGCAGTGGAGGAATATGTGAATGCAATCCGAAGATTATATTGTGATCGGGAGCTTTGCCGCAGAATGGGAGAATATAATCGCAGAAAGATAAAGAAATTTGATATAGAAAATGTAAAGAAGGAAATATCAGAAATTTACAGGACTGTTTAAAAAAGTGGAGAACGTATATGAAAGTGCTTCATGTATTGCAAAGCGATCGGTTTTCCGGCGCTGAAAATGTTGTTTGTCAAATGATAAAAATGTTTGATAGAGACAAAGACATACAGATGGTATACTGCAGCCGTGACGGACAGATACGGGGAGAAGTTGAAAAGCAGGGAATTTGCTTTGTCCCGATAAAGGAATTATCCGTTTCGGAATTGAAAAGGGTTATTCAGTCTGAAAAACCGGATCTGATCCATGCACACGATATGAGAGCCGGCTTTATTACAGCCTGTTCCTGCGGCAGCATACCGTTTGTTTCCCATATTCATGTCAATGCGCTTGATTCACAAGGACTATCCGCAAAAGCCATTGCGTATCGGTTTGCGGCCCGAAAAGCAAAACATATTTTCTGGGTATCAGACAGCGCGTTTGAAAGCTACCGGTTTCATAACAGCCTGCGGGAAAAGAGTTCGGTTCTCTATAATGTCATTGATATAGAAGCGCTGTACAGGAAAATGGATACAGATAGGCAGTCTTATGACTATGATATTGTATATTTAGGCAGACTGACCGCACAAAAGAATCCGCAAAGGCTGATCCGGGTTCTGAAACAGGCGCTGGAACTCAAGCCGGACCTTAAAATTGCCGTGATCGGAACCGGAGAGCTGGAAGCAGAGACAAAACAGCTGGCATCAGATCTGCGGATGAATGACAAGGTAACTTTTCTGGGCTTTCAGACTAACCCATTAAAGATACTCCATGACGCGAAGGTCATGATTATGACATCGCAGTGGGAGGGTACGCCGATGTGTTCCCTGGAGGCAATGGCATTAGGGGTTCCGATTGTGGCGACCCCGGTAGACGGACTAAAAAACGTAGTGATCAATGGAGAAACCGGTGTATTGAGTGATGACGATTCAAAACTGGCGGCAGAGCTTGTCAGAATCGCATCAGACCCGCATATCCATGACAGCATGTCGGACAAAGCGAAAGCGCTGTCGAAGAAAATGAATGATCTGGAAACTTACCGATCTGCCATTTTGAAAGGATACGGGATCGAAAAATGAAAATCTTCTTTTATATCAATATTCTTGCCGGCGGCGGAGCAGAACGGGTAGTCGCAAATCTGGCCTCTGCCTTTGCGGACGCCGGACACCGGGTTTCAATCGTGACGACCTATCGTGTGGAACATGAGTATGATACCGATTGCCGGGTAAAGAGATACGAGCTGGAAAGCGGACAGGAGAAAGGCGGGTTTGTAAGCCGGAATTTTCACCGGGTTGCCGGCCTGAGAAGGCTGATGAAGACCAACAAACCGGATATCCTGATCTCTTTTATGGCGGAACCGAATTTCCGGGCAATTATTGCAAGTGCGTTTTTGCCGGTGAAAACAGTTATTTCTGTCAGAAATGATCCGCATGCGGAATACGGTTCAAAACTTAAATGGAAACTGGCGAATCTGCTTTTTAAAAGAGCTGCAGGCGCGGTTTTTCAAACACCGGATGCAAAAGCCTGCTTTGACGCCCGGATCCGGAAACGGTCAGTTGTGATACCGAATATGGTAAATCCGATTTTTTATACAGTCAACCGAAAGGAAGTATGCAGGGATATCGTATCTGTCGGAAGGCTCACCGAGCAGAAAAATCAGAAGATGCTGATAGAAGCCTTTGCGGAAATAAAAGATCAGACAGAGGATAATCTGCTGCTCTATGGCGAAGGCGAACTGCGGAGCGAATTAGAAGAAGTGATTCGCCGGAAAGGGCTGAAAGACCGCGTCTTTCTATGCGGTAATGTTTCTAAGATAGAGGAAATCCTTGCGGCCGCGAAATTGTTTGTTCTTTCTTCAGACTATGAGGGTATGCCGAATGCGCTGATGGAGGCAATGGCTGCAGGTGTTCCGTGCATTGCGACGGATTGTCCGTGCGGCGGCCCCAAAATGTTGATCGACAACGGAAAAAGCGGATTGCTTACGCCGGTAAAGGAGAAAAGTTTACTGAGCGAAGCCATGCTGCTGTTGCTGAAAGATGAAGCATTAGCCCGTCAGCTTGGATCAAACGGAAGAAAAGAAGCGAAGAAGTATGCGCCGCAGTTCATATATAAAAAATGGCTGGACTACATACAGACGCTGGTTCCTGTCAAAAAGGAGTAAATCGTATGAAAAAAACATATCACTATGTCGATGTGCTCAAGTTTTTGTTTGCGATAGGCGTTGTGCTGCAGCATTCACTGATTCCGTTTATTCCAAATGGGATATATTCCTTTATAGACGTATGCTGCCTAAGGCTGGCAATTCCTTTCTTCTTTGTGGCGTCCGGTTTCTTCTTGGGAAATAAGCTCTATCCTGTTGGAGCGGATGCCGGAGAAAAAGGGGGGGGGTACTGCAAACGTCTGTTAAAAAAACTGGTAGTTTTTGAAGCGCTTTCAATTATATTGAAAAGTATTTTTCTGCTTTTAACAGGAACTTCCTGGCGCAGTTTAATCAAGATCATCGGAAGATCCGTATTGTTCTATCCGTTTGGAGCACTTTGGTATATACAGGCTGTGATTGTAGCGGTTATTATATTATTTCCGTTTGTAAAACGGGGAAAAGAGGCATATGCAATCTGCCTCAGCCTTCCTTTATATGGGTTTGCTTTACTTTGCAATCGTTACTTTTTTCTGGTTTCTCAGACACCTGCCGAAAAGATGGTCCTTCGTTTCAATGAGGTTTTTGCAGGGCCGAGAAACGGTCTTTTATATGGAATGCTGTTTGTGGCGATCGGCTTGCTGATTGCAAAACATTGGGCAGTGCTTTCCTCAAAAAGATTTTTGACTGCTGCCGCTCTGGTTGTCGCTTATCTTCTGTTTATTACAGAATTTTTCCTGCTTAAGGGCAGAGTTGGAGCAGATGATGCGTCGCTTCATATTATGACGATTTTCGTATGCCCGTTATTGTTTATTGTTGCGGCACAATATAATAATTGTTGGATTTCCAATACAAAAATATTGAGAAATCTCAGTACCTCAATTTATCTTTTACATAGCCCTATTATCAGTTGTCTGAATATTATTAGCCTTTTGGCAACAGGGCAGAACTGTCCGGTTTTTGTTCTGAATATTCTGTTATTCGGAATCCTTTTCCTTGTGATATATGGGGCATATAAAACCAAAAAACAACCTTTTTATGATTTGTTAACCTGAAAGTGAGAATCCGACTATGCTTTTTTATCTTGTAAACTTGTTTTTACTCAGCATTGTTTTAGCTGCATTTCGGCGCGACCGAAAAAAAATGCTTGCAGTTGCCGTAATCTGGCTGGGCCTCTTAGGCGCACTGCGCGGAAGCGGTATCGGAGATGATTATTTTATGTACAGAATGATCTTCCGAAGCAGCCATAGCGTGGGCTGGCTGTCTGTTGGCAAATTATCGATAGAACCGGGTTATAGTATTTTAAATAAAGTAGTCGGCATATTTTCAAATAATTTCCAATGGGTATTAGCCGTATGCAGCTTTCTGGCAATCCTCGGCGTAGCGTATTTTATTAAAAAATATTCAAAATATCCCATTATCAGCATATGGCTTTATATTACGATTGGAATGTATCAAATGAACTTTACCGTAATGCGGCAGTCCATCGCGATCAGTCTGATCTTATTTGCCTATCGGTATGCGGTCGAGCGAAAGCCTTGGAAATTTGTTTTAATGGTATTGCTTGCAACCAGCTTTCATTACACAGCATTTGTATTTGGTATTGTATATTTTCTGGTCAACAAACCGATTTTGGAGCGGCATAAGATCCGGGATTTCAGCCTCCTGCTGCTTCTGACCTTTTGTCTGCCGCTGTTTAGAAAGATACTGGAAATGGTGCTGTCCTACACGAAATACCGTATTTACATAGGTGGCAGAACCGGAGAAGGAGACAGCCTGTTATTCCTCTATTTTGTGATCCTGCTTTTTGTCTGTATTATCGGACGCTCCAAAAGGGCCGAGCAGGTACCGGGCTATTCTCACCTGTATCTGTTCTGCGTATTGACTTGTCTGACGCAATCCTTTGCGTTAATGATCGAACTGATCAACCGTGTTTCGCTCTATTTTTCCATACCGATGCTGTTGCTGCTGCCCAATACGATTGATCGATTTGACCGTAACTCTAAGAGAATTGCAGGCAGCGCCTTAATGGTAATGGCATTAGGCTATTATATTTTCGTTATGTTGAATCCGGGAAACAGTACGGTTATGCAGTATAGCTTCTTCTTTAGTTAGAATGCGGGAGGGTGCAATGAAAACGCTGTTGAAAAAGCTGGGGCGCTATCTTACGGATCAAAAGTATCGGTTTCTGGTCAATTCGTATTTATACGGATATCCCAATATGCATGATGATCAATATCTGCAGAAGAAATTCAGGATTACGATGGGATATGAATTGGACCTCGACTCGCCTGTCACTTTGAATGAAAAACTTCAGTGGCTGAAGCTCTATGACAGAAAAACGGCGTACACGGTGATGGTAGACAAATATCTGGTACGGCAATATATCGCGCAGAAGATCGGAGAGGAATATCTGATCCCCCTGCTTGGAGTATGGGATTCTCCGGATCAGATTGATTTTGACAGCCTGCCGGATCAGTTCGTTCTGAAATGTAATCACAACTCCGGTCTGGGAATGTGTATCTGCAGCGACCGTTCTGAAATAGATATCCGAAAGGTAAGAAACGGATTGGCGCGGGGACTCAGACAGGACTATTGGAGAACAGGCCGGGAATGGCCCTATAAAAATGTCCCGCGTAAGATTATTGCGGAGCAGTTTTTAAAAAGCGATGCGGGCGGCCTGACGGATTATAAGATCCATTGTTTTAACGGGGTTCCCAAATTTATTCTGGTTTGCCGCGACCGTTTTGCCCAAAGCGGACTTACAGAGGATTTTTATACGGTTGAGTGGGAACGAATGCAGGTCAAGCGGCCGGGGATTCCCAATGCCGCGACGCCGGTTCCGCGGCCGGAAGGCCTGGAGCAGATGCTGCGGTTGGCAGGAAAATTATCGGAAAACATTCCGTTTATTCGAATAGATTTTTATTTTGCAGCGGGAAAAATTTATTTTTCCGAGCTGACGTTTTATCCGGCGTCGGGATTTGAACCGTATGATCCGCCGGAATGGGATAAGACTTTTGGAGCGTGGCTGACGCTTCCCATAAGATATCAGAAAGGAGAGAAGAGAAAATGAAGCGCAACTATTACAAAAAAGTGCTATCAATGTTTCTGGCCGTATCTTTCTCTGCGGCTTCTTTACCGGCAGAGATATCGGCATCGGAAACAAAAACCACGGCGGCGCAGAATACCGAATATGTTTCGACTTTTCAGACATCCGAATCTACGCTTGCTCCCGGCATTACGCAGACTGTCAACAGCGCTTATGGCGCTGACGGCGCTCTAATCAACTACTACGTTGCAGTTGCTGATCTTGACAATGCATATGTAGGTGTTCAGGCGACTTACAAGGATGCGCAGTGTCAGACAACCGGTCTGTCTAAAATGACCGAGCAGGCAGAGGCCATGTATAAAAAGCATACTAATTCAAAAGATCAGACGAATTATATTGCCAATTATACTATTGTAGCCGGCATAAACGGCGATGGTTACAATACCGCGAATGCGATGCCTTCCGGCGCGCATGTGATGAATGGCGTAAATGGATTTAACATTAAGAAGTCGGCTAATTCCAGTTGGTTTGCTGTTTTTGCGGACGGAAAAGCTCTGTGCGGGGCCGATGACAAAGACTGGGACGAGGCAGTTGCGAAACACGGCGCTGTAAAAGAAGCAATCGGCGGCTTTCAATTAGTTAGGAAGAACGGTGTCGATATCCCGTATACCGAAAGCAACTATCTGAACAGCAGCCGCTATCCCCGTTCTTTTGTAGGAGTAACTGACGACAATAAGGTCGTATTCATGATAGCGGACGGCAGCAATTCAGGCGGCTCTGCGGGTACAAATTATAATGAGTCACTTGAAATCATGAATGATGCAGGCTGTACCTATATTCTCTGTCTGGATGGCGGCGGATCGGCGACCTACATATCCCGGCAGGCGGACAGTAATGATATTCAGGTTACCAGCCGTCCATCCGACGGCTCGGAGCGCGCGGTGTCAAATGGTCTTATTATGTACAGCAGCGCGCCTTCGTCCGATACCTTTGAAAAGGCGGAAATTACGGCAGAGAACTACTATGTAACACCAAATTCCAGGGTTCGGATTTCCGCTGTCGGCGTCAGTCCGGCGGGAACCGAAGTAAAGCTGCCGGCGGGTGCCGTATGGACCGCAACGCATGGTAAGATTGAGGGAAATGTATTTGTTTCTGATGGAACGACCGGGGATGCTAAGATTTCGCTTAAAGCGGACGGCAGGGAGATTGGTTCAACTACGATCCATGTCGTCTATCCGGATACAGTTGCATTCGCACGGGATGTAATGAATGTTCCCTTCGGTGCTGCGGTTGATCTTGAGGTCATTGCCAAATACAGGCTTCATAATGTAGCGGTCAAGGACGGCGACTTTACTTTTCATATTCAAAATCAGAAAGCAGGCAGCATTTCAGGCAATCAGTTTACGGCTGCCGGAGAAAATGCGAATCTTGCAGAAACAACGATTACCGTATCGGTAAAGGGCGTATCCGGAGTGACAGATACGCTTACGGTTAAACTGGGGAAAGGGTCTGATGTCATTTTTGATTTCGAGAAAGGGACTGACGGCGCGAATCTCAATAACTGGAAGGTAAAGGATCATAATAATAGTATGGATGATCTCTGCTCTGAGGTTTCTATCGTAAACAAGAAAACAGGCATGGTCCACAGTGGGGATTCTGCGCTTGCCTTCCATTACAAGATGGATGAGGAAATTAACGGCACGAAGTCTCTGGAGGGAGACGGAATTGCCTGGGTAGGAAAATCTATCGAGGTGAAGAATGCTGTTGGTCTGGGCTTCTGGCTCTATGTTCCTGAGGATTGTACGCAGCTTGCTATATGGGCAGGTACTTCCCTTCATGATGAAAAGGGGGAGTTCAAGAAGAAAAATATCTATAATCTTGCGCTTTATAACGATGACAGTGTGAATCATATGGAGTATTCCGGCTGGCATTATTTTAAGGTTCCCATAACAGATCCGACAGTGTATATCGAAACAAATGATGATAAAGCCGGCGGAACTGCCCTTGCGGCGAGTGCGAATGCTTTTATTAAGATTTATGCTGTAAACATTGACGCGGAGAAAAATCAGGAAACGAATTATATGGGTGATTTCACCTTTTATATCGATGATATTACAGTAGACTATTCGGACGCGGTTGACGACCGGGAGAATCCGATTTTCTCCGGCATGACCTATGCGGCTGACAATATGAGTGGCGCTAAGGAACTGAATGGGCAGACGGCAGCAGACAATACTGTAAGCTTTGCCGGAAAGGTTTCCGAGGATATGACGAACCCGGCCAACGCCAGTGGCCTGAATGCTTCCTCTGCTGCTGCCTATATTGATGGGGTGCCGGTTGACTGCGTATACACGGACGGACTGATTACGGTTTCCGATATGGTTCTGACAAACGGTGTGCACACGGTCCGCATGGGCATCAGCGATAAGATGGGAAATTACTCGGAAATTAAGCGGCAGATCGTCATTGCTGATCCGAAAGAAAAGACTCCAACGGTTCGTGTTCGGCCGCATGATAATACGCTTGACGGCAAAGTCCAGAATGGTTCGGTTTACTGGGTAGATATAGAGACTGACGCGGTGGAGACTGTAAAGTCGATTGAAATGAAGCTGGATCTGGATAGTATGAACGACTGGCAGCCGGAACATATTGAGACGCTATCTGGGTTTACATGTACATACAGCTTTGCAGACGTCAATGATAAGGCGGAGAATATTCTTACGGTTCGATTTGAACGGAACCGGGATTATTTGGCTGAGACCGGAACCAAGGTAATCGCAAGTCTTCCGATCCGGGTATGGGATTATGTTGGCTCCGCCGGAGGTCATAAACATGCCAATGCAGTTGAGGCATGGAATTGTGATTCTCCTTGTATCCCTGCACTTTCGGTTGATGTAGATACCGAGAAGGGCGTAGTGACTTATCTGGATAACAGCAGCCACACTTTCTCCGGTGCGGATATTCATACGCGCAGCGTTGCTTATACTTATGGTGAGCAAATGAAGGTCAGCGACCATGCATATTACACTGCGCATTGTTTTCATATTCATAAGACTGAAAACAAAAATAAGGCGGCAACCTGTACCGAGGATGGCTATACCGGCAGAACAATTTGTACAGTCTGCAACTCTCCTGTAGTTTGGGGAACTACTGTAAAGGCGACCGGTCATACCTTTGCTCTTACCGACAGTGTTCTGAAATGTCATTGCGGGCAGACCTATACGGGTGTCTGGATAAACGGTAAGACCTATGTGAACGGCAAGCTGCATGCTGACGGTTGGGATAAAGACGACTGTTATTGGAAGGACGGCAAGAAGCTGACCGGCATACAGCTTGTTGAGAACTATTACTATAATTTCGGTGAGAACGGCGTCTGCAAAGGGAAAGCAAAATACAGCGGTCTGCTCTACGATGAAACGGTTTCCGCTTGGCGCTACAGTAAACTTGGCAAATTATTCGGCGGATGGGTTCAGATCAATGGCGGCTGGCACTACTTTGACAAAGAAACAAAGGTGGCAGCGACAGGAAATCGTTACTGGCCGACGCATGATGGGATTACTTATCGTTTCGATGAAACCGGAAGGACGGAGGGCGTCTGGAGTAAAAGCAGTCTGGGAACAAGGTTCTGGTATGGAGAATGGTATTATCAGGCAAGGAACCCGTACCAGCGGTACTTTGTTAAAATAGGAGGAAAGACGTATAACTTTGACGCGAATGGCTATGTGACGCCAGGGATCCACGCGCTGTACAATGACTGGGCCTCTAGGATGAGAGAGGAAATGACTCTCTATGAATTTGACAATACGGGAGCCCTGATCGGTGAAGTGAAAGCGACGGGATTGGTCAGCAACAAGCAGGGAGACTGGTATCTGGTCGAAGAAGACGGGTTCGTGCATGGCGGAAAGGAAAAATGCGTCAAATATCAGGGCAACATCTATTTTGTTCAGAACAGCGGCAAACTGACGTTCAATAATTATCAAGAAATCACTGCTGAAAGCGGCAAGGGTCTGTTGAAACCAGGAAGGTATTACTTCGATCAGAACGGAAGACTCTTTACAGGTGAGAAGAAGGACAAAACCGGAACCTACTATTATGAGAATGGCCAGCCGCTTACCGGCATAAAGAAGGAAAGCGACGGCAGCCTGTATTACTATCAGAATGGCCAGATCGCGGTCGGCATTAAAAATAAACTGGTTCAGATCAATGATCAGATCTACTTCATTAAGACAGGCAGCCGGGCCGCTGCCGATGAAACCATTGAGATCACCAAGAACAATGGAAATGGTCTGCTTGCAAATGGCAGTTATTACTTTGGCACAGACGGCAGGCTGTTTACCGGCGTAAAGAAAAACGCTGCCGATGGTCAGTTTTACTACTACAGTAAAGGAAACATTGCCAAGGGCATCTATAACAACGAGTTAGTATCGGCAAACGGCGATATCTATTTTGTGAAATGGAGCGGCAAGGCAGCGGCAGGCGAGTTAAGAGAGGTCACCGCTTCCAACAGCCACAAACTGCTTACAAACGGCTCTTATTACTTTGGAAAAGACGGTAAGCTTTCTACCGTTACCGGCATTGTATGGGATGAAATCACTAAACTTTATTACTACTGTAAAAACGGTAAGCTTGGCACCGGCGCATACAACAATCAGCTGGCAAAGATCAACGGCGACATTTACTTCGTGAAGTGGAGCGGTAAGATTGCCGTGAATGAGTTAAGAGAGATCACCGCAGAAAACAGCAGCAAGCTGCTGTCCCCCGGCTCCTACAAATTCGGTGCGGATGGTAAGCTGCTAGAGGGTGAAAAAAAGGATGAAGACGGCAATCTGCGTTACTATGAAAACGGGCAGCCGTATACCGGCACGAAGAAAAACGCTGCCGATGGTCTGCTGTATTATTACAGCGAAGGAAAGCTGGCAAAAGGTGTATACAACAATGAACTGGTATCGGCAAACGGCAGTATCTACTTCGTAAAGTGGAGCGGTAAGGCAGCGGCAAACGAGCTAAGAGAGGTCACCGCTTCTAACAGCCACAAGCTGCTTGCAAACGGCAGTTACTACTTCGGAAAAGACGGCAAACTTACTTCTGCCACAGGCATTGTATGGGATGAAATTACCAAACTTTATTACTACTGTAAAAACGGTAGGCTTGGCACCGGCGCATACAACAATCAGCTGGCAAAGATCAACGGCGATATTTACTTCGTGAAGTGGAGCGGTAAGATTGCCGTGAATGAGTTAAGAGAGATCACCGCTTCCAACAGCAGCAAGCTGCTGGCCCCCGGTTCCTACAAATTCGGTGCGGATGGTAAACTGCTGGAGGGTGAAAAAAAGGATGAAGACGGCAGCCTGCGTTACTATGAAAACGGGCAGCCGCTTACCGGCACGAAGAAAGAGGCCGATGGTCTGCTGTATTATTACAGCGAAGGAAAGCTGGCAAAGGGTGTATACAACAATGAACTGGTATCGGCAAACGGCAGTATCTACTTTGTGAAGTGGAGCGGCAAGGTGGCTGCAAACGAGGTAAGAGAGGTCACCGCTTCCAACAGCCACAAGCTGCTTGCAAACGGCAGTTACTACTTTGGAAAAGACGGCAAACTTATTTCTACCACAGGCCTTGTATGGGATGAAACCGCCAAACTTTATTATTACTGCAAAAACGGTAGGCTTTGCGTCGGCGAATATAACAATCAACTGGCAAAGATCAACGGTGATATTTACTTTGTAAAGTGGAGCGGCAAGGTCGCAGCCGGCGAGATCAGAGAGATTACGGCTGCTAACAGTAATAAGCTTTTGAAACCCGGATTTTATGAGTTCGGCGCGGACGGCAAGCTGTATCAGGGCGAGAAGAAAGATGCAGCGGGCGAGATGCGCTATTATGAAAACGGGCAGCCTCTTACCGGCACGAAGAAAGAGGCTGATGGTCTGCTGTATTATTACAGTGAAGGAAAGCTCGCCAAAGGCACATATAACAATGAGCTGGTATCGGCAAACGGTGAGATCTACTTTGTGAAGTGGAGCGGCAAGGTTGCAGTCAATGAGTTAAGAGAGGTCACCGCTTCCAACAGCCATAAGCTGCTTGCAAACGGCAGTTACTACTTCGGAAAAGACGGCAAACTTACTTCTGCCACAGGCATTGTATGGGATGAAATCACCAAACTTTATTACTACTGTAAAAACGGTAAGCTTGGCACCGGCGCATACAACAATCAGCTGGCAAAGATTAACGGTGATATTTACTTTGTAAAATGGAGCGGCAAGGTGGCTGTGAATGAGCTAAGAGAGATTACCGCTTCCAACAGCGGCGGTTTCCTGAAACCGGGCTCCTATTACTTTGGTGCAGACGGCAAACTTCAATTGGCATAAAGATACCGATATCCCCGCCTCCGGGTGGGGAGCCGCACGGGATCAGTACCTCCACGCGGTGTGCGGCGGGCAACATATAGGGATATATGGCCAAACTGATTAAAAAATAAAAATGTTAAGGAGGAAAAAATGAAGAACAATCTTTTTTCGAAAGTGATTTCCATGATTCTGATTGTGTCTTTCGGGGTGGTTTCTATACCCGCAGAAACCTTTGCGTCAGAAAATGGAGTCGAAGCGACGCAGGAGAAAGAATACGTTTCAACGTTTCAGTCGTTTGAATCGACGCTTGCGCCCGGTATTACACAGACTATCAGCAGCGGATACGGTGCTGACGGCAAGAGGATCAACTATTATGTTGCAGTAGCTGATCTTAGTAACGAAAATGTAGGCGTTCAGACGTCTTATAAGGATGCGCAGTGCGAGACGCCCGGTCTGTCTAAGATGACGGATCAGGCAGCTGCTATGAACAAAAAGCATACAGATGAGTCGGATCAGACTAATTATATTAAGAATTACGCAGTAGTGGCCGGCATAAACGGCGGCGCATTTAATACCGGCAGCGGAATGCCTGCCGGCGCGCATGTGATGAACGGCGTAATCGGATTTAATAAACAAAAATCAGACGGACACCCATGGTTTGCGATCTTTAATGATGGAACGGCACTATGCGGAGAAAATGACACTGACTGGGATCAGGCAGTTACGGCGCATCAGGGTGTAAAAGAGGCAATCGGCGGCTTCCAGTTGGTGAAAAAGAACGGTACGGATATTTCGTATCAACCGAACAGCTATCTGAATAATGGCCGCTATTCCCGCTGCTTTGTAGGTGTTACAGCGGAAAATAAAGTTGTATTTATGGTAGTGGACGGCAGCAACGCCGGCGGCTCCGTTGGCGCGAATTACGAAGAATCGCTTGAGATCATGAATGATGCAGGCTGCACCTATATCCTGTGTCTGGACGGCGGCGGATCCGCGACTTACATATCCCGCCCGGCCGGCAGCAATAGCATCCAGGTAACGAGCCATCCTTCCGACGGTTCGGAGCGTACTGTATCAAACGGTCTTGTCATGTATACGACTACGCCGCCTTCCGACCAGTTTGAAACGGCAGAAGTCAGCGCGGAAACCTACTATGTAACACCGAATTCCAGTGTTCAGCTTTCTGCTGTCGGCGTCAGCTCGGCGGGAACCGCGGCAAAGATTCCTGAGGATGCCAAATGGACCACCACACTTGGATCGGTTACGGAGAACGGCGTATTTGTTTCCGGAGAAACAACCGGGGAGGCTAAAATCTCACTTACAGTAGATGGCAAAGAAGTGGGATCGACCACGATCCACGTTGTATATCCGGATAAACTTGCATTTACCCGGGAAGCGATTACCGTTCCGTTTAATGCTACGATAACCCTGGATATTACTGCTAAGTACGGGCTGAATGATGTAACGTTAAAAGATGACGACATACTTTTTACTGTCAAAGATCAGGAGGTAGGTACGATTTCCGGGAATCAATTTACTGCCGCTGCGGAAGGCGTGAGCAAAACGGAAACGACTATTACCGCTGCGGTTAAGCAGGCGGAGGATCCTGCTGAGGCTACTGTTCAGGTCAAGTTAGGCAAGGGGTCTGATGTTATTTTTGATTTCGAAGAAGGGAGCAAAGGCGCAGATATCAATAACTGGAAAGCAGGGGACTATGATAACACTGATACCTACGTTCATTCGGAAGTTTCTATCGTAAACAAGGAAACAGGCATGGTTCACAGCGGTGATTCTGCGCTGGCTTTTCATTATAAGATGGATGAAGGAATTCATGGCACCGATATGTGGAGCGGCAACGGAATCATTTGGGAAGGGGATTCCATCGAGTTGGAAAAACCGACCAGCTGGGGCTTCTGGCTTTGGGTTCCCGAGGATTGTACGCAGCTGGCCATATGGGCCGGTACATCCCTTCATGATGAAAACGGGGAGTTTGTAAAGAAGCTGGGCTACAATTTTATGCTTTACAACGATGAACAGGTTCTTGAGGAGAATAACAAACGAACCGATCGTTGGCATTATACGAATAATCAGGAATATTCCGGCTGGCACTATATCAAGATCCCTATTAAAGAATCGGATTTTACAATTTCTGATGAAAAAACGGCAAAAAATGCCATATATTTTGAAAGCAATGATGACAAAGTAGATGGCAATACCTTCAAATCAAAAGCAAATGGTTTCATTAAGATTTATTGCGCAAATGTTGATTCCTGGAAGAAAAATGAAACCAACTATATGGGTGATTTCACCTTTTACATCGATGATATTACGGTAGACTATTCGGACGCTGTTAATGACAGGGAAAATCCGATTTTTTCCGATATGACCTATGCGGTGGAAGGAATGAGCGACGCGCAGTCGCTGAACGGACAGACGGTTCAGTACAATACGGTTGACTTTGCGAGCCTGGTTGCTGAGGATATGATTGATCCGAACAATGCCAGCGGCCTCGATGAATCTTCCGCAGTCGCGTATATCGACGGCGTTTCCGTTGACTGTACGTACGCAGACGGACTGATTACGGTTTCCAACGCGGTTCTGACCGATGGCGTGCATACGATCCGGATGGGCATCAGCGATAAAGCGGGAAACTATGCGGAAACCAAGCGCCAGATCACCGTTAACACCGGGAAAAAAGAACCTTCAGTCCGCGTGCGTCCGCAGGATAATACGCTTGACTGCAAAGTCCAGAACGACTCGGTTTACTGGGTAGATGTTGAGGCTGACGCAGTTGAAACTGTCAAGTCGATTGAGATGAAACTGGATCTTGACAGCATGAACAACTGGGACTGGGATGTTGAGGCGAAGAAGCCTGACCATATCAAGACACTTTACGGCTTTGACTGCGAGACTTTCTTCGAGACTGCAAATGACAAGGCGGAGAACATCCTTACTCTGCGCCTCACCCGGAATGGCGATTATCTTTCCGCGTCCGGGACGCAGGTGATCGCAAGCCTTCCCATCCGTGTATGGGATTATGTGAGCAGTGCAGATGAAAATCATAAAGATGCGGTGGAAGCCTGGAATTGTGCTGCCGAAGGAAAAGGTGAATCCTGTATTACCGCACTTTCGGTCGATGTAGATACCGAGAAGGGTGTAGTGACCTATCAGGATGACAGCAGTCATACTTTTTCCAGTGCGGATATCCATACACGTAGTGTTGCCTATACTTACGGTGTGCGTATGAAGGCAGAGAGTACTGGCGGTGAAGGTCAGGAGGCTATCAATCCGAATTATATCAGTACGCATTGCTTCCATAACCATGATGCCAAGGCAATTGCTGATAAGGAGCCAACCTGTACAGAAGACGGTTATACCGGCAGGACGGTGTGTACCATCTGTAATTCTCCGGTAGAGTGGGGAACGACTGTCAAGGCAACCGGTCATACCTTTGCGATTACCGACGGCATCCTGAAATGTGATTGCGGGCAGACCTATACCGGCGTCTGGACAGACGGCAGAACCTACGCGGAAGGCATTCCGCACGAAGACGGCTGGGATGAAGACGACTGCTATTGGAAAGACGGCAGGAAGCTGACCGGCATACAGCTTGTGGAAAACTACTATTATGACTTTGGCGAGGATGGCATCTGCAAGGGCAAAACTAAGTACAGCGGACTGCTTTATGATGAATCGAAATCCGCATGGCGTTACAGTAAGGTCGGCGAGCTGTTCGGCGGCTGGGTTCAGCTGGATGACGGCTGGCACTACTTTGACAAGGATACAAAAGTTGCAGCAACGGGAGACCGTTACTGGCCGACTCACGATCAGATCACCTATCACTTCGATGAGACCGGCAGGACAGAAGGCGTCTGGAATACGAACAGCCAGGGAACGAGGTTCTGGTATGGCGAATGGTATTATCAGGCAAGAAATCCGTACCAGTTATTTTTAGCCGAGGTCAACGGTAAAACGTATAACTTCGATGCGGACGGCTATGTAACGACCGGAATCCATGCATTGTATGACAACTGGTCCGCTATGATGAGAGGGGAAATGAACCTCTATGAATTCGATAACGACGGCGCCCTGGTCGGTGAAGTAAAAGAGACAGGACTGGTCAGCAACAAGCGCGGCGGCTGGTACCTGGTCGAAGAAGACGGGTTCGTGCATGGCGGAAAGGAAAAATGTGTCAAGTATCAGAATCAAGTCTATTTCGTCCAAAACAGCGGAAAGCTGAAGGTAAACGGTTATCAGGAGATCACCGCGGAAACCGGAAAGGATCTGCTGGCGCCCGGAAGCTATTACTTCGGTAAGGACGGTACACTCTTTACCGGAGAGAAGACAGATACGACCGGTACTTACTACTATGAAAACGGTCAGCTGTTTACCGGCATGAAGGAAGGCGGAGACGGCAGCCTGTACTATTATAAGAACGGCCAGCCTGCAGCAGACATAAAGAACCGGCTGGTCCAAGTAGACGGCCAGATCTACTTCCTGAAGGAAGGCGGCAGGACTGCCGCAGATGAAACCGTTGCGATCACTGCGGAGAACGGCAGCGATCTGCTTCCGGCAGATTCCTATTACTTTGGCGCAGACGGCAGACTGTTTAACGGCGAGAAGAAGGATGCAGACGGAATGCCGGTCTTCTATCAGGACGGCAAACCCGGCAATGCGATCTATAACAACGAACTGGTCCGGGTAGACGGCGATATCTACTTTGTAAAGTGGAGCGGCAAGGCCGCAGTCAACGAGATCAGGGAAGTGACTGCAGACAATAGCAACGGCCTGCTTGCAAACGGCTCTTATTACTTTGGAGCAGACGGAAAGCTCTCTAAAGTTACCGGCGTTGTCTGGGATGAAAAGACACAGCTTTACTATTACTGCAAGGACGGCAAGTTAGGAACCGGACTTTATAACAGCGCATTGGCCGAGATCAACGGTTCGGTTTATCTGGTAAAATGGAGCGGCAAGGTTGCAGCCAACGAGACCCGAGAGATCACAGAGGCCAACAGCAATGATCTGTTAAAACCCGGATCTTATGATTTCGGTGCAGACGGAAAATTGTATCAGGGTGAGAAGACAGATGAGGAAGGGAATTCCCTTTACTGCGAAAACGGTCAGCCGTTTACCGGCGTAAAGAAGAACGAGGCCGACGGTCTGCTGTATTATTACAAGGAAGGCAAGATCGGCAACGCTCTGTACAATAACGAACTGGTTTCGGTCAATGGAGATATCTATTTTGTGAAGTGGAGCGGCAAGGTCGCAGTCAACGAACTGAAAGAGATCACGGTTTATAACAATAACAAGCTGCTTGCGAATGGTTCCTACTACTTTGGGGAAGACGGAAAGATCTCTGATCTTACCGGCATCATCTGGGATGAAAAGACGCAGCTTCCGTACTACTGCAAAGATGGTAAGCTGGGTACCGGACTCTATAACAGCGCGTTAGCAGAGATCAATGGTTCCGTTTATCTGGTAAAATGGAGCGGCAAGGTTGCAGCCAATGAGACCAGAGAGATTACAGACGCCAACAGCAACAAGCTGCTTGCGAATGGTTCCTATTACTTTGGAGAAGACGGTAAACTGTACCAGGGCGAAAAGACCGATGAAGAAGGGAATCCGGTTTACTGTGAAAACGGTCAGCCGTTTACCGGCGTGAAAAAAGAGGCTGACGGATTGCTGTATTATTACGAAAACGGAAAACTTGCCAAGGGCGTATATAACAACGAGTTGGTATCGGCAAACGGAGAGATTTATTTCGTGAAGTGGAGCGGCAAGGTCGCAGTCAATGAACTGCGGGAGATCACGTTTTATAACAATAGCAACCTGCTCGCAAACGGCTCTTATTACTTTGGAGCAGACGGTAAGCTTTCAAAAGATACCGGTATAGTAAAAGATACGATCACACAGCTTTCCTATTACTGCAAAGACGGTAAGCTGGGAACCGGACTCTATAACAGCGCGTTAGCCAAGATCAACGGTTCTGTTTATCTGGTAAAATGGAGCGGCAAGGTTGCGGCAAACGAGACCAGAGAGATCACAGCCGCAAACAGCAACAAACTGCTTGCGAATGGTTCCTATTACTTTGGAGAAGACGGCAAGCTGTACCAGGGCGAGAAGACGGATGAGGCAGGCGATCTGCTTTATTATGAAAACGGCCAGCCGTTTAGCGGCGCGAAGAAAGAGGCCGACGGCTTGCTGTATTATTACGAAAACGGGAAACTTGCCAAGGGCGTGTATAACAATGAACTGGTATCGGCAAACGGAGAGATCTATTTCGTGAAGTGGAGCGGCAAGGTCGCAGTCAATGAACTGAAAGAGATCACGGTTTATAACAATAATAAACTGCTTGCGAACGGCAGCTACTACTTTGGGGAAGACGGAAAGCTTTCTGACGCTACCGGCATTGTATGGGATGAGATCGCCCGCCTTCCGTATTACTGCAAGGACGGTAAGCTGGGCACGGGCGCATATAACAATCAGCTGGCAAAGATCGGCGATACGATTTATTTTATCAAATGGAGCGGCAAGGTTGCGGCGAATGAGACCATAACGGTCACAGCTGCCAACAGCAATAACCTGCTTGATTTCGGTACTTATTACTTTGGAGCAGATGGAAAACTGCAGTTAGCATAAAGATACCGATATCCCCGCCTTCGGGTGGGGAGCCGTACAGGGATCAGTACCTCCACGCGGTGTGCGGCGGGCAACATATAGGGATATATGGCCAAACTGATCAAAAAAATGTTAAGGAGGAAAAAAGATGAAGCATAAGGTTTTTTCAAGAGCAGTTTCCATGTTTCTGGTCGCAGCGTTTTCTGTGGTTTCCTCTCCGGCAGAGATGTTGGCGTCAGAAACCGTCCGGGGGGGGGTAGAATACGTTTCAACGTTTCAGTCGTTTGAATCAACGCTCGCGCCCGGTATCACACAGAGCGTCTGCAGCGGTTATGGTACAGACGGCAAACGGATCAACTATTATGTTGCAGTAGCTGATCTTAGTAACGAACATGTAGGCGTTCAGGCATCCTATAAGGATGCGCAGTGCGAGACGCCCGGTCTGTCTAAGATGACGGATCAGGCGGCAGCCATGAATAAAAAGCATACCGATCCGGCAGACAAAGAGAATTATATTGAGAATTACGCTGTTGTAGCCGGTGTAAACGGCGGCGCATTTGATACTACCAGCGGAATGCCTTCCGGTGCGCATGTGATGAATGGCGAATTCGGATTTAGAAAACAAAAGGCCGATGGACGCCCCTGGTTTGCAATCTTTAATGATGGAACGGCACTATGCGGGAAAAATAATGAAGACTGGGATCAGGCAGTTAAGGACCATGATGGTGTAAAAGAGGCGATCGGCGGTTTCCAGTTAGTCAGAGAGAATGGTCAGGATATCGGATATACTTCTGACAGCTATCTGAACGATGGCCGTTATAGCCGCTGCTTTGTGGGTGTTACAGCGAAAAATGAAGTTGTATTTATGGTAGTGGACGGCAGCAACGCCGGCGGCTCCGCTGGCGCAAATTACAAAGAATCGCTTGAGATCATGGACGACGCGGGCTGCACCTATATCCTGTGCCTGGACGGCGGCGGTTCCGCGACTTACATATCCCGTCCTGCCGGCAGCAATGATATTCAGGTTACCAACCGCCCTTCTGACGGTTCGGAGCGTACCGTGTCAAACGGCCTTGTCATGTATACGACTACGCCGCCTTCCGACCAGTTTGAAACGGCAGAAGTCAGCGCGGAAACCTACTATGTAACACCGAATTCCAGTGTTCAGCTTTCTGCTGTCGGCGTCAGCCCGGCAGGGACCGCTGCGGAGATTCCTGAGGATGCCAAATGGACCGCTACACTTGGATCGGTTACGGACGAAGGATTATTTGTTTCCAATGGAGAGACAGGAGACGCTGAAATATCGCTGATGGTTGGCGAAAAAGTAGTCGGTTCGACCACAATCCATGTTGTGTATCCCAAAACAGTTGCATTTGCACGGGATGAGATGACGGTTCCCTTTGGCGCCACCGTTAGCCTGGAGGCAGCTGCCAAATATGACTTAAATGATGTAACGCTGAAAGATGATGATTTGCTCTTTACTGTTACAGATGAAGAGGTAGGTAAAATCTCCGGCAATCAGTTTACCGCCGCGGAGGAAGGTACCCAAAAAACGGAAACAACGATTACCGTATCCGTAAACGGTGTTTCCAATGTGACTGATACGCTTAAGGTTAAACTGGGTAAGGGATCTGAGGTAATCTTTGATTTTGAAGACGGAACAGAAAGTGCAGACCTGGAAAATTGGGAAGTAAGAGATTACAATCAAAATAATAGAGAAGAAGCAGGAAATAAGACAGATTGGATTCATTCCGATATTTCTATTGTAAACCGTGAGACAGGAGAAGTGCATGACGGCGATTCTGCTCTTGCCTTTCATTACCGGATGGACGAGGGAATCCACAGTACGGAAGATTGGGGCGGCAATTCAATCACTTGGGTCAGCGATCCGATTGAAATAGAGGATGCTACCGGTTTAGGATTCTGGCTTTGGATTCCGGAAGACTGTACACAGTTAGCTTTATTTGTAGGGACTTCCTTACATGATGAAGAGGGAAACTGGAGCGGCAGAGCCAATAAAAATTTTATGCTTTATAACGATGATCAGGTCCAGGCTGAAAATGATTTACGAACGGATAACTGGCACTATGTGAACAATCAGGAGTATTCCGGCTGGCATTATATTAAGATGCCTATTACAAATGAAAAAGTTTACATTGAGGACAATACGGACAAGATAGGGCAGGAGTATAACGGCTCTAAATTCAAAGATAAAGCGAATTGCTTTATAAAAGTCTATATGGTAAATATTGATTCCTGGCAAGAAGAGGAAACCGATTATCTGGGTGATTTTACTTTCTATATTGATAATGTCACTGTCGATTATTCCGATGCAGTAGATGACCGGGATGCTCCCATTTTTTCCAAAATGACTTATGCAGAGGAAGGAATGGGTGAGGCACAGCCGCTGAATGGTCAGACAGTTACGCACAATACGATTGATTTTGCAGGGTATGTTGCCGAAGATATGATTGATCCGAACAATGCCAGCGGCCTCGATGTGTCGTCCGCAGTTACGTATATTGACGGTGTTTCCGTTGACTGTACATACGCAGATGAACTGATTACGGTTTCCAACGCGGTTCTGACCGATGGCGTGCACACAATCCGTATGGGCATGCAGGATAAAGAAGGCAACTATTCTGAAATCAAGCGTCAGATCACTGTAAACACCGGGCAGGCGGAACCGACGGTCCGTGTTCAGCCGCATGACAGCTCGCTGGAGAAAAAAGTTCAAAATGACCAGGTTTACTGGGTAGACGTTGAAGCTGACGCGGTTGAAACCGTACAGTCGATCGAGATGAAACTGGACCTTGACAGCATGAACAACTGGGACTGGGATGTTGAGGCGGAGAAGCCTGACCATATCAAGACGCTTTACGGGTTTGACTGCGAGACTTTCTTCGAGACTGCAAATGATAAGGCGGAGAACATCCTTACCCTGCGCTTCACCCGGAATGGTGATTATCTTTCCGCGTCCGGAACCCAGACGATCGCAAGTCTTCCGATCCGTGTATGGGATTATGTGGGCAGTGACAGTCAGGATGGAGCAAAACATCCGAATCACAAAGATGCAGTAGAGGCATGGAAGTGCAGTAGTGAGACTCCTTGTATCCCCGCACTTTCGGTTGATGTAGATACCGAAAAGGGTGTGGTGACCTATCTGGATGACAGCAGCCATACATTTTCCAGCGCGGATATCCATACGCTTAGCGTTGCTTATACGTATGGTAGGCGTATGATAGAAGAAGATAAAAATTATTATGAAAACCATTGTTTCCATACTCATGAGACTGAAGAAGTTGAAGATAAGGAGCCAACCTGTACGGAAGACGGTTATACCGACAGGACCTGGTGCGAGACTTGTAACTCTCCTGTAGATTGGGGTACTACAGTTCCGGCAACCGGACATACCTTTACGATTACCGAAGGTACCCTGAAATGCAGCGATTGCGGGCAGACTTACACCGGCGTCTGGACAGACGGCAGAACTTATGCGGACGGTATTCCGCACGCAGACGGCTGGGATGAAGACGACTGCTATTGGAAAGACGGCAAGAAGCTGACCGGCATACAGCTTGTGGAATACTACTATTATGACTTTGGCGAGGATGGCATCTGCAAGGGCAAAACTAAGTACAGCGGACTGCTTTATGATGAATCGAAATCCGCATGGCGTTACAGTAAGGTCGGCGAGCTGTTCGGCGGCTGGGTTCAGCTGGATGACGGCTGGCACTACTTTGACAAGGATACAAAAGTTGCAGCAACGGGAGACCGTTACTGGCCGACTCACGATCAGATCACCTATCACTTCGATGAGACCGGCAGGACAGAAGGCGTCTGGAACACGAACAGCCAGGGAACGAGGTTCTGGTATGGCGAATGGTATTATCAGGCAAGAAATCCGTACCAGCTATTTTTAGCCGAGATCAACGGTAAAACGTATAACTTCGATGCGGACGGCTATGTAACGACAGGAATTCATGCATTGTATGACAACTGGTCCGCTATGATGAGAGGGGAAATGAACCTCTATGAATTCGATAACGACGGCGCTCTGGTCGGTGAAGTGGAAGCGACAGGACTGGTCAGCAACAAGCGCGGCGGCTGGTACCTGGTCGAAGAAGACGGGTTCGTGCATGGCGGTGCGGAAAAATGTGTTAAGTATCAGGATCACGTCTATTTCGTCCAGAACAGCGGAAAACTGAAAGTAAACGGTTATCAGGAGATCACCGCGGAAACCGGGAAGGATCTGCTGGCGCCGGGAAGCTATTACTTCGGTAAGGACGGTACACTCTTTACCGGAGAGAAGACAGATACGACAGGTACTTACTACTATGAAAACGGTCAGCTGTTTACCGGCATGAAGGAAGGCAGCAACGGCAGCCTGTACTATTATAAGAACGGCCAGCCTGCTGCAGACATAAAGAACCAGCTGATCAAAGCAGACAATCAGATCTATTTCCTGAAGGAAGGCGGCAGAACTGCCGCAGATGAAACCATTGCGATCACTGCGGAGAACAGCAACGATCTGCTTCCGGCAGATTCCTATTACTTTGGAGCAGACGGCAGACTGTTTAGCGGCGAGAAGAAGGATGCGGATGGGATTCCGGTTTTCTATCAGGACGGAAAGCCCGGCAATGCGATCTATAACAACGAACTGGTCCGGGTAGACGGCGATATCTACTTTGTAAAGTGGAGCGGCAAGGTCGCAGTCAATGAACTGCGGGAGATCACATATTACAACAGCAATGGCCTGCTTAAGGACGGCTCTTATTACTTTGGCGCAGACGGAAAGCTCTCTAAGGTTACCGGCGTTGTCTGGGATGAGAAGACGCAGCTTTACTACTACTGCAAGGACGGTAAGTTAGGAACCGGACTCTATAACAGCGCATTGGCCGAGATCAACGGTTCTGTTTATCTGGTGAAATGGAGCGGCAAGGTTGCAGCCAACGAGACCAGAGAAATCACAGAGGCAAACAGTAACGGTCTGTTAAAACCCGGATCTTATGATTTCGGTGCAGACGGAAAATTGTATCAGGGTGAGAAGACAGATGAGGAAGGGAATTCCCTTTACTGCGAAAATGGTCAGCCGTTTACCGGCGTAAAGAAGAATGAGGCTGACGGTCTGCTGTATTATTACAGCGAAGGCAAGATCGGCAATGCGATCTATAACAACGAACTGGTATCGGCAGACGGCGCGGTCTATTTCGTGAAGTGGAGCGGCAAGGTTGCAGTCGACGAACTGCGAGAAATCACAGCCTATAATAATAACAAGCTGCTTGCGAATGGTTCCTACTACTTTGGGGAAGACGGAAAGCTCTCTGATTTTACCGGCATCATCTGGGATGAAAAGACACAGCTTCCGTATTACTGCAAAGACGGTAAGCTGGGGATCGGTGCTTACAACAGTCAGCTTGCCAAGGTTGGAAATGATATTTACTTTATCAAATGGAGCGGCAAGGTTGCAGCCAATGAGACCAGAGAGATCACAGACGCTAACAGCAACAAATTGCTGAAGCCAGGCTTTTATGAGTTTGGTGCAGATGGCAAACTGTACCAGGGTGAAAAGACGGATGAAGAAGGAAATTCACTTTATTATGAAAACGGGCAGCCGTTTACCGGTGTGAAAAAGAATGAAGCCGATGGCCTCCTGTATTATTACAGCGAAGGCAAGATCGGCAGTGCTTTGTACAATAACGAACTGGTATCCGTCAATGGAGATATCTATTTCGTGAAGTGGAGCGGCAAGGTTGCAGTCAATGAACTGCGGGAGATCACATTTTATAACAATAACAACCTGCTCGCGAACGGTTCTTATTACTTTGGAGCAGACGGTAAGCTTTCAAAGGCTACCGGCGTAGTAAAAGACACGCTCACACAGCTTTCCTATTACTGCAAAGACGGTAAGCTGGGAACCGGATTCTATAACAGCGCGTTAGCCGAGATCAACGGTTCTGTTTATCTGGTAAAATGGAGCGGCAAAGTTGCAGCTAACGAGACCAGAGAGATCACATCCGCCAACAGCAATAAGCTGTTAAAGCCCGGATCTTATGAGTTCGGCGCGGACGGCAAGCTGTATCAGGGTGAGAAGACAGATGAGGCAGGCGATCTGCTTTATTATGAAAACGGCCAGCCGTTTAGCGGCGCGAAGAAAGAGGCCGACGGATTGCTGTATTATTACGAAAACGGGAAACTTGCCAAGGGCGTGTATAACAATGAACTGGTATCGGCAAACGGAGAGATCTATTTCGTGAAGTGGAGCGGCAAGGTTGCAGTCAATGAACTGAAAGAGATCACTGTTTTCAACAGCAATAAACTGCTTGCGAACGGCAGCTACTACTTTGGAGCAGACGGAAAGCTCTCTAAGATTACCGGCGTTGTATGGGATGAAATCGCCCATCTTCCGTATTACTGCAAGGACGGTAAGCTGGGAACCGGTGCATACAACAATCAGCTGGCAAAGATCGGCGATACGATTTACTTTATAAAATGGAGCGGCAAGGTTGCGGCGAATGAGACCATAACGGTTACAGCTGCCAACAGCAATAACCTGCTTGATTTCGGTACTTATTACTTTGGAGCAGACGGAAAACTGCAGTTAGCATAAAGATACCGATATCCCCGCCTTCGGGTGGGGAGCCGTACAGGGATCAGTACCTCCACGCGGTGTGCGGCGGGCAACATATAGAAGATATATGGCCAAACTGATCAGAAAAATAAAGATCGGCAGGGTTCGGAAATCGGAGGGGCTATGGAATCATCCAGGCGAAAGCGGCTAAAGTTCAATACAGTCAGTTCGTTACTGCTGCAGATCACAACCATCATATGCGGGCTGATCCTGCCGCGTCTGATCATGGAAAACTTTGGAACCGAAGTCAACGGACTGCTTAATTCCATTATGCAGTTTCTCCAGGTTATCACATTTCTGGATCTGGGGGTAGGCGCTGTAGTGCAGTCTTCCCTGTATGGACCGCTGGCGCATCGGGATACTGAGGAGACAAGTAAGATCATACGGTCTGCGGGAAAGTTCTTTAAAAGGATCGCGCTGATCTTATTGGCGTATATGCTGATTCTTGCGGCAGTCTACCCGTTTATTCTGAATCAGGATTTTGACAGCCTTTATACGGCGGCGCTGATTCTGATCATCGGGATCAGTTCATTTGCGCAGTATTATTTCGGTATGGTTGACGGTCTGCTGCTTCAGGCTGATCAGCGGGGCTATGTACAATACACGGCACAGATCGCTACGCTGATCCTGAATACCGGAGCCTGCGTATTGCTGATCAAACTGGGAATGTCGATCCATCTGGTAAAACTTGCCACCTCGGTTATTTATCTGTTCCGCCCGTGTTTTCTTCGATTTTATGTCAATCGCCATTATAAATTGGATCGGCGCATTTCCTATACAGGCGAACCGATCCGGCAAAAATGGAACGGGATCGCGCAGCATGTGGCTTCTACGGTTCTGGAGCAGACAGACGTTATCGTCCTGACGGCGTTTTCGACTTTGGCGAATGTTTCCATTTACTCGGTCTATCATATGGTTATCTATGGGGTAAAAAATCTGTTTATTTCCATGACGAACGGGTTTCGTTCTCTGATGGGGGAAATGCTGGCTAAGGAAGAAACCGAAGAACTCAACCGATTTTTTCGGTGGATGGAATGGCTTTTGCATACGGGGACAGTGTTTATCTTTGGCTGTATCAGTGTTTTGATCGTTCCCTTTGTTGCGGTATATACCAAAAATGTGACGGATGCGGATTATACAGTCCCCGCATTTGCGCTGCTGATCACGCTGGCACACGCCGGACATTGTCTCAGACTGCCCTATAACAGTCTGATCCTGGCGGCGGGACATTATAAACAGACGCAGCGCAATTACATAGTGGCGGCGCTGATCAATATTGTAATTTCTGTTTTGAGTGTCCGCACATGGGGGTTGATCGGCGTGGCGATCGGAACGCTGTGCGCCATGTTTTACCAGACGGTCTGGATGGCGATATATGATGCGAAAAATATTATTCCGAGATCCATGATTGAATTTATCAAGCATATGGCTGTAGATACCGTCAGTTTTTTCCTGGCGTTTCTGATTACTTTTCATTTGCCGTTAGGAGAGGTGAGTTATCTCTCCTGGATCAAACTTTCGATTTTAGTTGTCCTGATATGGTTTGTCGTTATAGCGGCGGTAAATTATATTGCCTATAGGGAGTATGAGGTTCGGGCAGCGCGTTATATTGCAAATCTGCTGCGGGCAAAACGGTCATAAGGATACGGAGGTGCGAATTATGAGAGAAAAGATAGAACTTACGGGAAAGACGATTTTAGTCACCGGTTCCCCCGGATTTATCGGGGCAAATCTGGTTATGCGGCTGTTGGGAGAGCTTACTTCCGGCCACATTATCAGTTTTGATAATATGAATGATTACTATGATGTGAGGTTAAAGGAATACCGCCTTGCGGAAATTGAAAAAATTGCGGCAAACAGTTCTGCTGCGCATACGTTCATCAGGGGAGATCTGACGGATAAGGCGCTTATCAACAGAATATTTGAGGAGTATAAGCCTGAAATTGTTGTAAATCTTGCTGCGCAGGCAGGCGTTCGGTATTCGATCGATCATCCGGACGCTTATATCGAATCGAACTTAATCGGATTTTTTAATATCCTGGAAGCCTGCCGGCACAATCCGGTGGAGCATCTGGTCTATGCTTCCAGTTCATCTGTCTATGGCGGTAATCAAAAGGTACCGTTTTCTACGGAAGATCAGGTAGATCATCCGGTCAGCCTTTACGCCGCGACCAAAAAGAGCAATGAACTTCTTGCGCATGCATACGCAAAACTTTATGAGATTCCGTCTACCGGTCTGCGCTTTTTCACTGTCTACGGACCGGCCGGGCGTCCGGATATGGCTTATTTCAGCTTTACCGATAAACTCATAAAAGGGGAAACGATCAAAATTTTCAATTACGGAAACTGTAAACGGGATTTCACTTATATTGATGATATCGTAGAAGGCGTGCTCTGCGTTATGCAGGCGCCTCCGGAAAAAACCGCAGGTCAGGACGGCCTGCCGGTACCGCCGTATCGGCTTTATAATATCGGAAATCAGCATCCGGAAAATCTTCTGGATTTTGTAGATATTTTACAGCAGGAGCTTGTGCGGGCAGGCGTATTGCCGCCGGATTATGCGTTTGAAGCGCACAGAGAGCTTGTACCGATGCAGCCCGGGGATGTGCCGGTAACCTATGCGGATACTGCGGCACTTGAAAATGATTTTAATTTTAAACCGTCAACGCCTCTGCGAGACGGTCTCAGACGCTTTGCAGAGTGGTATCGGGAATTTTACCGGGAGGAAATTCATTGAGAGCGTGCTTGCGGGAACCGTGATTTTATGATAAGGTAAATACGGAATTACGAAAACGGGCATAATCGAAAAGATTCTGTTACAGCCCCCAAGGAGCAGATATGAGCGGTCAAAGGAAACAGCTGCCGGTGATCTGGCTGGACAGCGGAGATACACTGATTGATGAAAGCACGGAGATTTATGATGAAGCGGGCAATGTAGTCCGGGCGGAATGGATTCCGGGCGCACAGGCGCTGTTAGAATATCTGGAAGAAAACGGATATACGGTGATCTTGGTGGCGGATGGGAGAGTCCGGTCATTTCAGAATGTATACCGGTACCACAGGGCAGAACATTATTTTAAGGATTGGGTGATCTCGGAGGCGGTCGGCCATGAGAAGCCGCACCCGGATATGTTCGGGAAGGCGTTGGAGGCTTCGGGGCTGTGTGAAGCCGCTAAGCGCCGGATCGTTATGGTCGGCAATAATCTGAAAAAGGATATCGCGGGCGCGAATCGGTTTGGCGTTACTTCGGTCTGGATGGACTGGTCGCCCCGGTATTTTCATGCGTATGAAGATCCGGACTGGGTCCCGGATCATGTGATACACAGCCCGGAAGAATTGATTTTATTGTTAAAAAGCGGATTATAAAATTGCGGTCCCGGAAATGGGACTGCTTTTTTATGTGAAATAGTCGTAAAATTTTCTACACAAGGGAGAAGGTCTGTGTTATACTGGAACAAACTGAGGACGAAGGAGAACGTATGGACGAAAAGAATATGATGCAGCCGAAAAAAATCCCAAAGGACAAAAGTCAGGCGGCAACCATTGTTATGATTGTGATCATGGCGGTTGTTCTGCTGTTCGCGTATATGAGGATTACTGCGGCTATCGAGGAACGCAGCCTCGGACGGATGGAAGAGAATGTCAAAACGGTAATTGAGGAGGTGCAGTCTAAGCTGAACCGGGACAGTCGGCTGCTGAATGCAGCGGCGGATATCATTTCTGCCGATCAGACGGTGGATATAGATTCCATGCAGGATATCTTAAATAACATTGCTCCGCTTCTGGAGACAATGAACATCAGTATTCTGTTTCCGGACGACAGTATCCTGCAGGCAGACGGTACGAGGCTGGATGCTTCTCACAATGACGGGCTTTCGTTTGAGCGAGAGGCGCCGCTTGGCGAGCATGTGTCGGATCGGGTCTACAGTATTCCCGATAATATCCCGATTCTGCGGCATTTTGTGCCGATTACAAAAGACGGGAAAACGACTGCGCTTTTATATGGCGTTACCCGGCTGGAAAATCTGCCGACCCGGCTGAATACCGGCAATATTTATAATTCCAGTGCCCATGTGTATATTATTGATACCAAGACCGGGGATTTTATTATGGATACCTACCATGAAACACTGGGAAATTTATCGGACTATACAGAACAGGAAGTCCGGGGCAGTATGACCTGGGATGCCTTTAAGGAGGAATTGCTTGGCGAAGGGACGGGCTACATTGTATTTCGCCCGACTTCCGAGGATGAATGGGAATACCTGAATTACGCGCCGATTCATGTGAATCAGTGGGTAATCGCCGTATCGGTTCCTGAAAAAGAGGCGCTCACCAGTGTGTATGCGGTCCGGGATATCGGGGTCGTCGTAGGCGTTTTGATTGCCGGCTCTATCATCTTGTATTATCTCTGGATCAGGCGGAACGCCAGAATGCGGATGGAACAGGCTGTGGAGCAGGCGGTATTGGTAGAAAAGCTGCAGAAGGCTGAGGCGGCGGACCGCGCCAAGAGTATCTTTTTGTCTAATATGTCGCATGACATTCGGACGCCTATGAATGCCATTATCGGATTTACGACGCTGGCACAGACGAATCTGGATAATAAAGAGCGTCTGCAGGATTATCTGAGAAAGACGCTGTCTTCCTGCAATCATCTGTTGAGTCTGATCAATGATATTCTGGATATGAGCCGGATCGAATCGGGCAAGCTGAACATAGAAGAAAAAGAATGTTCGATTTCCGATATTTTCCGGGATATGCGGAACATTATCCAGAATCAGATGCAGTCCAAGCAGCTCAGCTTTTTCATGGATACGCTGGATGTAAATGACGAGGACATTTACTGTGATAAACTGCATGTCAATCAGGTACTGCTGAATCTGCTGTCGAACGCGATCAAATTTACCCCCGCCGGCGGAACGGTATCGCTGACGGTACAGCAAAAACCTTCTGCGCCGACCGGATACGGTTCCTATGAGATCCGGGTAAAGGACACAGGAATCGGTATGAGTCCTGAATTTGCCGAACATATCTTTGAACCGTTTGAACGGGAACGTACTTCCACGGTCAGCGGGATCCAGGGGACCGGCCTGGGCATGGCGATCACGAAGAATATCGTGGATTCCATGGGCGGCACGATCCGGGTGGAGACCGAACAGGGAAAAGGGACGGAATTTATACTGAACTTTGATTTTAAACTGCAGTCCGTGCCGAAGAAGATTGAAAAAGTAAGAGAACTGGAAGGAATGCGCGCGTTGGTGGTTGACGACAGTTATTCCACCTGCGACAGTGTGACGAAGATGCTCTGGCAGATCGGGATGCGGCCGGAATGGACGCTGCACGGGAAAGAGGCGGTGCTCCGTGCCAGACAGGCGGTGGAACTGGGCGATTCCTATAAGGCTTATGTGATCGACTGGCTGCTGCCGGATCTGAGCGGGCTGGAGGTAGTCAGACAGATCCGCGGGATTGCCGGGGACGACACGCCGATCATCATTATTACCGCGTATGACTGGAGCGCGTTTGAAGACGAAGCAAGAGAAGCAGGCGTGACCGCGTTCTGCGGAAAGCCGATCTTCCTTTCCGATCTGCAGGATACCTTACTGGAGGCAGTCGGAAAAGGTACGATGGAGCAGGAAAGTGTGCTTCCGAATATGCAGGCGGACTTTAAAGGAACCCGGATTTTGCTGGTAGAAGATAACGAGGTCAATCGGGAGATCGCGGAAATGCTGCTTAGCACGCAGGGCTTTGTAGTTGAGTCTGCTTGGGACGGGTCCATGGCGGTGGATATGGTGAAACAGTCGGAACCCGGATATTATCAGCTGATTCTGATGGATATTCAAATGCCGGTCATGAATGGGTACGATTCCGCGAAGGCGATCCGGGCGCTGGAATCTCCGGAGCTGTCCGCGATCCCGATCGTGGCGATGACGGCGGATGCGTTTGAGGAGGATAAAAAACGGGCGCTGGAGTGCGGCATGAATGCGCATGTGGCAAAACCGATCGATATGAATCAGCTGATGGAGGTTATTGCCGATATCTTAAAATAGAGGATAGGAAAATGGAAAGCAGGATGAAAGAACAACAAACGCCGGACAGGATAAAGATACGCGGCGGGCGGGTACATAATCTGAAAAACGTTGACGTCGATATCCCGCTTCACAGGATTGTGGGGATTGCCGGAGTTTCCGGCTCGGGCAAATCCTCTTTGGCGTTGGGAATCCTGTATGCGGAGGGTTCGAGGCGGTATCTGGAATCCCTGTCAACCTACACGCGCAGGAGGATGACGCAGGCGGAAAAGGCACAGGTAGATGAAGTGCTGTATGTTCCGGCTGCGCTGGCGCTGCGGCAGCGTCCCGGCGTTCCCGGGATCCGCAGCACATTTGGAACAGGTACGGAACTGTTAAACAGTCTGCGGCTGATGTTTTCCAGACTTTCAAGTCATCGCTGTCCGAATGGGCACTATGTGGAGCCTTCTTTAAATGTGGCGGCGGGCCTTCCTCTGATCTGTCCGGTGTGCGGCGAGCAATTCTTTGCACCGGGCGCGGAAGAACTTGCTTTTAACAGCCAGGGCGCATGTAAAACATGTGACGGTACGGGGATCGTCCGTACTGTGGATGAATCGACGCTGGTTCCGGATGAGTCGCTGTCAATCGATGAGGGCGCGGTCGCGCCATGGCAGACGCTGATGTGGTCGCTGATGAAGGACATTGCCCGGGAAATGGGCGTCCGCACCGATGTGCCGTTTCGGGAACTGACGCCAAAGGAGCGCGAAATCGTTTTTCACGGTCCCGCGGTCAAGAAGAATATCATTTATCAGAATAAGACCAGCGGCGCTGCAGGAGATATGGATTTTACCTACTTTAACGCCACTTATACTGTAGAGAACGCTTTGGCTAAGGTGAAAGATGAAAAGGGCATGAAGCGGGTGGAGAAGTTTCTGCGGCAGGATGTGTGTCCGGACTGTGGCGGAACGCGCTTAAGCGATGCGGCGCGGGCGCCGCGGCTTCGCGGGATTTCCCTTGCGGAAGCCTGTAAGATGACGCTTTCCGATCTGACGGCCTGGGTGGCTGGGGTTCCGGCCTCGCTTCCCGAAGCAATGCGGCCGATGGCGGAGAGTATCGCGGAATCCTTTCAAAGCGCCGCAAAGCGGTTGACGGATCTGGGACTTTCTTATCTGACGCTGGACCGCGCCGCTTCTACGCTTTCCACCGGAGAGCGGCAGAGAATGCAGCTGGCCCGTGCGGTACGCAACCGTACAACCGGCGTTTTATATGTTCTCGATGAACCGTCTATCGGGCTGCATCCCTCTAATCTGGAGGGACTGAACGGCGTCATGCAGGATTTGGTTGCCGATGGAAATTCGGTTGTGCTGGTCGACCATGATGTTCATGTGCTTTCCAAAGCGGACTGGCTCATTGAACTTGGCCCAAAGGCCGGGGAAAACGGCGGAACGGTCATTGCGCAGGGGACAAGGGAAGAAGTCGAAAACGATCCGAATTCACGAATCGGCGGTTTTCTTACAGGAAAAACCGCGATCCATATGGAGAAACAGATCGCGCCGGATCAGATGTTTTCCGTTGGCACCATACATCTGTCTACCTCCGAGATTCATACGGTAAAACCGTTGGAGGTGGATTTTCCGAAAGGCCGGCTGATCGCGGTAACCGGCGTGTCCGGTTCCGGGAAAACGACGCTGATCCTGGAAAGCCTGATTCCTGCCTTAGAAGCGGCTGTCCGAGGCAGCCAGCTTCCCAGCCATGTAAAGTCTGTTTCTGCCGACGGGATCACACAGGTCAAACTGATCGACGCTACCCCGATCGGAATCAACGTGCGTTCCACTGTCGCCACTTACGCTGATGTGCATGATGAACTGCGCAAGGTCTATGCGAGAACGGCGGACGCAAAAGGAAGAGGATATAAGGCAGGCGATTTTTCCTATAATACGGGGAAACTGCGGTGCCCTGTCTGCGATGGGACAGGAACCATCAATCTGGACGTTCAGTTTTTGCCGGATGTGGAAATCCCATGTCCGGACTGTGGCGGTTCCCGTTACGCAAAAGAGGCCGGTTTCATCCGGCGCGTACCGAAACAGGGCGGAGAGGCAAAGACGCTTCCGGAACTGATGGATATGAGCGTGGAAGAGGCGCTCTCCGTATGCGCGGATCTTCCGCTTGTGGCTCGGAAACTGCGCGTATTAAAGGAACTGGGGCTCGGTTATCTGACGCTGGGAGAAGAAACGCCGAGTCTTTCGGGCGGAGAGGCGCAGCGATTAAAGCTCGCCAGTGAGATGGGCAAGGGACAGGCAGATACGGTATTTGTATTTGACGAACCTACCATTGGGCTGCATCCGCTGGATGTAGAGACACTGCTTTTTGTATTTGAGGAATTGATCAAAAGCGGAGCGACCGTTATCGTCATTGAGCATGATCTGGATGTGATAAAAAATGCGGATTATGTGATCGATATGGGGCCGGGCGGCGGCGCGGAAGGCGGAAAAATTGTTGCGGCGGGTACGCCGGAAGAAATCTGCGAATGTAAGGACAGTAAGACCGGAGCATATTTGAAACGGTATATGACAGAACATTAAGAAATCAAACAGAGGATAGATCGCAAAAACCGGCGCGGCGTTTGCCGCGTCGGTTTCGCATGACCGGATTACAGGGTTCCTGTAATGACCAGTGTACTTGTGCCGGGAATGACCGACCATACGCCGGTAGCCGCGTCCTGTGTATAGGCTGCGGCCGGAACGGTAATCTGTCCCGCGACTGTGGAGAACAGACCGGTATCCGGATCGTAGGTGTAATTGGTGGTCTCTGCCCACGCATCCCCGTTAAAGGTTACGGTCAGATTGTTTAAAATCGGATTAAACGTATCTGTGATCGCTGCCAGATCTTCCGCGGTAGCCGCGGTATTTCCGGTGTTCTGGATCAGGAAGGTGTAGGTCAGCGTGCCGTTTTCCGTTACCGGAACCGGGCTGATGGTCTTCGTGATGCTTAATACCGGTTCTGTTTCCACCGCGATTGTTTCGCTGGCTGTGATCGGCGTGATACCCGGGCTGGTGATAGTAACCGTGTTCTCAATGGTAGAACCGGTTGCCAGCGGCGCGTATTGATTGATATCCGCTTCATACACAATGATCGCGTTTCCGCCTGCCGGTATGGAGATGCCGGAGATTGTAAGCGGAGATTCCGGTGTAACGGCAGGCGTATTCTGCAGTACACCGTTAATATAGTAACGCACGGTACCTGTGCGGTAAGTTAAAGGAACGACAGTAACGGCGCCCGCCGTATAAGATCCCAGATTATCGGTAACGGTAATATTGGAAAATTCTGTTGTTCCGGAATTGATAATACTGATTATATAAGTGACACGATTGTCCTGCGGACCGTAAGTGTTTCCGACTGCAGTCTTGGTGGCGGAAAGTACTTCCAGAATTTCCCCCACTGCCACATTGGAATTGGTCACGGTATTGTTATAGGTCAATTGTGCCTGATTTGTAAACTGAGCCATAAAAATAATCCTTTCTTAGAAACTGCTCAATATAATCTATGCAGGCAGAAAAATTTGGTGTCAATCTGTCCGAAATGAGATAGCAGTGGATTTATTTTCCCGAATATGATACACTAAGAAAGACTTACATAGGAACGGACCGCTTCGGGTCAATGAAGTACGCAGGAGGCGCGCGAATGGATGCTCCGGTCATATCGGTGGTAATGCCGGTTTATAACGGTGAAAAATATATCAGACAGGCGATTGAATCAGTTCTGTGTCAGAAGGTGCCGCTGGAACTGATCATTGTGGACGACTGCTCGAACGACAGAACGCAGGAGATGGTCCTGGGATATCTGTCCGCAGGCAATGTCTTTTATTATAAAAATGAGAAAAATGAAGGCGCGGCTTTTTCCAGAAATTATGGCAGCAGGCTTGCGAAGGGAGCGTATATCGCATTTCTGGACGCAGACGACTGGTGGACGGAAGGAAAACTGGAAAAGCAGCTGGAACGGTTAAAGAAAACCAATGCGGTTCTGTGCTGTACGGCCAGAGAACTGATGCATCCGGACGGAAGCTCCGCCGGAAAAGTGATCCCGGTGAGGGAGGAGATCACATACAAGTATCTGTTGTCGCACAACAGTATCGCCTGTTCCTCTGTCGTGGCAAAAGCGGAAGCGATCCGCGAATTTCCCATGGAGCACGAGGACAGTCAGGAGGATTATATTACATGGATGCGGATCCTGCGCAAATACGGCAGCGCCTGCGGGATTAACGAACCCATGTTAAAATACCGGATGAGCTTTCACAGCAAATCCGGTAATAAACTGAAATCCGCTAAGATGACATTTCAGGCGTACCGCTATATGGGCTTTGGCCTGCTGAAATCCCTCTGTCTCTTCGTCTCCTATGCGGTTCATGGCGTGATCAAATATCTGTAGTCTTATATCTGCCGGGTCAGCTCCAGCAGTTCCTGTAATACGGCCGGGCGGCAGGCAGCTATGATATCCATGTTGTCTGTATACTGGATTTCCCCGCCGTTCCACCGACAGACACAGCCGCCTGCTTCCTGTACCAACAGCAGACCGGCGGCACAGTCCCAGGCTTTCAGACGGCGCTCAAGATAAGCGTCCTGCCGGCCGCAGGCCACATAGGCCAGATCGATGGCCGCGCTGCCCAGCCGGCGGATGTCATTGCACCGCTTGAATACTTCCCTGAACACATGAAAATTTTCTTCCGCCAATTCTTTATAATAGGGAGAGGTACCGGTGGAAACGATGGAATTCTCCAGCGCGTCTGTCGCCGCGGCGCAGATCGGACTGCCGTTTCTGTAGGCGCCCTGCCCCTTAACGGCATAGAACAATTCATCGGCAAAGAAATGATAGACAACGCCGAACACAATCTCCTTCCCGTCGTACAGTGCCAGTGAGCAGGCGCTTAATCCGTAATCCTTAATAAAATTCTGCGTACCGTCGATGGGATCCAGGATCCATGCCGGTTTGTCCGTCAGAGGAAAATAACCGGTTTCTTCCCCCATAAACAGAATATCGGGGTATAGCTTCTGTAATCCGTCTTTCACATAGTTCTGTACAGCCAGATCGGCGTCGGTTACAAAATCCGCCCGTCCCTTTACATGAATATTTTCATCCTGAAGCGGTTCGGCAACCAGGGCTTTGGTTTGGGAGACCAGCCGCAGGACGGCCGGGTAATCTATCTTTATGTGCATTTTCTGTATTTCCTTTCTGAAAGTTTAATCTAAGAGGATTATAGCAGAAAGACCAGAATTCTGTAAATAGGCGAAGCGGAAATTAGCTGATTTTAGAAAATCGACCTAACCGTTTCCGGTTTCTTCCGACTATACAGGTGTAACAATCATGATTGAAACGAAAAAAGGTGTGAAATGAAAACAAATGAAGTATTGGAATGGATTGATAACCGGGAATTTCTTGACCGGATCTATCAGTTCGCATATCACAGATGCAATACGTCTTATGAAGCGGAAGATTTATGCTCGGATATTATTCTCGCTGTAATCTCTGCGGTACAGAAACAGGAACGGATTGAAAATTTCTATGGATTTGTCTGGACGATCGCGGGCAGAGTTTACGCAGATCACTGTGAGAAACGGAATCAGGAACGCAGAATGATCAGTATTGAAAACGAAGAACTGCCGATCATCCAGAAAGAAAATGAGATCGATCATTTGCTTGAAGATATGGTTATCAAAGAGCAGATGAAACGGATCGTTTCGGAGATTTCTTTTCTGTCAAAGGCGTACCGGGATGTGACGGTGATGTATTATCTGGATGAAGTCAGGGTAAAGGACATTGCCATGAGACTGGGAATCAGTGAAACCACGGTAAAACAGCGTTTGTTTTCAGCACGAAATCAAATCAGAAAAGAGGTTACAGCTATGAATCAAAGAAATCTGTCGTTAAAACCCATACAATTAGACTTTATCGGAACCGGCAATCCGATTGGAAACGATCCGCGTGAAAAAGCGGAGAGAAGCTTTTCCCAAAACCTGATCTATCTGTGCAAGGACAAACCGAAATCGGCAAAGGAACTGTCTGATGCGCTGTGCGTTCCCATGCCGTATATTGAGGAAGAACTGGAGATTCAGTGTCGGGGTGAAAACGGAAGCTACGGGATGCTGCGTAAACTGGATAATGGAAAATATGCGATCAACATTCTGCTGGCAGACTATGACGAATATGTTCAGGCGAACAAAATATATGAAAAATATCTCCCTGCATTTTGCGGGCTTATCAGAACCAATCTTGAAAAAAACAGAGAACGCATTCTTTCCTTTCCGTTTCTCAGCAGTCAGAAAGAGGTTGCATTTATTCTCTGGTCTCTGATTTCCAGAACCGTCTGGGATCTTAACGGGCGGATCAACAAGGAGATTTCAGAGCGGTATTTTGCGGATATCAAACCCCGGGAACGGCCTTTTTTCTGTGCGGCTGTTGCCTTCCGCCCGGATGAAAAAATGGATGAATTTGGCTTTTACGGATGTGATGGAATTAACGCAGCGGCGGTGGGAGACTATCAGTTGGTCTTTGTTTCCAATATTTACGGAAAGCGGATGGACCCGCATTTTCATTGCGGACATAACATATCGCAGGATGAGAAGCTGCTGCTGGTACTGCGGGCGATCGGGGGCCTGCCGGAAAACGAGCTTACGAATACGGAAAAGGAAGTTGCAGCAAAAGCAATCGCATGCGGATATCTTCGGAAAAACGGAAAGATTCTGGAACCGAAGATTCTTGTGATCGATCAGAAAGACGAAAAGGCATTTTTTCAGCTATCCTATGATCTTGTCAAAGGTGTGGAACCGATTGTGGAACAGATTGCCGCAGAGCTTTCAGATTTTATGAAACAGCATATTCCGGAGCATCTGCTGAACGAATATCAGATTTATACGACACTGATCGCCGGCGCTCATATTTTATCCCAGACAATTGAGGAATGTATTCGCGAAGGGCTGCTGCGTGTGCCGGAGAACCGTCTCTGCGCGGAAGGCGTATATATGGGGGTAAAAAAGTAATCCCCGCTATCCGGTTGCACAATCCGGATTTCTGTGCTATGATAACGCAAGCAAAATGATGGGAGCGTGCTTGCTATGGAAATCACTATACAGGAATTAAAAAAGCTGGAGACCGGAAGTTATCAGATCATTGATATCCGGGATGCCATCGAGGCTGCACACGGAGCAATTCCGGGCGCGGTAAATATACCCATTGACAAGTTGGAAGGCAGCCCGCTTCTTGAAACAGATAAAAAACTGGTCATTGTATGTAACCGGGGACAGGCCAGCGCGGAAGCGGCCGGGAAGCTGGAGGAAGCAGGATTGGACGCAGTCAGTTTGACCGGCGGTTATACCGCGTGGCTGTTAAACCGGATGGAAGAAGACGACACGGAAGAGGATTTCTGTGAGACGGTGGAACAGAATCTTCGCAAGCGATTCCGCAAGAAAATCTGGTGTAAATTCACCAAGGCGATCACACAGTATGAGCTGGTGCAGGAAGGCGACCGCATCGCGGTCTGTATGTCGGGCGGCAAGGATTCCATGCTGATGGCGAAGCTGTTTCAGGAATTGCAGCGGCACCATAAGTTCCCGTTTGAAGTGAAATTTCTGGTAATGGATCCGGGGTACACTCCCGCCAATCGGAAGCTGATCGAGGAGAATGCAAAAAAACTGCGGATTCCGATTCAGATTTTTGAGTCCGATATTTTTGAATCCGTTTACCATATCGAGAAGTCGCCCTGTTATCTGTGCGCCAGAATGCGGCGCGGCTATCTGTACAGTCATGCTAAAGCGTTGGGCTGTAATAAGATCGCGCTGGGACATCATTATGATGATGTGATCGAGACGATTCTGATGGGAATGCTGTATGGGGCGCAGATCCAGACCATGATGCCGAAGCTGCACAGCACTAATTTTGAAGGCATGGAGCTGATCCGCCCGCTGTATCTGATCCGGGAAGAGGATATCAAGCGTTGGCGGGACGATAATCATCTGCATTTTCTGCAGTGTGCCTGCAAATTTACAGATACCTGTACTTCCTGTAATAATGAAGAAAACCGCTCAAAGCGAGTGGAGGTCAAGGAGTTGATCCGGCAGATGAAACAGACGAATCCGTTTGTAGAAGGCAATATCTTTAAAAGTGTGGAAAATGTGGGGCTGGATACGGTTATTGCCTATAAAAAAGACGGACAGCGGCATCATTTTCTGGACGATTACGATGAGAAAGCATTCAGAGGATGATACTGCCATCCGTATGTGGAAGCGATATGATTACCTGGCACGGGCAGACAGGCGGAATACGTCTTCCCCTTTTCCGATTACAACCAAATGATCATCCTTCTGGAATACATAGCTGCCGTCAGGCGAGGGATTCAGTACAGTTCCCTGCTTGATGGCAATTATATTGATACGGTGGAGCCGCCGCACATTGATCTCGATGATGCTTTTGCCCACCCATTCCGGCAAAATCGGAATCTCATAAATGGAGTACTCGCCAGTCAGTTCAATAAAATCAAAAATATTGTTGGAGGTATAGCGGACTGCCAGCTTCTCCGCGATTTCCCGTTCCGGGAAGAATACCTCGTCCGCTCCGATCTTTTTCAGAAAGTCTGCCTGTCGCTCCTGTTTTGCTTTGCAGACGACATAAGGAGCGCCCAATTCCTTCAGGGAAGCGGAAATCTCCAGAGATTCATAGAAATTATCCCCGACCGTTACAAAACAATAGTCAAAATTGTTGATTCCAAGAGAACGCAGTACGCCCTCGCTGCAGCAGTCCCCGACATAAGCGTTGGGAAAGTCCTGGGAAAGCTCCTGGATCAGTTCTTCATTCTTATCTACGATCATAACCTCATTGCCGAGCTGCTGCATTCTGGCGGCAAGGTGCCGGCCTAAGGTTCCCATTCCGATGATCAATATCGATTGCATAAGTTCCTCCTTTTATCCGATTAAAATTTGTTCGCTTGGTCTGGCAAGCGGCGCCTGTTTTCTCCGCTCCGCAAATACGAGCAGCAGAGACAGACCTCCGATTCTGCCGCCGAACATGAGAATCATAAGAATGATTTTGGAGCCTGCGCACAGCGTGGGCGTCAGTCCCTGTGTCAGTCCGACGGTTCCCGCCGCGGACGCAGTTTCAAAAAAGATAGTTTTGCTGTCAGCCGGTTCCATGAAGCAGATTGCCATTGCCGCCAGCAAAACAGCGGAAACATAAATGACAATGATCACGGCGGCGTGTTTGACAAGAGAGGCGTTCAGCCGCTTTCGGAATACCGTTACGTCCTCATAGCCCTTGGCCATGCTGCCGATCGTCATAAAGATCACGGCGATGGTAGTGGTCTTAATACCTCCGGCTGTGGAGCCGGGACTGCCGCCGATCAGCATCAGGATGTTAGACAGGATATTGCCGGAATCGGACAGACCGGCCAGATCCATGGTGTTAAAGCCGGCGGTTCTTGTCGTCGTGGACATGAATGAGGCCGATAACAGTTTGTCCGGCAGCGACAGACCTGCCAGGTTGCCGGAGTATTCAAAAATAAAGAATCCGACCGTACCGATCAGCAATAACAGAAACGAGGTGATCAGTACGATCTTGGTATGCAGAGAATAAGCGGAAATGTGTAATTTGCATTTGAGCAGATCACCCCATACCATGAATCCGATACCGCCGATAATAATGAGCGCCATGATTACTGTGCTGACCAGATAATCGGTTTCATATGCGGTCAGAGAAGAATAGGGCGCAAATTGTCCCATCAGATCAAAGCCCGCGTTGCAGAAAGCGGATACCGCGTGAAAAACGGAATAGTAAATGCCTTCCAAAATCCCCAGTTTGGGAATAAAACGGATGGAAAGCAGCAGAGCGCCGATCCCTTCGATGATCAAAGTCCCGAATACGATTTTCTTGATCAGGCGGATAATGCCGTCGAGCCGCATGGTTCCGGCTGACTGCATCAAAAGCTGCCGTTCCCGCAGACCGATCCGTTTTTTCATAAAAACGGCGAACATGGTGATAATGGTCATCAGTCCCAGACCGCCGATCTGGATCATGGTAAGGATCACAAGCTGCCCGAACAGCGACCAGTGGGTATAGGTGTCAAATACAATCAGCCCCGTCACGCAGGTGGCGCTGGTCGCCGTAAACATACTGTCTAAAAACGAGGTAACGCCGCCGTCCCTGGAAGAAATGGGAAGCATTAAAAGAAGTGTGCCGCTTAAAATGATGATAAAAAAGCTGAGCGCGATGATTCTTGTATAGCTTAATTTTTTCAGCCAGCGCATAGGTTACCTCCGTTTGGATCGTGTAATTCTATTATATGGAAAAACAGGATAACTTGTCAATCGCTTCAAAGGAATTGTTTTAGAGAAAAAGTAGTAGTTTTGCACAAAAAGCACAGCCCCTATTATGCGCAGGATTCACAAAAATAAATTGTACGCTTACAAGAACGGTAAAAAAAGAGTATAATAACGTTGTGGCAGCAGGAAAGCATTTTGAAAGGTGTGATCAGATGTATCAGGTAAATGATATGGTATCGTATGGCGTACAGGGCGTATGTAAGATTATAGAGATTGCCCGGAAAACTTTTGGGAAGAACACGAATGAATACTATGTTTTAAAACCGTTGAATCACAGAGAGGCCACGATTTATGTACCGGTTTCCAATGAAGCCCTGGTAAAGAAAATGCGGCCGGTGCTGTCTCCGGAAGAGATTCATCAGCTGATCCAGACGATGCCAGAAGCGGAGCTTCTCTGGATTCCCAGTGAAACTGTGCGCAAGGAAAAATATAAGGAAATTATCGCAAAAGGAGAGCCGGTGGCATTGATGCAGATGATTAAGGCATTGCATGCGCATCAGCAGGAGCAGGAGGCCAAAGGAAAGAAACTGCATATGGCGGATCTGCACTTTTTTGAAGAAGCGGAACGGCTGCTCTATAATGAATTCGCGGTGGTACTGGAGCTGGAGCCGGAGCAGGTGCTCCCGTTTATCATCAGAGAAATCGAGCTGACGGAAGCAGAGAAGCCGAAAGCGGCGGCGTCCTGATCGATTTTACTTATATTTTACAATAGAATGATAACGGATTTGATATTTCCGAGATACCATAAAGTCGTAACCAGACAGGTTGCGACTTTTTATTTTGGCAAAGGAGAATTGAATCATGAAGAAAAAAATTTTTGTATTGATGCTTGCTTTTGTTTTGGCAATGGCTATGGTAGTCGGATGTTCCTCAGAGGAAGATTCCAATTCGGGCAATACCGGCGCGGCAGATGGAACAACGCCGTCGGCGGCAGCGTCAGGAAAAGTATCGACTGACGGCTCTACTTCTATGGAAGAAGTGATCGGGGTGCTGGGTGAAGCATTTATGCAGGAAAACAGCGGAATCACATTTACTTACAATCCTACCGGTTCCGGCTCCGGAATTCAGGCTGTACAGGACGGACGCTGTGATATCGGACTTTCTAGCCGAAGCTTAAAAGATGAGGAAAAAGAAAGCGGACTGAAGGAAACCGTTCTGGCTTATGACGGCATCGCGATTATTGTCAATCCGGAAAATTCCGTAGCCGACCTGACCATAGAGCAGATTGCTTCTATTTTTACCGGTAAGGTGAAAAACTGGAGTGAAGTTGGCGGAGCGGACGGCGAGATCGTTGTGATCGGACGTGAGGCAGGAAGCGGAACCAGAGACGGCTTTGAGTCCATCACCAAAACAGAGGGCACCTGTAATTATAAGCAGGAGCTGACTTCTACCGGTGATGTGATCACGACGGTTTCCAGCAATCCAAACGCGATCGGATATGCTTCTCTGGCAGCAGTAAAAGATAATGTAAAAGCGATTTCCGTAGGAGGCGTCGCACCCAGCGAAGCAACGGTCAAGGATAGCAGCTATGTGATCCAGCGTCCGTTTGTTCTGGTAACAAAGGAAGGAACAGCACTTTCCGGGGCAGCGCAGAAGTTCTTTGACTTTGCGACTTCCGATCAGGCTGTTGCTCTGATCTCCAAAGCGGGAGCTGTTGCGGCAAAATAAAAACGGAGCTGCTGTAAAGAAAGACGAGGAAGGCAGAAATGAAAAATAAAGTATTTGAGACCATTATTCACGGCGTGTTCCTCATTCTCGGCCTGATCACAGTAGGATGTGTTCTGCTGATCACAGTATATCTGATTATTTCCGGCATTCCCGCGATCAGCAAGATCGGATTGTTCGAATTTCTGTTTGGTACAAAATGGGCGTCAACGGATGCGGAACCTTCCTATGGGATCTTACCGTTTATTCTTACCAGTATTTACGGAACCGCGGGGGCGATCCTTCTGGGTGTCCCTGTTGGGTTCCTGACTGCGGTATATCTGGCAAAGATCGCGCCGGCAAAGATACGGACAATTGTATCCAACGCGGTCAGTCTGCTTGCGGGGATTCCTTCGGTGGTATACGGACTTGTGGGTATGCTGGTTCTGATTCCGGGAATCCGTACATTATTTGATATACCGGACGGCGCAAGCCTTCTGGCTGCAATCATTGTACTTGCCATTATGATCCTGCCGTCTATTATTAACGTATCGATCACAGCGCTGGAAGCGGTTCCGAAGGAATATGAGGACGCTTCTCTGGCGTTGGGCGCGACTCCGGTGGAAACCTATTTCAGAGTATCCGTTCCTGCCGCAAAAAGCGGGATCGCCGCGGCTGTCGTATTGGGCGTTGGCCGTGCGATCGGAGAAGCCATGGCAGTCATGATGGTGGCGGGAAATGTTGCGAATATGCCGTCCCTGTTTCAAAGCGTGCGGTTTCTGACGACAGCAGTCGCCAGTGAAATGTCATATTCCAGCGGACTGCAGCGGCAGGCGCTTTTTTCCATTGCCCTTGTGCTGTTCTTATTTATTATGCTGATCAATGCGACATTGAACTTCTTTTTGAAGCGAAACAAGGAGGAGTAGGGTGAAAAAGCAAAGTATTTCTAAGAGAAGAAAAGGTTATATCAGTCTGATGAAGGCGCTTATGATTTTGTCCGCTGTTCTCACCTGTGCTGTGGTATTGTTTATTACGATTTATGTATTGGTGAAAGGAATTCCGAATATTTCCTGGAATCTGTTATCAACAAAGCCCAGCTATCTGGACGGCAATGTGGGGATTCTTCCGGATATCCTGAGCACGATCTATATTATTATCGCTACGTTGTGTATTGTAATTCCCATCGGCGCCGGCGCCGCAGTTTATCTGACGGAATATGCATCCAATAAACGGCTGGTTTCCGTGATTGAATATGCGGCGGAAACACTTTCGGGAATTCCGTCCATTATCTATGGACTTGTGGGTATGCTGTTTTTTTGTCAGTTTTTAAATATGCAGACTTCTCTGCTGGCAGGCGCGCTGACGCTGGTGATCATGAATCTGCCTACGGTCATGCGGACCACACAGGAAAGTCTGAAAACGGTTCCCATGAGCTACCGGGAGGGGGCGTTCGGATTGGGCGCCGGCAAATGGCGCGTGATCCGTACCGTAGTGCTTCCGGGCTGTATCGACGGAATTATTACCGGCTGTATTCTTTCTGTGGGACGGATCCTGGGCGAGTCGGCCGCTCTGCTGTTTACCGCAGGCGTGGCGCATGTTCTGAACGGCTTTTTTGAGGGGCTTGCCAATTCCGGAGCCACATTGACGGTGGCCCTGTACTTTTACGCAAAAGAGAAAGGGGAATTTGATGTGGCGTTCGCGATTGCCGCGATTCTGATGATACTGACATTACTGATCAATCTGCTGGCCACACTTGTCGGTGTGATCTTTAAGAGAAGGAGGAACGCATAACGCTATGATTACTGTAAATGACTTGTGTCTTTGGTATGGAAAATCACAGGCACTGCACAATATCAATATGGAAATACCGGAAAAAGCGATCACAGCCCTGATCGGTCCTTCGGGATGCGGGAAATCCACATTTTTAAAGACGTTGAACCGAATGAACGATTTAATTCCGGGCGTGGCAATCACAGGGGAAGTCCTGTACAACGGAACCAATATTTTTTCATCGTCTGTGGATGTAAATATGCTGCGGAAGAATATCGGAATGGTATTCCAGAAGCCGAACCCGTTTCCGATGAGTATCTATGATAATATTGCGTATGGTCCCCGGACGCACGGGATCAAAAGCCGCGTAAAGCTGGACGACATTGTGGAACGGTCTCTGCGGGGCGCCGCGATCTGGGACGAGGTAAAAGACCGGCTTAAAAAAAACGCGCTGGGGCTTTCCGGCGGACAGCAGCAGAGATTATGTATTGCCCGTGCCCTGGCAGTTGAGCCCGATGTGCTTTTAATGGATGAGCCCACCAGTGCCCTGGATCCGATTTCCACATCTAAGATTGAAGAGCTTGCGATTTCTCTGAAGGAAAAATACACGATCGTCATTGTAACCCATAATATGCAGCAGGCTGTTCGTATTTCGGATAAAACGGCGTTCTTTCTGTTAGGGGAAATGGTGGAATATGATGATACGGAGCAGATTTTTTCCATGCCGAAAGATAAGCGGACAGAGGATTATATTACAGGGAGGTTTGGATAATGCGGTCGAAATTTGATGAGCAGCTGGCATTGCTGCATAAAGAACTGATCACAATGGGGACACTGTGTGAAAACGCAATTGAAATGTCTGCGAATGCGCTTGACGAATGCAATCTGACAATCGCGGAGGAAGTATCGGAATACGCTTCCCAAATCGATCATAAGGAGCGGGACATTGAGGCAATGTGTATGCGGCTTTTGCTGCAGCAGCAGCCGGTGGCAAAGGATCTCCGGACCATTTCTTCGGCATTGAAAATGGTGACCGATATGGAGCGGATCGGAGATAATTCCGGCGATATTGCCGAAATTGTTTCCATGGAGCATATCGCAGCAACGGATGATAAACTGGATATTCACCGTATGGCGCAGGCAGCGATCAAGATGGTGACAGACAGTATTGACGCGTTTGTGAAGAATGATGTGGAACTTGCGAAATCCGTTATTGCATATGACGATGTGGTAGACCAGCATTTTAACAGAATTAAAACGGAATTGATCGGCCGCCTGAAAAATTCAGAAGCGGACGGGGAGTATGCCCTGGATCTGCTGATGATCGCCAAGTATTTTGAACGGATGGGCGACCATGCCGCGAATATTGCAGAGTGGGTGCTGTTTTCGATTTTGGGACACCGTGCCGGACATATACAGACGAAACATTGAAAAATGACAGAAGATACGATATGATAGGGTGTGGACTGGAAAGGAGAAGGATATGATTTTTTGTGTGGAAGACGATAGCGGCATCCGGGACTTAATGATCTATACATTAAATTCTTCCGGGTTTGAAGCAAAAGGACTGGAATCGGGAAAGGAACTGTTTGACGCTCTGAAAACGGAGAAGCCGCAGCTCATTATGCTGGATATTATGCTTCCGGGAGAAGACGGGATTGAAATTCTGAAACGGCTGCGGGGGACTGCGGTAACGGCCGGAATTCCGATTATCATGGCGACTGCCAGGGGAACGGAATATGACAAAGTGATCGGTCTGGATCTGGGTGCGGATGATTATCTGGCAAAGCCGTTCGGCATGATGGAGATGGTGTCCCGTGTGAGAGCGGTGCTGCGGCGCACGGAATCAAAGGAGAACGATCAGATCCTTCAGGTTGGCAGACTTATCATGAATCTTGGAGAACATACGGTTCTTGTGGATGGAAAGCGCATACAGCTGACGTTGAAGGAGTATGAACTTTTAAAGAAATTTATGGGAAATCTGGGACGGGTATTCAGCCGTGATCAGCTTCTGCAGGGAATCTGGGGAGACGGATATATGGGCGAGACCAGAACGGTGGACGTCCATATCGGTACCCTGCGGACTAAGCTGGGCGTCTGCGGAGATTATATCGAAACTATCCGCGGCGTCGGTTATCGGATGGAAGCGCAGGAGGAGAGAGAATGACAAAACGAATTTTTCGCTCGATCTGCTTTGTGGCGCTTGGCGTATTTCTGGCGTCGGTTATCCTGTTTATGTGGGTTCTTTACGATTATTTTTCAAATACCCGGCAGGATCAGTTGAAGATGCAGACGGAATTGGCGGCGCACGCGGTCGCGAATGAAGGAAGCGGTTATTTTGAGGGGCTTGATACGACACAGTACCGGATCACCTGGATTCAGTCGGACGGGACGGTACTTTACGACAGTGAATCGGATTCGGATGAGATGGAAAATCATCTGGAGCGGGAGGAAATCCAGGAGGCAATGCGAAGCGGCTACGGACAGAGCTCCCGGTACTCGGTTACACTGATGGAGCGGGCGCTTTACAGTGCGAAGCGGCTGCCGGACGGTTCTGTCCTGCGTCTGTCTGTTTCCCAGAACACCCTGCTTACGCTGACTCTGGGGATGCTGCAGCCGATCATTATTATTCTGATCATTGCCATTGTCCTGTCGCTTGTGCTGGCGTCCAGACTGTCGAAAAAGATTGTGGAGCCGTTAAACAGGCTCAATCTGGAAGAGCCGCTTTCCAATGACGGCTATGACGAACTGGCTCCGCTGCTTCACCGGATCGACACCCAGCAGAAGCAGATTCAGCAGCAGAGTGATCAGCTGATGCAAAAGCAGCAGGAATTTGAGGCAGTTACGGAAAATATGACGGAAGGGATTATTTTGCTGAATCCGAAAGGGATTGTTCTGGAGATCAACCGTGCGGCGCAGCGTTTATTTGAGACAGATCATTCCTGCCTCGGACAGCATATTCTGTCCGTAAACCGCAGCCTGGAGATTTCAAATCTGCTTCTGCAGGCGGAACAGGGGCGGCACGCCGACTGTATGATCAGCCTGGCAGGAGACAGATACCAACTGCTGGTCAGCCCAGTCGTTTCCGGGGATGTCGTTTCCGGTTCTGTTATGCTGGCGCTCAATGTAACAGAAAAGGAAAAGGCGGAACAGATGCGCCGTGAGTTTACGGCAAATGTTTCCCATGAACTGAAAACACCGCTGCATACCATAGCCGGTTCGGCAGAGCTTCTGATGAACCGGATGGTGCAGGAAACAGATAAAATGGATTTTTATACCCGCATTTACGGGGAGGCGCAGCGCATGATCCGTCTGGTAGAAGATATTATCCGACTGTCGCATCTGGATGAAAATGAAATTGAGATGAAACGGGAGAAAACGGATCTGTATGCGCTGGCAGGCGATACGATTGACGCTTTGTCTGTGGAAGCGGAGCGTATGCATGTGACGCTGACGCTCGACGGGGAACCGGCGGTCGTGGAAGGCATTCCGCAGCTGCTGCAAAGTATTGTGTATAATCTTTGTGACAATGCGATCAAATACAACCGGGAGTCCGGCAGCGTATCGGTAACGGTAAAGAACCGGCAGGATTCCGTTATACTTTCCGTGGCGGATACGGGAATCGGAATCTCTGATGAGCATAAAGAACGTATTTTTGAACGGTTTTACCGGGTGGATAAGAGCCGTTCCAAGGAACTGGGCGGAACCGGACTGGGCCTTTCCATCGTAAAACACGCCGCAAGGCTTCATAACGCGAATATAGAGCTGCACAGCGTTATGGACGGCGGCACCACCATTACAGTGACATTTCCGAAAATGGACTAGATTTTTATTGCCTGAAACCGGATAATCGGATATACTGGTAATACAGATATAAGCCGGGGCGGAAAATCCGGGATCAGACATGAGAAAACAGGAAACAGGAGGAAATACAATGGGTGGAATTTTTGGCGTTTGTTTGGACAGGGATTGTGTCATGGATCTGTTTTTCGGGACAGACTACCATTCTCATCTGGGTACCAGAAGGGGCGGAATGGCTGTTTTTGACGGGAAATGTTATACCAGATC